>VGFC01000046.1 GCA_016869045.1 Armatimonadota bacterium
GGCCGGACCTCCTGGGTCCCGACACTGGCCTTGCGTGCGTGAAACGGTCCCAGACTCCGGCGGAGCGACCCCGCCTCGCTTCGCGGCGGAGCACATGCTGCCTTCGCGGACACGAAACCGCTCGGCCTCCGCGACCTTCGGATTTTCGGAGCTACCTACCCGTTCCCCGTCACGCCCCCTGTCTACGCTTCGGACCCGGCGTTACCGCCGCGCCCGCAAGACTCGGTTCCGGCCTGCGCGCTACCGCTTTGGCCGGGCGGGACTCTCACCCGCAAGCCACTGCCAGTTTGCCCAGCGCACTCGTGTATTTCGTGGTTATCTGCCGTGCCGTCACTTCTCGGTCTTCCGCCACGGGTCCCGGCCGATCAGCACGTGACCGGCGCCGAGGAGCTGCTTCGGTTCGCCGGTGAACTTCATCTCGATGACGGTGGAGAGCGGGTCGGGCGCTTGCTCGGGCAGGCCGGAGAGCACGAGTCGGTCGCGGACCTGAGTGACCTTGACCTTCTTGCCGCCCATGATCCGCGCGTCGGTGATCTTGCAGACCAGGCCGCCGATGGCGAGTTCCTTCCCGGGCCAGCGGTTGCAGTGGTAGTAGAGCGTGTCGCCCTTGCGGGTGAAGGCGCCGGTGATCAGCCACTCCTGGTGGACGGGATCGGCGGCGTCGTAGACGCTCGGCCCCCAGCGCTCAAGCCAGGCGCCGACTTGCTTCAGGATCTTCGGCATCGGTTGGATGACACCGCCCAAGGGGTCGGGCCCGATGTTCAGCAGGAGGTTGCCGTGGCCCGCCGCGACCTGGCGCAACATGCCGACCACGTTCCACGCGCTCTTGTAGTTCGTGTCGATCGGCGTGTAGCCCCACGCGTCGTTGAAGGTCATGCACGATTCCCAGGCGCGCGCTTCCGGGGTGATGTGCCCCTCGGGCGTGCCGAAATCGCCGAGGAGCTGGTTGCGGTTGTTCATGATGATGTCCGGCTGCAGCTCGAGCACCATCCGGTTCATCTTCTCGGATTCCCACTCTTCCACGTTCAGCGGCCAGGACACGTCGTACCACATGATGTCGATCTTCCCGTAGTTGGTCAGCAGCTCGCGGATCTGGCCGTGGATGTAGTCCACGAACCGCCGGCGGCTCTTCTCGTTGGTCTTGCACTTCGCGCCGTCGGGATGGTGCCAGTCCATCAGCGAGTAGTAGAACCCCACGCGCAGCCCCTGCTCACGGGCGGCCTCGACGTACTCGGCGACGAGGTCACGCTTCGGGCCGCGCTTCACCGCGTTGTAGTCGGTCAGCTCGCTGCCGAACAGGCAGAAGCCCTCATGGTGCTTGGTGGTCATCACCATGTAGCGCTGCCCGGCGGCCTTGGCGAGCTTCGCCCAGGTGCGCGCGGGCCACGGCCCGGGCTTGAACGCGTCGGCGAGCTTCTCGTACTCCTCGACCGGGATGCGCTCCCGGTTCATCACCCACTCATGCCTCCCCAGCAGCGAGTACAGCCCCCAGTGGATGAACATCCCAAAGCGCGCTTCCCGGAACCACTTCAGACGGCGGACCTGGTCCTGTTCCTCGGCAGTCAGCTTCGGCTTGGCGGGCATGGTGAGAACCCCCTGAGTCGACGGATGCTGGTGCGTCGCGGCACTGCCCAGTTCCGCTGTGTTTGCGCTCACACCTTGCCGAACGGCGAAACGAGCGAACCGCCCGAGCGTTTTCAGGACTGGTAGCCGGTGCGTCCCAAGGGAGGGATCGTGATGCGGTCAGTCCTGCGTGGCCTCACGGCGTTCGCCGTTCTCCCCCTGTCGCAGTGGTTCGTAGCCCCCATTCTGAACGCGCAGCCCACGCTGCCAGCCGGTGAGTTTGCCATCAAGGGCCGCGTGCTGGGCCCCGACGGCGCGCCAGCGGAGGGAGCGCAGGTGCTGCTGTTCTACACTGCGAGGGACCAGCGACCGAGGAGGCTGGAGGTTAGGACCGTCCCCGACGGCAGCTTCACGGCGGATGCGGAGCCCCAGGATGCGAAGCGCGCCGTTTACGCCCTGGCGCGGAAGCCCGGGTTCGCCTTGGACTGGATCGCGGCAAGGCCTGGCGAGGCGATCGAGCTGAAGCTCGGCGCGAACCCGGTGACCTTCGCCGGGACCGTGAAGGGAACCGATGGCGAGCCCGTTGGAGGCGCGAGGGTCGAGATCGCGTCCCTCCGCTGGCCCGACGATTACAGGCCCGCGACGGTCCCGATCTCCGACGACCCGGAGGGTGACAAGGCCGCGCGCACGCGGCTTTACCTCTCCGCGGAACGCCCGCTGACGGCGATCAGCGACGCGGAAGGGCGCTTCGCGATCGCTGACCTGCCGCGAGCGGCCAGCGTGACCGTTGAGGGGACGGCGGAGGGGCGAGAGCGCTTTCGGATGGGCAGTAAGTTGCTTCCGGCGGAGACGCAGAACTGCGACATTGTCTTGGCACCCGAGGCCGTCATTGCTGGTCGGGTGACGCATGAGGGCCAGCCGATCGCCGGCTTGACCGTGCTCTGCGCGGATGACGCTTCCGACAAGGGGTCCACGGAGACGGCAGCGGACGGGACATACCGGCTCACCGGTCTGTCAGCTGGGACCTACAACGTGCGAGCGGGCCGAACCAAGGACCTGACGGCAGTTCGCATCGGTCCGTTCACTGTGAAGGCTGGGGAGACCCTGGCCGACGCCGACATCGCGATGATTGAGGGAGCAGTGGTGAAGGGGACCGTCAGAGACAGCGCGACCGGCGAACCGATCAAGGGGGCGCTGGTCCTGGCGAACAGCCAGAGAGGCATTGACGCTGCACGGACAGATGAAGGGGGTGCGTATGCCCTCCGCGTGCCCCCCGGCACGTGCAAGGTGAGCTGCTACCGCTTTGGCCCTGGGGCACGCCCTGTCACACCGACCGAGCAGAGGGTGACCGTGACTGACAAGCAGGTCGTCGAGGGCCTGGACTTCGGCAAGGGCGCGAAGGGCGCGGCGGTCAGGGGCCGGGTCGTCGACACGGACGGCAAGCCGGTGGCTGGTGCGAGGGTCGGCTCGGTGGTAGGGGTTGCGGCGTCGGAGAAGACCTTTGAGAGTCACTTCCCGGTGGTCACGGATGCCGACGGCCGCTTCGAGTTGCCGATCACCAGCGCTTCAGACAGCGGACGCTGGCCATTGCTGGCGCTGCACCACGAGCGGAGGCTGGCCGGCCTTGTGTGGCTGCCGAAGGGCGAGATTCCGGACACGGACATCGAGCTGAGACTCAACCCGGGCGGTTGGCTGAAGGGCACTGTCGTAAGCATGGATGGGAAGCCGCTGGCGTCGGTTCCCCTCAACTGGTCCCTCATCGGGCCTGAGGGCCTCGGGTGGGGCGTTGAGGCGGGCCAGACCGACGAGAAGGGCGAGTTCGCCTGGGGGCCGCTGCCAGCCGGCCTGCGGCTGGGAGTGCATCCGGGCGGTGACTTCTACCACCTCGGCACGAAGGTGTACCGATGGGTCACGATGCAGGGGGGGGACGATCTCGAGGTTGAGCCGATCGTGCTGAACCCTGCGGGCCGCACGGTCAGAGGTACCGTGCTGGACGCTGACCAGCGTCCAGTAGCGAACGCGACCGTGTATGCCTGCGGGAAGAGCGAGGGCGTCCGGTCAGACGCTGACGGCTGGTGGGAGATGACTGGGCTGCCACAGCAGGGCCAACTGTGGTTCGTTGCCATTCACCCGACGCAACAACTGGTCGCCGCCGAGAGCCTCGACCCCGACTGGGAAGTCGAGCCGGGTCTCATGGTCCTCCCCCCCGCGGCCGCCACCGGCCGCCTGCTGGATGAGGTGGGCACGCCGGTCCCTGGCAGGAGGGTCTATGGGGGCCCACAGTTCCCCATCGAGGTAGCTGGGGGCGGCGGGCTCGACACGTATGACTGGCAGCGGGAACTCATGGGCCGGCTCGGCCACCCGGGTGGTTGGATCTACGTCCGGACCGACGCTGAGGGTCGGTGGCGGGCCGAGGGGCTGATCCCAGGCGTGCGCTACAGCCTTTCCGTGGAACTCTCTGACGGGACGAGGGCGCCGGTGCGCTACGACTTCATCGTCGGACCCGAGGGCACGACGGACGCCGGGGATCTCACCATGCCGGCCCCCTGAGTTCCGCCCGCAGCAGGTCCCCTCGTCTCACATGTCGAACTGCGCTTCTCGCTCCACCACCCACGCACTTCGTGGCGCCCCTGCATCGTGGGCGCCTGTTGAAAGGAGACGGTAGACTCATGGGAGTGGTTGACCTCAAGACGGGACAGGAGACGTGCCTGGACGTGTCCGCTCTGATCGAGAAGGCCAAGTGGATGCGAGCGGCGGCGCTGTGCGCGATTCACTCGGGCAAGTCGGGCCATCCGGGCGGGTCGCTGTCCATCATGGATGTTGCCGCGGCGCTGTATCTGAACGTTGCGCGGCATGCGCCGAAGAAGCCGGATTGGGAGGAGCGGGACCTCGTCTTCTTCTCCGCCGGCCACAAGGCCCCGGCGCTGTATGCGGCGCTCGCGGCGAGCGGCTACTACAACCTCGGCGACATCATGACGTTCCGGCGCTTCGGCAGCACCTTCCAGGGCCACCCGCACCGACTGAAGACGAAGGGGGTCGAGGTCTCCAGCGGCTCGCTCGGGCAGGGCCTGGGGATCGCCGTGGGGGCGGCGCTGGGGATTCGGCTCAAGGGGCAGGACCGGCGCGTGTACTGCCTGATGGGCGACGGCGAGCAGCAGGAGGGCAGCGTCTGGGAGGCCGCGATGTCGGCCGCGAACTTCAAGGTGGACAACCTCTGCGCGGTGGTGGACCTCAACCGCCTGCAGATCGACGGCTGGACGAAGGACGTGATGGACATCGAGTCCATCGACGCGAAGTACGCGGCCTTTGGCTGGCATGTGATCCACATCGACGGCCACGACATGGCGCAGATCGTCGCTGCGTTCGAGGAAGCGAAGACGGTCAAGGGCAAGCCGACGGTCCTGATTGCCGACACGGTCAAGGGCAAGGGCGTCAGTTTCATGGAGAACCAGGCCGGCTGGCATGGCGTGCCGACCACGAAGCGCGAGCAGCTCGCCCAGGCGCTGGAAGACATCGGCGCGCCGGACTTCCCTGCCGCGCTCGTAGACCAGTTCATCGCCGACTCGCAGACCTTCGCCGACCGCATGGCGGCGGCCGTGGATGACCTCGTGCCGAAGTTCGGGAAGGACTACTGGTGGAACGCGGGCGACTCGATGCAGGCGGAGATGGAGCCGACGCGGATGGGCTTCGGTCGCTGCATGGAGCGCATCGGCGAGGACCCGCGCGTCGTGACGCTGCACGCCGACATCTCGGGCTCGATCCGAATCACGGGGTTCGAGGAGAACCACCCCGACCGCCTCAATCGCGTGTTCAGCGTCGGCATCGCCGAGCAGAACATGATGCAGGTTGCCTCCGGCCTCTCGCTGATGGGCTACATCCCCGTTACCGGCACCTACGGGGTCTTCGCCTCGGGCCGCTGCTGGGACCAGATCCGCACCACTATCTGCTACTCGGGCCTGAACGTGAAGATCGCCGGCGCGCACGGCGGCATCTCCGTCGGCCCGGACGGCGCGACGCACCAGTCGCTCGAGGAGATCAGCCTCATGGGCATCCTCCCTGAGATGACGCTCGTCGTGCCGGCCGACTCCGTCGCCACCGACCGCCTCTCCGAGCAGGCGATCATGGACGTGGATGGCCCCGCATACATCCGCTACGCCCGCGAGGCGACGCCGGTCATCACGAAGGACGACACGCCCGTCGTGCTGGGCAAGGCGAACGTCATCCGCTTCCGGGGCGAGGCGCCGAAGTTCGCTGATGCCTTCGAGACGGTCCTGGCCGATGAGTACGAGAGCGAGGGTGAAGACATCTGCATCGCCGCCTGCGGCCCGATGGTGCCTGAGGCGATGCGCGCCGCCTGGGTTCTCAAGAGCGAGTTCGGCGTCGAGACCCGCGTCCTGGACATCCACACAGTGAAGCCGCTGGATGAGCAGGCCCTCGTGAAGGCGGCGCTGGACTGCCGCGCGATCGTTACCGCCGAGGAGCACCAGGCGGGCGGCTTCGGCGCCTTCGTGGCCGGCGCGGTTGCCGCCGGGGTGGACTCGGGTGAGGCCGTCACCGTCGAGCAGATCGGCACCTGCGGCTTCGGCGAGTCCGGCGACCCGTGGGTCCTGATGAAGTCCTTCGGCCTCACCGCCGAGCACATCGCCGACCGCTGTAAGATGCTGCTGCACCGGAGGGCGTCGAAGAAGGTCCCGAGGTAGTGCCGCGGGTCGCATCGCCGTGCGCCACCCTTCGATGGCGAGACAGTCACCTGCCTCAAGGGGGGCAAGGAAAGGAGGCCGCAGGGCCATGAACTGGCTCAAGAAGCTCCTCGGAGGTCCCATGCTTCGCTGCAACAACTGCGGGGCACGTCAGCGGGAGGGGGCTTGGGAGGACGCGATGCAAGCACGCGCCGCGGCGGCGGGGAGCAGGTTCGTCAACCTCTCCGCGTCCCCGGAGTGCCTCAAGTGTGGATCGACCGACCTCGTTGGTGCGTCGTCACCGAGGCCGCAACCGAAGGAAGCCCCCAAGGAGGTCGCCGACTTGGCTGGGCGGTTCGCGGCTGCCGGACGCAAATGGGCAGCTGCGCACTCGGAGGAGCAGGCAGCAGTTGGCCGTAGCTCGGACGGCTTCCGGGCAGTACTGGCACGCACGAGGCCGATCAAGGAGGAGACGGAGAGACTCGTCAAGACGCTTATCGGTGAGGCACGCGCGCGAGGCGTGCTCGACGATGTCCTTCGTCTCCTACAGCGCAAGGGTGAGAAGGCCACGCTGTACCTAATGGATGCCTACCTGTGATGACGGAACGCCAGGCCTGCGGCTTCGGCGAGTCCGGCGACCCGTGGGTCCTGATGAAGTCCTTCGGCCTCACCGCCGAGCACATCGCCGACCGCTGCAAGATGCTGCTGCACCGCAGAGGATCGCCGAAGGTGAAGTAGCCCGACCGGAAAGAGGGGGACACCATCCCCATTGCCCGTGACGTCTGCGAAATGGGGATGGTGTCCCCCTCTTTCCCCCTACGATCCGCCCTGCAGCGTCTCAATCGCCTCGTCCGCCGCCCGCAGGCGCGAGGAGAGCGTTCGGCAGAGGTTGAGCAGCACGGTCCTGCCGATCGCCGGATGCCGGCCGGTCAACTGGTGGAAGTCGGAAGCCGCTAGCACGAGAAGCGTGGAGTCCGCGGTGCAGACGGCGCCCGCCGATCACGGCAACCCGTCCACCAGGGCCAGCTCCCCGAAGACTTCCCCGGGACCGACGGTCGCGAGCGGTTGGTCGCTCTCGTGGTTGGCGACGATCTGCACTTCGCCCTCGACGACGATGAACAGCGACTGGCCCGGATCGCCCTTGGCGAACACAGGCTGCCCGCTCCGGTAGCGCTTCTCCGGGCAGATGCCCCGCAGCCGCTCGACCTCCCAGTCGCCCAGCCCCTGGAAGATCCGGACCCGGCGCGCGACATCGGTGATGACCGTGCCGCGGTGGCGCTCTGAGAATGTGGTCTCGACCAGCTCCTTGAACGGGACCACCGAGTCGATCATCTGAATGGGGCCCAGGTCCCACGGAACCGTCAGGCGCACCATCTTCACCACGTCCAGGCGCTCGACCAACTCGAAGACCATCGCCGGGAAGTAGGCCACGGGCACGAAGCCGAGTTCCCAGAGGCTCTGCTGCATCCGCGGTGAGTCCGCCCGCACGTCCACCTGCACGTAGGCGGGCTGATGCGCCGCGGTGACGTGCTCCACGAAGGCCTTCAGCAGCGCGCCCTTCACGGCATCGCTCACCGCGATCAGCTCGGTAAGGCGCACCTTCTCGTCAATTGGGTCGTGGACGAACCCGGCGGCGCCGACCGGCTGCCCCTCCCGTTCGGCGATGAGGTACTGAGCCTTGTGCGCCGCGAGTTTCAGGAACCCGTACTCCAGCCGCACACCTCCGAAGACCTCGCGGTCGGCGACCCGACCCTTGCCGATCCGCAGCAGGCGGTAGTCGTACTCGCCCCTCGGCTCACCGATTGTGACGGCGTCGTCGATCGGGTAGCCCTCCGTGTCGCTGTCGGCGATCAGGTCCGGCTCGCAGCCTACCGCGCGCAGCGCCATGCAGCCCAGCGGGTACACGCAGGGGATCGTGTGGGGGTTGTTCTTGCGCAGTCGCAGGGCGTTCGGGCCGACGGTCGCGACGAACGCGACGCTCTCCCGCACACCCGCGAGCTTGTACGCCAGCGGCTCGAAACCCACCGGCGCAAACCCACAGCGCGTCAGGATCTTCTGCGCTCCCGGATGCGCCACGCGACACTCGGCGAAGCCGACCTCCACCCGCTCCTGCGCGTAGGCGATGCAGTGTTCGATCAGACGCGTCCCAATCCCGCCCGAGCGTGCCCCGGGGTCCACCACCAGCCGACCGAACTCGCCGATGAGGTCGTCCGCATCGCCGACGTTGAGCATCACGGCGGCAGACCCGACGATCCCATCGTCGTCCTCCGCCACGAACCACGCAATGTCATCGTCGAAGACACCCTTCTTCACCCAGCGTGCGTCGTAGAACTCCTGGAAGGGGAAGCCGTCTCCGTAGACGGCGCGGTAGACGGCGATCGTCCCTTCGACATCCGGCTCGTCGATCCGGCGGATCACCATGGCCTTTGGTGCCTCGGCTGTTGGTGTGCAGCGCTCACCTCTTCAACGCCTCGACCCACGCACCTTCGCCCCGATGCCCGGCCCTGCGAGAACGGACCTCCTACCCCCAAGCAACCAGCACGCAGCGACGGCTACTGGCTGAACCTGAGGGCCGTGCCATTGCGGTCGGTGAGGCGGATGCACGCCTCCCAACCGCCGCCGCCCTGGACCACCTTCACCAGCACCTTGTTCGCGCCGGCTTCGAGGTGCGCCTCGACCGAGTCCTCGTCCACGCGCAGGCTGCGCGGCTGCGGCGCGCGGTGGACTTGCTGGCCGTTCAGCCAGAGCTTCATCCCGTCGTCGCTGCCGCACTTGAGGAGCACATCCTGCGCTTGCTCGACCGTGACCTCGGCGTACATGTAGGCCGTCACGTTCGTGTTCGGCTGCATCAGCGCGGCGTAGTTCACGATCCCCATCGGGTCGATGGTCTGGTGCTGGGTCCATGTCAGCTCGCGGTCGCCGACCTTGATGGGAGCGGCGAGGTCGATGGCCTTCTCCGGCGGGAGGTCAGCGTCGATGTTCTCGCCGGGGAACGGCCCGATGACCCACCACTTGCTGATGAAGCCGGCGGCATGTGCGGGGTCCACGTCCACACCCAGACCGCGCAGCTTGCCCACGATCTCGCCGGTCAGCCCGCGCGACGGGCCCAGCTCCAGCGCCCGCAGCAGCATCTGCTTGCCGCGCTCCTGATCGCCCTCGGCGGCGAGGCGCGACGCGATGGCCGTGTACAGGCGCAAGGCCGCCTCGCGGGTGCCGTCCGCATTCAGCAAGGGCTCGACCAGCGGCAACAGGTCGGCCTGCGGCACACCTGCCAGGCCGTACAGCGCGAGGCTCTTGAGTTCATCGGTCTTGGCGCATTCCAGTGCGGTGAGGTACATCGGCCGCGCCTCATCGGGCTTGCCGCCATCGCGCACAGCATCCGCCTGACGGACATATGCCGCAACGGCCACGCCGTTCCCCGCCTTGGCGCCCTCCAGGATCGTGTCGCGAACGGCCGGATCGGTGAGGCGGTCGAGCAGTTCCAGGGCGCGGACGCGCACGTTCACGTCCTCGTCCCTGGTCGTCGCTTCGATCGCGCGCTTGCCAGCCGGCTCATCACGGCGCGAGAGCACGGTGAGCAGGGCGACCTTCGTCTCCGGCTTCGCGGCGCGCGTGGCCTCGGCGATCGCGACGCCCGCCTGCTCGCCGGGCAGCGAGACCAGCGCATCCTCGGCGCTGCGTCGGACCTGAGCGTCGGCATCGGTGAGAGATACAATGAACGTGCCTGCATCCTCCGGCGTCCCGCTCTTGCCAAGACCGATGATCGCGGCCTGCCTCACGGCGGGGGTCTTCGTTGCCGCGAGCACCCTCACATAGACGGCGCGGGCCTCCGAGGCCTTGTTCGAGGTCACGAGGCCCTCAGCCAGCCTCAGCAAGGCCTCGTACACCGGCGCCCGGTCGTCCTCCGGCCCTCGATCGAGGGCGGGCAGCAGGAGCTTCAGGGCGGCCGGATCGCCGATCTCCCCGAGGGCGGAAACACAGGCGATCATCACCTCATCCGGGGCGGTCTGCGCGAGGGCCATCAGCTGCGGGACGGCCTTCGTGTCCTTGCGCTGGCCGAGGGCTTGGATGACCTGCACCCTGGTCGCACCATCGGTGGTTGCGAGGGCGGCGCGGAGGGCGGTCACGGCTTCGGGGCTCGGGTTCACCGCGAGGGCCTGCACGGCGTCGCCCGCCAGGTCGGCATCGGACAGCATCGCCACGAGCCCCGGCACGCACTCCGCGCTCCCGCAGATGTGCAGCTGGATGACCACGAACTGCTTGCACTCGGTCGCGGCCTCAGTCTTCAGGTAATCGCCCAAGGCCTTGGCGAAGGCAGCCCGAGGGGCGGCGGGCTCGCCGGGCGCGGAGAGGCGCACCGCGAGACCGTGCAGCGCGATCCGTGCGCCGGAATCGCCGCCCTGCTCGGCAGGCACCAGCAGCTTCAGCAGGCCCTCCACGCCCGCGGCGCCCATCCCCCGCAGGGCGTCGAAGGCCGCCAGGCGCTCGGCGGCGTCATTGGAGGCCGCCTTCGAGGCGAGGTCGGCGACGTCCTGGGCGAGCACGCAAGCCGGCAGTACCAGCGCTAGCACAATGAGCAGCGAGGTGACGGTTCGCATTGGGGTCTTCCTCCTCGATGTGGGTCATGGGCCGGCGATCCGCTCGTAACGGAGCAGTGCGGAGCCGGGCTTCTCGCGGATCATGATCTCGGGCTTCACGAACTCCCGGCCGCGCATCGTCTTCCACGGGCCGGGCTCGTAGGTCTCGCCGGTGACGCTGACGCGGTACCGGGCCTCAGGGTCGATGGCTTTGAGCGTGATGTCCATCATCAGGATGTCGCTGTCGGGTCGGCGGAAGAGGAACGCGTACCCCCGACCGAGATCGGGGCGGTCGAGCTGGTACGCGTACCAGTCTGTCTGCTCGGTGGTCAGCCGGAGCAGCGGGTACAGGTCTCCCAGGAAGAGCGGCCGCAGCTCCTTCAGCTCGGCGATCCCCTCGCGTGCGAGATTGTCGGGGAAGCCCGGCCGGTCGATGTCGCCGTACAGGCAGATGCCCGCCGTCATCGCGCTGCGGAAGCAGTACGGGTGCATGTCCCAGATCGGGCCGGTGTGGAAGGGCACGTAGAGCGATAGCCCCGTGACCATGACTTGGTCGGCCCGCGCCATGTACGGCCAGTGGGCCTCGCCCCGCAGCCCCTCGCCGATGTCGTTGAGGTCGCTGCGCCACAGGTAGAAGCCCCGCGTGCTGGTCTCGATGTCGATCCGGTTGCCGCCCCCCATGCAGTTGTCCACCAGCAGGCCCGGGTTACGCTCCAGCAGGTCGCTCCAGAACTGGTAGAGCCCCTCGACGTGCATCATCTCCGGGATGCCGATGCGCCCTTCCGGGCCTTCGGGCGGCAGCCCGCTCCCATCCTCGCGGTAGATGTCCACGCCCCACTCGCGGATGCGGTCGCACACCCAGTTCGTCAGGAACTCCCGCGCCTCCGGGTCGCCCATCCGCCAGAGCCCGCCGCTCCCCTTCGTGCCGCCATAGAGGTACTGCGGGTACTCGTCGGCCCAGCGCGTGCCGGGCGCAACCGACGGCGGGAGCGACCAGAGCACGAACTTCATGCCCTTCGCATGGGCGGCATCGCCGAGCGGGCGCAAGCCGCGCGGGAAGTCCTCCGGCCGCGGATACCAGTTGCCGACGTTGAGGTGCCAGGGCTGCGGGTACCAGTAGGCATCCATCCAGTAGGTGTCGCAGCCGAGGCTCTTGATCCGATCGATCAGCGCCAGCTCGCTTGCCTCGTTCGGCAGCTTCATGTTCCGCACGTAGACCGTCGCCGCCGAGTTGTGCGCGATAGGCGGGAGCGCCGGCTGCCCGTCAAGCTGCTGCACGTAGTGCTTGAGCATCATGCGCCGGAAGGCGTTGTGGCCTGCGCTCATCTCGTCGCCATGCCACCGGAACAGCACGATCCTCGGTGTGCGGACGCGCTCGCCGGGCTGCAGGCGGAAGCTCGTCGCCTGCATTCCTGCCTTCACGTTGAGCGTGCCGGGCACGTCCTGGAGGAACTCGGCGCGCCAGCGTCCCGTCCAGCCGATCGCCAGGATCCAGCCGCCGCCGGGCGCCTGCAGGTTGAAGAAGGGCAAGTTGCTGAAGGCAGCGTAGCTGCGGAACTCGCGCGGCTCCTTGTGCTGCAGCACCTCGTCATGCGGCAGGAAGCTGCCGCCATCGGGCTGATCGTTCACGTACCGGTCGCCGTTTGACCAGCGCAGGACAGCAGCGCCCGGCGGGACGGGCGTCCCCAGCAGGTCCGCGACATCGAGCGGCAGCACATCCTCGATGAGGGGCGTGTCGGCCTGGCCCGTGTTGGTGAAGTGGAGGACCCAGTCCACGGCGGCGGCGTCGGCGTAGGTCGTCACCGTGCACTCGATCAGCAGGCCGGTCGCCGGGTCGCGGAGCGAGATAACCTGCGCACCCTCGGCGTCCGCTCTCGTCCCGAGCTCCCACTGATCCAGGAACTCGTCCGATGGACGTCCGCCATAGCGGAAGGAGAAGGGCACGGTCAGCCGCCGGCTGCCTCGGTTCGCGAACAGCGGCAGCTCGTCGAGGAAGACAGAGGTCCCGTTGGCGTACTTCACGGCCGCGTTCCCCCAGGCGCACTGATCGCAGTCGATGCCGTCGCCCGCGTCATCCACCTCGAGCGTGAACTCGCGCGCACCCTTGAGCGGCACCCGGATCGACAGGGGGTCGCCGCCGCCGCGCAAGATGGGGCTCGTGAGAACCCTCTCGCCGCCGACGAGCACGTGGAAGCGCGCCGAGCCGCCTGGGGTGAAACGATCGATTCCGACCTCGGCGGCGAACTCCTCGCCGGGCTTGTCCAGCGACACACGCACCGTCGCTGGGGTATCCATGTAGAGGCCGTGGGCGTAGGTCTTGTCGCCCAGACGCAGCGGCAAGTCCTGCCAGTTTCGGTTCCGCAGGACGAGGTGTCGGCTCTGCTCGACAAAGAGGCCCGGGCCGGTGGGCTGCGCCACGCCAGGCTTGGCGAAGGCCCGTTCGGCCCAGGCGTGGGCTTCAGCGAGGGCGTCTTGAGGCACTGCGCTGCCTCCCGCTACCGCGGCAAGCGCGAAGATGACGAGCCCGGTCGCCCATCCTCGCCAGTTGCCGTTCCCTGGAGTCTTTGCCGTTCCCATCACCTGTCACCCGTAACCTGTCACCTCACAGATGCCACGGCGCACGCATGGGGATGTTCACGAACTGGCTGGCCTGCTCATCGCCGATGAACTGCTCCTTGGCCGGATCCCAGCGCAGCTTCCGGCCCAGGCGGATCGCCAGATTCCCCAAGTGCAGCACCGAGGCGACGCGGTGCGAGACCCACGCATTGCCGCCGGGCTGCTTGCGCTCGCGGAGGGCCGATTCCCAGTCGAGCATCGGCGGGGGCTCGGGGACGCTGCCGAGTTGGTCGAAGAGACCCGGCGGGTCGGTCTTGCCGTCCTGCATGACCTTGCCCTTCGGCCCCTCGATCCAGGGGATGTCCGGCGGGTCCTCTTTGCCCGATTCGCCGCTCGTGCAACAGATCACGTTGCCATCGGCGAAGGTGTACGTGATGCTCTCCCACATGCCGCACGCCTCGGGATGCGCGGGCCAGGGCGCGACCGCCTCGATCTCGACTGGCCCCGTGTCATCGTAGCCCATGAAGTAGATGACGGGATCGAAGAAGTGGGCGGCCATGTCGGCGAACCCGCCGCCGTCGTAGTCCCAATAGCCCCGGAACCGGCCACCATTCCAGCGGTCCGTGTTGTGCGGCTTCACCGGCGCGGGCCCCAGCCACATGTTCCAGTCCAGCTCCGGCGGGACCGGCTCAGGCTTGAGGTCCGTCCGCCCACTCCACTCCCTCACCTTGTAGTTGTACTTGCGGTGCGTCATGTTCACGCGGACCGGCGCGCCGAGGAGGCCGCTCGCGATCAGCTTGCGGTATGCCCGGTGTCCGTAGCGCCCGGCCGTGCCAATGTGGAAGACACGTCCGTAGCGATCGACCGCCTCCGCTACGGCCCGGCCCTCGGCAATGAACTTCGTGAAGGGCTTCTCGCAGTAGACATCCTTGCCGGCCTGGCAGGCCGCGATCGAGACCAGCGCGTGCCAGTGGGGTGGGGTGACGACGTAGACCACGTCGATGTCGTCGCGGTCCAGCACCTCACGGAAGTCGGTGTAGCCCTTGGTGTCTGCGCCGGCGTCCAGGCAGCGCTTCAGGGCGCCCTCCATGCGGGCGCGGTTCACATCGCAGACCGCCCCGAGGCGGATGTCCTTCTGGCCCTGGAAGCGGTTGATGAGGTTGCCCAGGTGCGCGTTGCCCATCCCGCCGACGCCGATGACTGCGCGGACGGTCACCTCGTTCGCCGAGGGCTGCGACAACGCGCCCGAAGGCAGAATGTAGGGCACGGCCACGGCGCCTGCGCCGACCGCGCAGGTCCTGAGGAAGTCACGGCGTCTCAGCGGCTGGGACATTGGGGCACCTCCCGGTAGGGGCCGAGCGACGGCGCGCATCGGCGAGGCCGCCGATGCCACGACGCGGACTGGTTCGACGTAAGCGGGCCTGATTCCCTTCTACCGCTGCGCGTCCTCGCCGAAGTCTCGCTTGTATCGCACCAAGAGGTCGTTGAGCGTTTCCTCCAGCAAGTAGACCTTCCCGCGCACGCGGACGGACTGCTTCGGCGGGCACTGGGGCCAGATGGGATCCGCGTGGAAGCAGGGGATGAGCCAGTTGCTGAGGATCGACTTCGGGTGCGGCCAAGCGATGGCAAGCACGTGCTTCCCATCCGGCGCGAGGGCTGCGACCAGGCCGTAGTCGGAGGTGACGCCCGCTTTGCCCCAGCCGGTCGGGTCGGCTGGCTCAGGGAGGTCCAGGCCGGCGACACAGGGGTAGTGGCTCAACTCGCGGCGGCCCTTGCCCCGGTCCGTGTCGGCCATGCGGACCCACTTGCCGTTGCTGAGCATGTAGCTGCGCTCGCCGGTCTCGTCGCGGAGGAGGTCGTCCCAGAGGCGCAGGCAGAACTGCGTGTCCACCCAGGTCGGCTTGTCCTGCCCGTTATAGAACCAGCACTCGAAGGTCACGTCATCGACGCCGGGGCTGACGATGCCGCCGTAGCGGCAGTCGTCGGAGAGCGCCCAGTCGTACCACCAGGAGCCGCCGGGGCCGGCGTGCCAGTCGGCGAGGCTTGAGATCGGCGTCTTGCCCGGCATGTCCTCGCGCACGTGGTCGATGAAGTGGATGCCGAAGTCGGACATGATCGTCTCGGGGAAGCGCAGATTCACCGGCTTGGTCATCCACGGCGCCTGGAGGTAGACCAGATTCGCGAGGACGGCCTCGGGGGGCTGAAGGTCGCAGGTGACCTTCACCTTCGGCGTTTCGCCAAAGGCCACGCGGTACGTGTGCTCATTTCCGTCGGCATTCACCAGGAAGACGCACCCGAACGTGCCTGCCTCATCCACGAAGACCTGGTAGCCATCGCTGCCGACCGTCTCGCAGCGCACGGGCTGCCACTCGCCGGTCGCTGTGCGCTGCTCCAGGCGCGGGCGCTCGTAGGTAGGCAGTCCCTCGACGATGACCGGGATGAGGTTCGTGCCGCCGGCCATGGAGAACTCGGCCTTGCCCTTCTTTGTGGCCTGCACGCGCGTCGGGAATTCCGCGAGCTTCCGACCCGCTTTGACCTTGGTGATGCGAGGCGCGTTCTCGCCGAAGGGCACGCGATCGCGCTCGGGCGTCTCGTAGGCGTTCTGCTCGGTGCCATAGGGCATGATGTAGAAGTCGGCCTCGACCACGTCGCCCGGCTTCAGCTCGGCCTCTCCCCATCGACCGTCAGGCGCGAGCTGCAGGTCCCCGGACTTGTGCGTCTGCGCGACCACCGCCGGGCCCAGCGTTTCGCTGCCGATTCGCGCTGCGAAGCTCCGCACGACGAAGCTGTTGCAGCCGCGCTTGTCTCCGTAGACGGTCGCCCAGGGGAAGCTGCCGCCGAGGGGCTCGCCGGCGACGGCGAAGCCGTCCTCGGCCTTCACGTCGCGCACCTGCACCTTGCCCGCGTCGCTCTGCCAGGCGACCTGCTTGTAGCGGAGGCGCTGGATGGCGGTCGTGATGTCCAGGAGGCGGAAGTCCGTGCCGAGGTTCTCGATGCGGAGCGGCTTGAGCACCTCGATCGTCAGGTGCAGGAAGTTGCGCAACTCGTCGGTCTGCGGCAGCTCGAAGCTGTCCAGCCGCGCGCGTAAGGCGCCGTCGTCGGAGACGTAGTCGAGGCTGATGTCCATCCAGTTCGGCCCGGTGCTGCGGAACGTCGTGCCGACGTACTCGGCGTAGTGCCACTTGCCCTCAGACCGGACCATCAGGAAGCGATGGCCGGCGACGTTGTCGTGCTGCGGCTGGCTCTCCCAGACCGGCTGGCTCATCGCGCGCAGGTCCGCAATCGCGACGCCGGGCAGCCCGCCGAACTTGAACGGCACCAAACAGGTCGTCTCCGTGACGCCCGTGCTGCTGTGGAAGTAGTCCATCCACGCGCCCAGCGATGAGAACTGCTTCAGCGGATGGTTGCCCCAGTTCTGGTAGAGGTGCAGGCTCGTGATCTCGCGGACTTCGTTCGCCGCGAGGTGGACCGGGAAGAAGGTCTCGCTGAACGGGATGTCGGTGGGGTTGTAGAACGGCTCCTCCTTCTCGCCGGAGAAGTTCTTGCTGATCTGCACCTTGATCGGGAGCGGGTTTCCCTCGGCATCGAGCACCACGCCACACTCGACCGAACCGGGCGAGTTCCGCGTAGCATGGCAGACGTAGACCGTCTGCGATAGGGGACCGTTCTTGAGGCGGAAGCGTGCGGTCTCGTAGTGGTTGGGATTCACGTAGTAGTGGTAGCTGAAGCCGCCCGGGTTGTCCGTGCGCACCACGTAGCACCCGCGAATGGGATCGTAGGCCCCATCGACGCCGTCCAGGACCTCGACGGAGGCGGGCGGCGCGTCGAACAGCGGCAGGGCTACGGAGGGCTGGTCCCCGGGCTTCAGTGACTCGAAGGGCGTCTTGACCGGCTTCTCACCCGAGCGGGCGAGACGGAAGGCGCCCGGCTTGGCCTGCTCTGCGCCCTCCACGCAGTGCCAGATCGCCTGCACGAGCAGACGGTCCGGGTAGGCGTAGAAGACGACCTCGCCCTTGGCCGGGAACGGCACACCAGCCTCGCTCACGCACTGAACGTCGAGCCAGTGGACCTCGATGTAGTACGGCCCGCGCCGGTAGAGGTTGATGCGGGACTTCTCGGCGGCACGCAGAGAGGAGTAGACCACGCCGCCGGATTCTGCCTCAAGCCACAGCCGGCCGACCTGCGACTGCTGCGCGAGGTCGGCCCGCTGCTTCTCGGCGTCGGCCAGGTGCAGCGTGACCTCGTAGTTGTCCCCCAGCAGCAACGCAGCCTGACGCGAGGCGTCAACGTAGCGGCACTCGAGGCGTTGCGCGGCCGAGGGGCGCTGCGCCGCGAAGTCGGCGGACCAAGCGTCGGACGTGGCGGCACCGGCGGGACAGGCCAGAAGGGTCAGCATGGAGAGCATGGGGGCTCCTTGGGGCAGATGCGGGAGACCGCGGGCGCGGAGCGAAGGCTACGGCTCGATGACCTGCAGGCCCAGGGCTTCGGCGGCCTCGGCCAAGTGCCTGTCGCGATGGAGGAGGGCGGCACCATGGAGGCGCGCCACAGCCACGATCAGGAGGTCAGTGGTCGGTACCGTCAGGCCCCGGCCCCTGAGAGTCCAGGCCAGACGGCCTGCCTCCTCACCGGCGCCCTGCATGTCGAGGCAGGTGGCGGCAGCCAAGCCCCCACTCAACCTGACCAACTGGTCTCTCGGTCTGATGCCTCGGAGCACCTCGGCAACCACCACCTCGCACGTGGCTGCCCGCGCGTCACGAAGGAGCGCGTCGATCGTCACGCGATACGGTGAGTGCCCGCTCGCGGGCAGGGCCTCGATCCATGCGCTCGAGTCAATCAGCACGGCCCCGTCCTGCGTCACTGTGTTGGCTCCTTGTGTGGCGCAGCCACGCGACGTCCAGGGCTGCGAAGGCCGGGCCTGCAGTCGGCGGGCATCAGTCCTCCGCTCGCATCCGCTCCAGGTCGTCTTGGGTCAGGTCGAAGTCCGCGTGCCCGAGCAGGGCGCGCAGGTCGTCCAGCCGCCGCCGCCGCACCAGCTCATCGAGCGCTAGCGCAACGACCTCCCGCTTCGTCTTGAGCCCAGTAAGTTGCATGGCATCACGCACGAGGTTGTCTGGCAGATCGATGGTGCTTCTCATCTCCGTCTCCTTCGTTCGCTGAGTCCTCCGCGCGCATACGTTCGAGGTCGTCCTGCGTCAACCCAAAGCCCTTCCCGAACAGCGCCAGGAGCCGGGAGACCCGTTGCTGGCGCACCAGTTCCTCCAACGCCAGCACGACGACAGCCCGCTTCGTTCTCAGCCCGGTGAGTTCCATCGCGGCGCGGATCAGGTCGTCGGGCAACTCGATGGTGCTTCTCACTGGTGTGTCCTCTGCGCACATCATACGCGCACCAGGTTCGCGTGTCAATGCTCGGGGGCGGACTTCCAGTGTAGCGGTCTGCCGATCTCGTCCATCTGCTTGATGCCGAGGTAGCCGAGGATCGCGACGTTCAGCATGCCGTTGTCGGTGGCGCGGCCGACGTAGGCGGAGCCGTCGCGCGGGCGGTCGAGGAAGTCCTTCCATTCGCGCTCCATGCTCCAACGTTCATCCAGCACCTTGAGCCAGTCCTCGAAGGCCGCGTCCGGGCCGACGGTGTCGAGGTACTCGGTGAAGAGCCAGTAGACGTAGGGCCCGACCCAGAACTCGGTCGGGTACTCGTACTTCACGCCCTTGATCCAGCAGTCGTCCGTGGTGTAGCGATAGGCCTTGCGCGCGGCTTCGGCGGCCTTGGCGGCGGCCTCCTCGCGGCCCGCCAGCTTGTCGGCAAGGTAGCAGCCGAACATCCCCTCGGCGATGTAGATGTTACCCAGGAACGTGTGGCAGCCGCCCTCGACGATGTCCTCGCACTGCCAGTCGAACCAGCCGTTCGGCTTCATCTTACGGGCGGACCACTCCACCGTGTTGTCCAGCACCGGCCACCAGTCGTCGGGGACCTTGTCGCCGAGAAGCTGCATCGCGTAGGCGTAGTAGGAGAGCCCGGCGAGCGCCCGGCCGAGGTAGACATCGCACTGGCGGCCCTCCTGGTGGTAGGTGACCTGCTCGACGCTGCCGTCGGGGCGCTCGTTGAGGGCCAGGTGGCGGATGACCTTGGGCAGCCCGTCGGGGTCCTGGGTCGCGTGGGCCACGAGGTAGTCGGCGGCCTTGCGCACGGCGGCGCTCAGCTCGCGGGCGCGCTGCTGCTTGCCGGGCACCCCATTGTAGTAGATGATCGCGTAGGTGATGGCGCGCATCCACTCGCCGATCTGGTTCGAGTCGTACGAGTAACCGTTCTTCCCCCAGTCGGTCTCGTAGCCGGCGCTGGCGATTTCGTTGGTCGTAGTACGGCAGCCGCCGGAGGGTGACTGCATGTGGGCGATCATGTGGTCCATGCTATCGTCCAGGAGCCACTCGGTGAACTTGCAGCGCGTCAGGTCGGCGCTCTTGCGGAAGGCCTCGGCGGCCAGCGCCAGGCCCGTGTCGCCGGCCTCGTTCCCTTCCGTGTGTTTCCAAGTGGTGGCGCCATATGCGCGGAGGAACTCGGGGTACGTGGCCTTGTCCAGAGGGTCATAGCAGTGCGGGAGCGCGGCCGCCGCCCAGCCGATGATGTCGCCGTAGAGCTGATCCCGAATCCACATGACCATGCCTGTGCGAATGGAGAGGACCGTGTAGGTCATCGTCTCATCGGGCTTGCGGATGTAGAGGTCATCGCAGCCGACCCGTCCGCCGAGTAGGGACTTGCCCTCGCGCCGCACATCCGCCACGACGAGGTAGTAGCCGGGCGCGAGGTCGCCGAGCGGAAGCTGCACGGAGAGGCGGCTTACGGTGCCCGCGGCCGCAGCCTGACCGAGGGGCAGCTCCTTCTGCGTGACCTTCCCGGTGAAGACCTCGTGGAGCTTCACGCAGAGGGAGTCGGTGGCCTTGAGCGAGGCGGTCTCGCCCGTCTCGACGACGAGCAGGCCCGGCAGCGTCTTCGCGCCCCGGTCGAGGATGACGATGCGCTCCGAGGTGTCCGCGCGCTCGCCGACCCAGAGGCCGACGGCAGCCTCGTCCGCGCCGAGCTTCGAGGGCTCCCGTATGAGGTTGGCCAGCCGGAACCCGCCGATGTGGAAGGTCAGCTCATCCTTGTCGTTGTAGTCGCTCTCGCAGAGGAAGAAGTGGATGCGGTCCACCTTGTCGAGGGTGGGAACGTTCGCCAGGCGCTGTGTGCGTAGGACCCACTCGCCGGCCTTGAAGGGCTCGATGGGCTCGTTGAGGCGGCCCTGGCCGTCGGTCCATAGAATGAACCGGATCGGCAAGGCGCCCTTGCGCTCGGTGTCGCAGCGGATCCAGTACTGGATCGCGTCATAGCCGCTGAAGTCCAACGCCGGCTGGGGCTGCACCTCGAAGGAGGGCCAGCCCTGAGGGTACTGCCCCTCGTTGTGGTGGTCGATCTTCACACGGAAGTCGAAGCACTTGCCGCCCCAAGGGCCCGGCTGCTCGGCGATGGAGAGCTCGCCCTCCTTGCCGCCGGAGTTGCGCCAGGGGAGGTCGAAGAGGCTCTCCAGGCTCTTGGCCTGGTCCTCAATCGGCTTCTCGACCCAGCGCTGCCAAGGGAGGAGGGATTGGGCGGAAGCGGTACCGACCCAGAGGGCCGCGGCGAGACACAGCGGTGGCATTGGGATCACCTCGAAGGGACGTCGAGTCGGCCTACGGGTTCCCCTTTCTGCTCAGTGCGTCCTGCCGGAGTGGATGGAGGCCCAGGGGGCGGACGACGGGAACGTAGGCGGACCAGATACCGAAGGGACGAGGGAATTGCATGGAGCACAGACTGAGCAAGCAGAACGAGTTGTGGGAGCGCGCACAACAGGTGCTGATGGGCGGCGGGCAGGGGCACAAGCGACCCTCGGCGGTGCCGGGGTACCCGATCTTCGCGACCCACGGCGAGGGCTGCCGGTTCTTCGATGCCGACGGGCATGCGTACATCGACTACCTGCTGGCGTTCGGGCCCATCACGCTCGGGCACAACTACCCGCGCGTGACCGAGGCGGTGACGCGGCAGGCGCAGTTGGGCACGATCTTCAACATCGGGACCGTGCTGGAGGTCGAGCTGGCTGAGCGATTGGTGCGGACGATCCCCTCGGCGGAGATGGTGACCTACTGCTCGACGGGCTCGGAGGCCACGGCGGCAGCCGTTCGCATCGCGCGGGGACACACGGGCCGCGAGAAGGTGATCCGCTGCGGATACCACGGGTGGCTCGACTGGTGTCGCCCCGGCGACAAGGGCGTGCCGGCAGCGGTTAGCGCCCTCACCCTCGCGGTTCCGTACAACCATCTTGACGCGCTCACCGACCTGTTCAAGGCCAACGCCGGTGAGATCGCCTGCGTGATGATCGAGCCCTCAGCCACGGAGGCCCCGAAGGACGGCTACCTGGAGGGCGTGAAGGCTCTCTGCGAGGAGCAGGGGGCCGTCCTCATCATGGACGAGGTGAAGACCGGCGTGCGCTATGCGCTCGGCGGGGCCCAGGAGTACTTCGGCGTGACCCCGCATCTCTCCACATGGTCGAAGGGGATCGCGAACGGCTATCACTTCGCAGCGGTCGTCGGCGTGCGCGAGATCATGGAGCCCGCGGCGGATGTGTGGGTGGCGGCGACCTTCCACGGGGAGCTGACCGGCTGCGCCGCAGCGATGGCGACGCTCGATGAGATGGAGGAGCAGGACGGCGTGCGGCTGCTCTGGCAGCGCGGGCAGCGCCTTGCGGACGGCTTGCTGCGGATCATGCGCGAGGCCTCAGTTGAGGCGACGATGCTGGGCATGGGCCCAATGCCCCTGCTGCGCTTCGGCGAGGGCCAGGAGGAGCTGAGCACGCGCTTCTACTCCGAGTGCGTGCGGCGGGGCGTCTACTTCTCACCCGGGCACGTGTGGTTCCTGTGCTTGTCGCACACGGATGAGGTGATCGAGGAGACGCTGAACGTCGCGAGGGATGCGATTGCAGCGGCGAAGGCGTGAGACGGGCTCACAGGATGAGCAGGATGGGTGCAGGATAACGGCATGGGCGACGTCGACACGTCAAGGTTCAGCTTCTCGACGGCTTGCCTCGCGAATCACAGCCTGGAGGAAGCAGCGCACGTCGGGCGAGAGCTAGGCTTCCGGGGCATCGAGCTGCTGGCGTTTGACGGCTACCGACACTCGCAGGGGGATCTCGCGGGCTTCTACTTCGACCGGCTGACGACGCAGGCGAAGGACCGGCTGCGGGAACTGGTGGCGCCGTTCGAGCACGTCAGTACCCACGCGCCGTTCATCGACATCGCGCTGTTTGCGCCGAATCCAGGCGTGCGTGAGGAGGCGTTCCGCCAGATCGTCGTCGCCATCGAGGCGACCGCGTTCCTTGGGGGATCGAGCACGACCGCCCACGCGTGCGAGAAGGCGGGCTACGCGTTTGAGGAGTACCGACCGGAGATCGTGGACACCTTCCGCCGGCTGGGGGACCACGCAGGCAAGGCGGGGATCACGCTCACCATCGAGACGGGGTATCCCGTTGGGGTTGAGGCGTTCGCGCAGCTGATCGACGACATTGCCCACCCCGCAGTGGGGGCGAACGTGGACGTCGGGCACCTTGTTGGCTACCTGCCGGTCGATGCGAGAGGCACCGCGGAGGGAGCTGAACGCTACCGACAGACGCTGCTACAGCAACTGCATGCGTTGGGTGGGAAGGTCTACCATTTCCACCTGCATGACCTGCGGGAGAGCGACTTCCGCGACCATCGTGCAGTAGGGCGAGGGTTTCTGAACTGGCCAGCGATCATGCGCTGGTGCGTTGATGCGAGATACGAGGGGCTGTTCGCGCTTGAACTCGAGGAGCCGGACATGGTCCCGGCCCTGCGGGAGAGCAAGGCAGCAGTGGAGCGAGGAGTGAGGGCAGAGGAGTGAGGAGCGAGAGACAGCGAGCGGCGAGGAGCGCGAAGGCCGCCCACAGAAGGAGCACAGAGCGATGCACTACCGACAGACGACCCTTTGGCAGAAGGCCATGGCCATCGCGCGGGAGGTCTACCGGCTCGCCCCCATGCTGCCGCGTGAGGAGACCTACGGCATGAGGGCGCAGATCACCCGAGCGGCCGTATCGATCCCGGCAAACGTCGCGGAGGGTTGGACCAGAGAGTCGGACCGGGAGAAGGCCCAGTTTTTGTCCATCGCGCACGGGTCGTTGGCGGAGACCGAGACGCTGCTGACGTTATGCGAGCAGGTGAGGTGGCTTCCTGAAGTGGAGACGGCCCTGGTGAGGTCGCTACTCGACGAAGTGAGCCGCATGCTCACTGCGATGCGCCGGAGACGACGAGGAGTGAGGAAAGAGGAGTGAAAAACGGCCGCCGCCCCGGCACACGTTGCGACCGCCGGGCCGACGGGTTCGTCGTCTCTCGCGCGTCACTCCTCGCCCTTGGCCCTCCGCCGTGTCTCACTCCTCACTCCTCTCCCCTCACTCCTCGCCCTTGGCGTTCTCGGCGGCCGCCTCCTCGGTGAGGGACTTCATCTCGTCTTCGGGGTGCTCCTTGAAGCTCTCCCAGTGGGACGTGGCCTCCAGGTCCGTGTTCTTGAAGTAGCCCTCGCGCTCGAGCGAGTAGGCGCGGTTGTAGAGGGTGCCGAAGTCGGTGAGGGTCAGGAGCTTCAGCATGTCGTAGTGGTACCGCACGAACGCCATCGCGGCGGCGAGGGGCGTCTCGCCGAACTCCGACTCCCCTTCGCGCAAGAGCAGGTCCTTGGCTTGCAGCCGCATCGGGAGCGTCACGGGCGACATGCACCATGCCCAGGGGTAGTTGGCCGCCAGGTACTTGGCGTAGTCCTCGAGCTTGTCGCGCAGCCGGCGGTGATCGCACGCGTCACTCAGCAGCAGGATCGGTAGGAAGGTCTGCATCTCCGGGTGGAAGCGCGGCGGCCCGGCGATCTTGAGGACCCTACTCTGGAAGTACTTCCGATCGACGCGCTTCACGGCCTCGAGCGCGTAGGGGGGGAGCTTGATGTGGTGCGCCTTCTCGATGGTGGCGCGCCGAACGCGGTCGATGAGGTCGGACACGCTCTTCCTGGCCTTCTCCTCCAACATGTCATGGGCGGTTCGGGCGGCTACAGGCATCGGCGGAGTCCTCTCAGGGTCGGGTGTCTATGTCCCGGCCTGCAGTTCCCGGGCAGGGGTCGAAGGCCTGAGACTGAGGTGTTCCAGCATCGACAGGGCGGCGACGACGACGTAGGATAGCGCGCCGAGGAGCAGGACCACCTGAAAACCCCACAGCTTGGCGGCGCACATCGCTCCTACCGACCCCAGCACGCTCGCGGTTCCGTTCGTGGCCCACATCCACGGGACAAGCCCGGCGTTCCTGCCCTCCAGGCGCCGGACGCCGCTCGGGAACTGCGTGCCCAGAGCCAGCCCTAGCGGTAACAGCACTGCGGCGGCCGCAATCGTGCGAGCGAGGATAGGCCAGGCCAGCGTTGCCCCGAACAGACGGTCCAGCCCATGGGCCGGGCCGAGCCCGACCACGAGGGCGACGACTGCCGCAGCGGCGACCGCCGCGCCGGTCGCGAGCCGGGTACGCGCCCACGACTGGGTGAGCAGACTGCCCAGTCCTCCCCCCAGCAGCAGGGCGAACAGGATGACGGCCAGCGATAGCGTCGGGTAGCCGAGATACAGGATGAGCTTCTGGGCCAGGCAGACCTCCACCAGCATGAAGCCGAGGCCGATCCCGGCGAAGTAGAACGACTTCCCGACCACCCATCCGGTTGGCACCAATCCCTCAGACGCAACGGTCCGCGAAGGGGTGCGGTTCCCGATGCGATTCCCTACTTCGGACTCCGGCGGCTCCTCACCTGCTGCGTCGTCAGACGAAGGGCCCACCTTCGCGGCGCGCCTCGCGAGCGAATGGGTGGCGCAGGCCGCCGCCATGATGCACAGGAGCAGGGCGGCGCCGCCGATCAGGAACTGCCCGAAGCCCGCCGGTAGGCCCACTGTGAGGTCGGCGAAGAAGGGCCGGTCGTCGGTGACCGGCCGTACCGTCGTAGGCACGCCGAGCGGGGCGTTGGCGTTGAGCAGGCGGTCGATGTCGGCGGCGCTACCCCCTCCGACCAGCGTCGAGAAGGGTGCGGGCTCATACACGCCCGGGCAGTACCCGGGAACAAGGCCCATCGCCATCGCGGTTTCGCCCAGCGTGCGGCTCTCGGCCTGGCTGAAGGGCTTGCGCCGAACAACAAGCATGTGGCGGTACGGACCGGTGGCGTACTGCTCGGGCCAGATGTCCACAACCGCGAGGCTCCGTAGCGCCTGGTCGCGAGCCACTCCCTCCGCCTCCATCGCCGCCAAGGCGGTCAGGAAGGCCCGCAGGAGCAGGCGCTCCTCGCCGCACACGAAGACAAGCTGCCCGTCGGGCGTGAGCCGCGCGAGGCATGCGCGGATGGCCTCAACCGTGTGCAGGTAGCTCTCGACCAGGGCGAGGCTGGCGCTGCCGGAGGTCGTGGCGGCATACGTGAGGGCCATGTAGATCATGTCGTACTGCTTCGAGGTGCGGCTCAGGCGGCTCCGGCCCTCGTCCACCGCGATGTTCACGTTGGCGTATTCGTACAAGTGCCCGTTGAGATCGGCGAAGCGGCGCATCACCTTGGGGATCGACGGGTTGAGTTCGGCCCCGTCGATCTCCTTGGTGCCGACCGCGAAGGCGAGGAGGATGTCGAGCCCGCCGCCGGGGCCGATCAGCAGCACCTTCTCGGGCCGCTGGAGCCGGAAGGGGAGGAAGCCAATGAAGCCCTCGAGGTCCGGCAGCACCTTCGCCAGGTCTCCGTCGAACGGCTTCATGTTCGTCGGGACATCCCCGTCCGTATACACGTAGAGATCAGGCCAGGGCTGCGGCTCGCCGGGAGGGTGGTACTGCACCACATCCGTGCGGGCGAAGGCGTTCCAGTCGCTGTAGATGATCCGGGCGCCCTGCCGCGGGTCGCCGAGCTCCTGGTAGAGCGTCTTCACCGTGCGGTCGCCGGTCATCGGCACGGCGGGTAGGTCGGCGAAGCCGGTGGCGAGGTTCGCGACCAGCATCAGGGCGGGAGCGAGCGTCGCGAGACAGGCGGCCGCCCGCCTCGGCAGACCGCCCGCCTGCCAGGCCATCCCTACGGCCGCGAGACCCACGGCAATCCCGGCGGCCATCGGGGTGCCCGTGCCGCCGAAGACCTGCAGGCCGGCGATGACGGCCACGCTGCCAATCCCTGCGCCGCCCAGGTCCGCCGCATACAGGCGCCCGCCAAGCCCCGCAAACGTCCGCCAGACACATGACAGGAAGGCCCCCGCGACCAGGAACGGCGGCATGGAGACCGCTGCCACGAGCCAGAGGCTGGTGAGATGATGGGAGACCGGGCGATGGAACAGGATCAGCACCGACAGGGCGGGCAATGGCGCAAGGATCGTGGCCAGCCACGCCAGTCTCCCCCACGCCTCCCCCGGCCTGCGGCGGAGCGCGAGGTAGTCGATCAGGCCACCCATCCCCAGGCCGAACGTGGCGATGGAGACGATGAGGAAGACGTAGTGGTAGCGGAGCAGGACACTGAAGCAGCGGGTGAGGGCGATCTCGTGGCAGATCACGGCGGCGGACACGAGGAACACGGACAGAGGCAGCACGAAGGGCACGCGGTTCTGCGGGCTATCGGCTGAACTCAACGTGCTCTCCCCCCGCGCGCTCACCCGCTGAAGTCCTTCGTGTAGCGGCACTTCGGGTAGCCGCTGCAGCCCACGAACTTGCCCCGCCGGCCCTCGCGGACGAGGAGGGGCTTGCCACAGTCGGGGCAGTCCTCGCCCGCCGGCTCTGCGGCCGCGCGTTTCGGGGCCTCAGAGGCGGCGCCGTCAAGCTGCGCGGTGCCACGGCACTTCGGGTAGCGCGAGCAGCCCAGGAACGGCCCGCGCCGGCTGCGGCGCACCACCATGTCGGCGCCGCACTCGGGGCACTTCACGTCGGGCTTCTCTGCCGGCTCCGTCCGTTCCTCGGTGGAGGCGCCCTCGATCCCGTACCGAGCGGCCTCCTCGGCCGTCAGGTTCCGCGCCGCGCGACACTCGGGGTAGCCGCTGCAGCCCAGGAAGGCCCCGCGCCGGCCATGGCGGATGAAGAGCGGCTTTCCGCATTCATCGCACGGGATGTCGGTCGGCACCGCCCTCGGCTTCGCGTCGCCGTTGCCCTCAACGGGCCGCGCGTAGCGGCAGTCGGGGTAGCCCGTGCACCCAATGAACGGCCCGCGCGCGCTCTGCTTGACGGCCAGCGGCTTCCCACAGTCGGGACAGGCTTCCCCGGAGACGTCGGGCAGCTCAGGCATGGGAACCCCCAGGTCGATGTTCCGCGTGAAGTCACACTTCGGGTACTTCTCGCAGCCGGCGAAGCGCCCCGTCGCCGAGAAGCGCTCCAGCAGCTCCCCGCCGCACTTCGGGCACTTCTCCCCGAGCGGTCTTGCCGCCCCGTTCTCGGCCTGATCGATCCACTCCGTCAGCGGCCCATAGAACTGCCGCACGAGGGCGACCCAATCCTGCTCGCCGCGTTCGACGGTGTCCAGGTCATCCTCCACGCGCGCGGTGAACTGGATGTCGATGACCTGCGGGAAGTAGGCGATGAGGTAGTCGCAGACGGTGATACCCAGGGGCGTCGGCACGAAGGCGCGCCGGTCCATGTACACGTACTTGCGCTGCCGCAACGTCTCGACGATCTGGGCGTAGGTGCTCGGTCGGCCGATGCCGCTCTCCTCCAGCGCGCGCACGAGGGTGCCCTCGGTGTAGCGCGGCGGCGGCTTGGTCCAGTGCTGCTCGGGCAGGAGCCCCAGGAGGTTCAGCGGCTCGCCCTCGTTCAACTGAGGTAGCTCGCGCGACTCCTTCTCGGGCTCCTCCTCCAGCTTCGCCTCCTCGTACACCGCCCGGAAGCCCGCGAACACCGGCACCGATCCCACGGCCCGCAACCCGTACCGCCCCGCCTCCACATCCACCGTGGTCACATGGAACACCGCCGCCGCCATCTGGCTCGCGACGAACCGCCGCCAGATCAGCTCGTACAGGCGGAGCTGGTCGGGCGTCAACTGGTCCCTCACCGACTCCGGCGTGTTCTCAACATGCGTCGGACGAACCGCCTCGTGGGCGTCCTGGACGTTCTGCTTGCCCTTCTTGCCGCCCCCGGTGGCGCCGGGCCCGATGAACCGCTCGCCGAACTGCCCGCGGATGTAGCCGAGGGCCTCCTCGCGGGCGCTCGCGGCGATGCGCGTCGAGTCCGTGCGCATGTAGGTGATGAGCGCCGTCGTGCCCTCGGGCAGCTCCACACCCTCGTAGAGCTGCTGGGCGATCCGCATCGTCTTCGTGGTGGGGAAACGCAACTGCCGGGCGGCCTGCTGCTGGAGGGTGCTCGTGATGAACGGCGGCTGGGGATTCTGGCGGCGCTGCTGCCTGCTGATCCCGGCGATTCGGAACGAAGCCTGCTCCAGCTCGGCCTGAGCGGCCTTGGCCTCCTCCTCGTTGTGCAGCTCCAGCTTCTCGCCATCGCGCGTGCGCGCCTCGGCGACGAACTGCGCCTCGCGATCCACGGGCGTCAGCGTCGCCTCGAGGCTCCAGTACTCCTCCGGCACGAACGCGCCGATCTCGCGCTCGCGGTCCACGATCATCCGCAACGCGGCGGACTGCACACGCCCGGCGCTGAGAGACGTGTCCCTCCCGGTTCGGATGCGCCTCCACAGGACGGGGCTGATGAGGTAACCGACCAGCCGGTCCAGCACGCGCCGCGCCTGCTGGGCGTCCACCAGGTCGGTGTCGATCTCGGTGGGGTG
>VGFC01000047.1 GCA_016869045.1 Armatimonadota bacterium
CGGGCAGTCGCACCAGCGAGACCATCACCGTGTACGCGATGGCCCGCTGGATGGGGAGCATCGCAGTGCCTCCCCTCTGGGCTCGATACAGGAGATGGGGGCCATTGGTGACCGCGGTGACGAGTAGGTTCACCAAACGCTCGGGGGAGGCCGTCATGGGCCACGGGCGGTCTGCGACGTCACCGTTCGCCATCTCACCCACCGTGAGCGCCAAGACCGTCTCTACGTCCAGCTCAAGATGCTCGCGAACGGCCCAGCACCCGGCGAGGTCCATTCCCGTGGGCAGTTGGAGTCGGTTCCAGAAGGCCGACCTCAGTGCCTCAGCCCTGCCCTGAGGCGACAGGGCAGACCCGAACAGACGGACCACCACCGACGGATGTCGGCAGACCATCCGCTCCAGGTGGTGACGTTCCCAGAGCCGAACCTTGGGCCGTTGGTGTGTCGCCTGCCATTCGGCGACCCAGTCCTTCGTCGGGTTGGAGAACTGGGCATTGGTGGCGATGACGAGCACGTCCACGTCGGTATGGGCCTGGCTGTTGGTGACGGCCGTCTTCACGACCGAGGCCGCCACCGTTGCCGCTCGACCCTTCGCCTCCACCCACCACCGTTGGGCCTCCAGCTCCCCATCCGGGCTCGGTGCGTAGAACGTGGCCTCGATGTCTCGCCCCTGATCTGCGCCCCCTCCCCCACAGCCCCCGTGGCGCCACTCGAGGTCCTGGGCTCCCATGTCATCGAGCAGCCAGTACAGGCACTCCTCGAGGTCGCGACCCTTGAGGGAGTCCCACGGGATGCTGCTGGGGATGACGAGGTCGGTATCTGCCAACGCCGACGCCCCTCCTTCACTTCTCCGGAATCCGGGATTCCGGAGAAGCATCCCGAAAACACCATGAGTATCCCGCTACGCCGGGCGTCCTGAGAACCCCAAGGTGACCCGGACGCCGTGTCGTCCTCGGTGCTCGGCAGTGTAGTACGCCGTCCAGACCCGCCTTTCCTGCCGCCGCGCCTCACGGGATAGGTCCCCGCGTAGCGGGCGGGGAATGGGACGTGCAGACTCCTGACCGGAGGCCAGCATGATCCCCTTCTTCAGCCCTGCTGAGCAGGTTGCCGTGAACCAGTGGTATGAGGTCGCGTTTGCGGTGCCGCCGGCGGCGCTGGCGCTGCCCTTCTCGTTCCGGTATGGCGACAAGGCGTTCGCTGAGCTGGCGCCCGCGTGGGAGTGCCCGACCGAGGAGGCGGGCGGCATGCGCACGCTCACCTTCCGTGACCCGGAGACCGGGCTGGAGGTGCGCTGCGAGGTCCGGCGGTACGACGACTTCGCGGCGGTCGAGTGGGTCCTGCACTTCCGCAATACGGGCACGCAGGATACGCCGATCATCGCCGACATCCAGGCTCTGGACACGGCCTTCGCTCTCTCTCGGGACCAGCTGGCCTGCGTGCACCACGCGAAGGGCAGCGATTGCCGCATCGACGACTTCGCGCCGCTCGTCACCGACCTCAACCCGACACCGAGGGCGCCGCAGAGCGGGTGGGTGGGCGCGGGGAACCCGCTCGTGTTGGGCACGCATGGCGGGCGGTCGTCGAACGGGGCCTTGCCCTTCTTCAACGTGCAGCTCGGCGCGGCGGCGGGCGCCATCGGGGCCATCGGCTGGACGGGCGACTGGGCCGCGCGCTTCTGGCGCGGCGATGGGGGCGAGGTGCACGCGCAGGCGGGCATGAAGCGCACGCACCTGAAGCTCCTGCCGGGCGAGGGGATTCGCTCGCCGAGCATCCTGCTGCTCTTCTGGGAGGGCGACCGGATTCGCGGCCACAACGCCCTGCGGCGCCTCATCCTCGCGCACCACTCGCCGCGGCGCAACGGCGAGCCGTGCCACACGCCGATCTCGTTCGCGATGTGGGGCATGAACCGCGCCGACCGGCAGCTCGGCAAGCTCCACTGGTTCACCGAGAACCACATCCCCCTCGACAACTTCTGGATCGACGCGGGTTGGCACGGAGACGCGGCCTACCAGGACAACGCGAACGTCTTCAACAGCGACTGGGGGCGGCACGTCGGCAACTGGTACCCGAACAAGGTCGCCTACCCCGGGGGCTTGGCGGGCATCGGCGACGCCGCCCACGCCGCGGGGATGGACTTCACCCTCTGGCTGGAGATCGAGCGCGTCTTCCGGGATACGCAGTTCACGAGGGAGCATCCCGAGTGGCTGCTCGGGCCGATCGGGGACAACTACCTGTTCAACCTCGGCAACCCCGAGGCGTGCGCGGGGCTCACGGACCTCGTGTCCTCGCTCATCACCGAGGGGCGCGTGACGGTGTACCGGCAGGACTTCAACATGGACCCCGCGCCGTTCTGGGAGGCGGCCGATGCGCCGGACCGGATCGGCCTGAGCGAGATCCGCCACATCGAGGGCCTGTACGCCTTCTGGGACGCGCTGCTTCAGCGCCACCCGGGGCTGCTGATCGACAACTGCTCGAGCGGCGGGCGGCGCATCGACCTGGAGACCCTCTCGCGCAGCATCCCGCTGTGGCGCAGCGACTTCCAGTGCTTCAAGGACTTCGACCCCATCGGCCTGCAGGGCCAGACCACCGGCCTGTCCCTCTGGGCGCCGCTGCACAGCGGATGCTGCGACCGGCCGGACCCGTACGCGCTCCGCAGCACGCTCGGGCCGGGACTCGTCTTCGGCACCTCGCCCAACCCGACCGGCGATCCTGAGGGCAACCTGACGCCGTGGCAGGCCTTCCCGGTGGACTGGCTGCGGAACGCCGTCATGGAGCAGCAGCAGGTCCGCCCGTACTTCGAGGGCGACTTCTATCCGCTGCTCTCCTACACGCTGGCGGACGATGCCTGGGCCGCGTGGCAGTTCGACCGCCCGGACCTCGGCGCGGGGATCGTCCTCGCCCTGCGCCGCCCGCACAGCCCCCTCACCCAGATGACCGCGCGCCTCCATGCGCTTGATGCCGAGGCGCGTTACGAGCTGCGCGACGCGGACACGAACGAGACGCGCAAGGTCGCGGGCAAGGACCTCGCTGAGACGGGCCTGACCGTGGACATCCACGAGGCGCCGGGCTCGAAGCTCGAGTTCTACCGGCGGCTTCCGTAGGGGGTGCTCGACATGGGCCGATGGTTCGCTACGGGTGCTGCAGTACTGAGTTGGCTATGTGCTGCCATGGGCAGCGCTCTCGCGGACGGCGACCTCGGCTCGACGCCGCAGTTGCTGCTCAACACGGGCTTCGAGAACGGCGTGGGCGAGCGCGCCGCGGACTGGGGCGTGTGGCCGCCAGCGGGTCGAGATGCGGGTGTCAGCAGCACGCGGGATGCGGCGGTGCGGCACGCCGGGAGCTACAGCGGACGGCTGCAGATTGCGCGGGATGACTTCGCGGGCATCTGCACGTGGCACCATCCGGCCGTGCCCGTCCAGGCGGGGCAGGAGCTGCTGCTGACCTTCTGGGTCAAGGCGGAGGGCGTCACCAAACGCTGCGGCTGTGACGTGCAGTTGCGGCGCGGGCCGCAGGAGATCGTCGGCAGCCGGGCGACCGAGATGCTGCAGGGCACCTTCGACTGGCGGCAGGTCGTGCACCGGTTCACCATCCCCGAGGGTGTCGATCACATCTGTGTCGTGCCGCTCCTGGAGGGGAAGGGAACGGTGTGGTTTGACGACGTGCTGGTCTACGGCACGCCGACCGTTGAGCCCGCCTCGGTGACCACGCCGCCGAAGATCGACGGTGATCTCAGCGACGCGTGCTGGGCCGCGCAGAGCGGCGCAGGAGGCTTCGCTCTGGCGGACGGCTCCGGGCTACCGGAACGCGCCACGCGCGTGTGGGCGGCCTGCGATTCAGCGAACCTGTACTTCGCGTTTCGGTGCGAGAAGAAGCCCGCTGACAAGCTGACAAAGTCGGTCGCGAAGCGCGACGGCCCGGTGTGGACCGACGACGATGTGGAGGTCTTCCTGAACCCGCAGCGCGACCGCAATGACTACTACCAGTTCGTCTTGAATGCACTGGGCACGAAGTACGACTCCTATCGCACCGACGCGGCCTGGAATGCCAACTGGCGCGCGGCCGCCCGCGACGCCGATGATGCCTGGAGCGCGGAGATCGCCATCCCGATTGCGGAGCTGCCGGTTGACCTGACCGTGGGCCGCACCTGGTGCGCGAACTTCGGCCGCAGCGACAAGATCGCGGGCCAGGCAAGCGCGTGGTCCTGCCCCTTCGGCGGCTTCCATTCCCCGGGACGCTTCGGCACGCTGGCCAACCTGCAACTGGACCTGGCGCCCTACTACGAACGGGACGCCCGCACGCGCATCGCCTCCGTCAGGGAAGCCTACGATGCGGCGACGGCCGGGCTCGACGCTGCGGGCGCGCCGCCCACGATCGCGGCGCCCTTCGCCCAGCGCGAGCCGAGGATTCGCGACGGCCTGGCGCAACTGGAAGCCTTGCTGAAGGACCCGGTTGCCACGTCGGCCGAGGCCTGGGCGCAAGTGCGGCCGCAGGCGGCGGCGCTCGCGGCGGACATCGAGGCACTGCGGGCCGCGAGCGTCCGACTGCACGCGTACAGCCTCTGGCGCGACGCGAAGGCGCCTCAGCCTCGGTTCGGGCTGGCGACGGCGCCGCCGATGGTGAAGGTGCGGAAGGACGGCGCCGACTTCGCGGGTGACGTGGCGCGGGAGCTGTCACTCTCCGCCGCGCGCAACGAACACGAGGCCGCGCAGGTCGTGGCCGTCTCGCTGTTCGACCAGGACCTTGCAGACTGCCGCGCGGAGATCGGCGCGCTGCGCGGGCCCGGTGGCGCGACGATGGAGGCCGATAACCTCCGCCTGGGCATCGTCGGCTACGTGACAACCGCGAAGCCGGGCTACGAGACCGCCTACGTCGGCGACTGGCCCGACCCGCTCATGCCCAACGCTCCCTTCACGCTGAGGGCGGGCGAATTGCAGCCCGTCTGGCTGCGGGTGTACGTGCCGCCTGACGCGCGCCCCGGAGACTACCAGGGCACATTGACGGTGACCGGTGGCGGCGAGACGCGGGAGATCGCCGTGAAGCTGCGCGTCTTCGGTTTCGCGCTGCCGCGCCGCCAGCACCTCGCCACGCCCTTCGGCTGCGATCCGGGATCGCTCTCCCAGTGGTATGCCGGCACACGCGACTACCAGGCGACCATGCCGCCGGAGGTCTACGCGCGCTGGAACCGGTTCATGCTGGACTACCGGCTGACACCGACGCACGTCGCCGGCGCGTACCTGAAGGAGTCGCGTGATGCGCCGGGGCGACCGACCTATGACTACTCGGTCACCGATCAGTGCGTTGCCGCGATAGCCGACCGCCTGCCGCTGCAGGGCGTCGCGATGGCGGGCATCGGCAGCGTCGGCTGGGCGGCCTCGAACGGCGCGCGCTGCGTGCCGACCTCCGAGGACGCCCACTCAGGGAAGCGTTGCGGGCGGATCACCTGGCCGAAGACCGACGGCTGGGCGGCGCTCGACCGCAACATGCCCGGTCAGCAACTCGCCGAGCGGAGCTGCCGGGCCTTCCGGTTTTGGGTGAAGTCCCTCGATCCGTCGCTGGAGACCGAGAGGATCGTGGCCTTCGTGAACGCGTTCCCCAACCGCTGGGTCACCGAGTTCCCGATCGGCGGAACCGAGTGGCACGAGGTGCGCATTCCCGTCGAGCAGTACCACCACAACACGACGGGCGAGACGCTTACCCTCGACGCGCTCAAGACCTGCGGCGACTTCCAGTTCGTGATCGCGGAGAAGGACCGCATCATCGAGTACCTCGTCGATGACGTTGTGGGGGAGTGCGCGGATGGGGATGTCGTGATCGACGATTTCGAGGAGGAGACGCAGCGCGACGCACTGCGCGCCCAACTTGGCGGGCAACTGCAGCACTGGAAGGAGAAAGGCTGGTTCGACCTCGGACACGTCTACGCCAAGGACGAGCTTCGCCCCGAGGAGTACGATCAGGTCATCCCGCTCTATCGGCAGGCGCTCACCATCGCCCCCGACATGCCGCTGATGCAGACGTACTACGTCAACCGCACGCCGCAGGAACTCGTAGGGATCGTCAGGGTCTGGTGCGCCATCACGTCGGTCCACGACGAGGACTTCCTGAGCGCCCGCCGCAAAGCCGGCGAGAAGACGTGGCTGTACGTCTGTTGCGGCCCGCCGCCGCCCTTCGCGAACTTCTTCATCGACGAGCCGGGCATCGACCATCGCCTCCTCTTCTGGCAGGCCTGGCAGCACGACTGCACGGGGCTGCTCTACTGGGAGACGAACTACTGGAGTGGGATGATGCCCCTGAAGCCCGGCGATCCGCGCTGGCCGGCGGTGCCGTGGAATCAGGAGCAGGTCGCCACCTATCGCGAGTACAAGGTCAATGGCGACGGCTTCCTCATCTACCCCGGCCCCGACTGGACGCCGATTCCCTCGGTGCGCCTGGAGAACATCCGCGACGGGATCGAGGACTACGAGTACCTTTGGCTGCTGCGCGACCGCGATCCGCGCAGCCCCTTGCCGACCGTCGGCGAGGACATCTCGCGGGACTTCACGCACTTCTGCAAGGACCCGCGGGTCCTTGAGGCGAGGCGGCAGGCGATTGCTCGGGCGGTCGAGCAGGCGGGGAGTGAGAGCCGGTAGCCTCCACGGGTCACTCACTACGCGAAGGGATGGAGTGCCATGGCAAACACAGGCCCTCTGGTCGGTGTCGTCGTCCTTCTGGCGTTGGTCTGCGCGACCGGCGCGACCGCCGATCCGGGTTGGTCCAGGACCCTTGTTGAGCCCGATGCCAAGACGGGGCTGCCCGCACGGATCGTCGGCACGCCAGCCAAGGGCGGGAACCTCCTCGTCGCGACGGCGACGCTCACGCTGAGTGAGGGCGGGAAGGAGCTGCCGGCCGTTGCCTTCGCGAAGGCTGGCCAGGCGATGTGGTCGGCGAAGGCAACGGAGGGCGGCTTCAAGGTCACACTGACGTATGGGACGGCGGCAACGGGCTTCGTCGAGTTGGCACTGGCCAACACGAGCGACAAGGCGCGGTCGCTCGCGTGCACGCTGGCGCTACCGATTCGGCCAGAGGCCGACCGCGCGTTCTTCCCCGCCGGACACGATCCAAGGCCTGCTCTGGCTGTCGGCGCACCGGCAGTGACCTACGGCTATCAGGCCGGCGGGATCGGCACCGCCATGCCGCTGGCCCAGGTCTACTGCGAGGCGGGGGACTGGGGCTTGGCGGCGTTCGGCGAGATCGGCGCCCTCGTCGAGCCGATGCGCGTGAGTGTCGCGCGAACGAAGCAGGAGACGCGCGCTGAAGTCACCTTCGACCTCCCACTCCCAGCAAACGGCCAGGCCACGAGGCGTCTCTACTTCGCGGCGACGCGCGGCGATTGGCGGCCGGCCCTGGGTGCGGTACTCGCTTCGTTTCCCGCGGCCTTCGAGCCTCAGAACCCCGACGTGACGCCCTTGCACGGCCCGTTCGTCTGCAGCGGCGGCACGCCGCCCAACGAGCAGATCGAGGACTGGTACGCGCAGGGCTGTCGGGCCGTCGAGATCCACTGCACCTTCCCCTTCTACGGGGAGTACGTACCGACGCGCGACGTGTGGACGCCCCTGGTGGACGACCAGTGGCACTCGCTGAAGATCAGCGTCCCGGCCGACCAGCGCCCGCCTGAGACTGCGTCGTGGCAGGCCCTGCGTGACTTCGTCGAGCAACGCAATCCGCCCACGATGACGCGCGCCGCCGTCAACGACTACATCGACCGGCTCCACGCGCATGGGATGAAGGGACTCATCTACTTCAACCCGACGGAAGCCTGGGCGCCGTGGGCGGCGGCGACGTTCCCCGACGACCGGTATCTCGGGCCGGGCGGGAAGCCCCTGCCTGCGTGGCTGGAAAGCTCGGCGATGATCCCCGACAAGAACCGCCCGTGGGGGAAGTACCTGCTGGAGCAAGTGCGCGGTGAGTTGGAGATCTACCCGAAGGTGGACGGCGTGTTCTTCGACCAGTCCGCCGGCGGAGGGCACAATCTGGCGGAGCTCTGCGCCGAGGCGTGCAGCATCGTGCGTGCGCGGAAGGGCGTCTGCTGGTGGAACGGGCCGTACAACATGGAACTGGCCGCGCTCGCCGATGGCATGATGACCGAAGGCGGCGGCACCGACACGTACCGTGAGTCCACCGAGATCATCCAGTACTATGGCCTCGCGGGCAAGCCGATCATCTCGCTCGGGCCGGCGAACACGGCGGGCTATGCGGAGGTGCTGGTACACGGTGTGATCCCGCAGCCGGTCAGCCGCGCACAGACCGAGATGGGAGAGCGCTGGTTTCCGCTGTTTGGGTGGCTGCGCAATCGCTCCTGGGTGCTGGAGGCCCACGCATTCGAAGCGCCTCCCGAAGTCCAGGCGAACCTGTTCCGCGTGCCCGGCGGCAACCTGGTCGCCCCCATCGTCCAGGACCCCGCCGCGAGAAGCTCGCGTGTGCTGTTCGACCTGCCAATCACCGTGCGGGCGCCCGAGGTCCGCGACACCCACGCCGTGTACCTGCTGGCGCCTGACCTGCGGGGCTACCACAAGCTGCCGTTCGCCCGCGACGATGGCGGATCGGCGAAGACTGCAGGCACGCTGCGCGTGACGGTGCCGCGGCTGGGTCCGGCGGCGCTGCTGGTCCTCGCGAAGACGGGCGTCTTTGCGGCACTCGATGGCGGTCTGCACGTGGTCGAGGGCACCCAACCGACCGCTCGGCTCGCCTTCGACAACTGGACACCGAAGCCGGTTGAGCTGGTCCTGCGCACGGACAACGCCCAGAAGACACAGCAGCTGGCGTCCGGCGCCACGATCACGACCGAATGCCCCATCGAGTCGGTCGGCGGCGCCGGCGAGCGCGTGGTCCTTCCCTCGGCGGCCAAGCTAGGCGGCACCGAGATGGGCCCGACGGAGCTGTGGGTGGACCCGGCCCTCGTCCTCGTCCCTGAGGCACCGGCCGAGATGCGCGACGACGAAACGCTGGTGCTGAGAGCGAAGCTCCTGAGCCACCTGCCGGTCGCGACGACGGTTCACCTGGAAGCGGCGGGCAAGGGCTGGCAGCTCGACGCGCCGGCGGACTTCACAGCGAACCCGGACCGCGCAATGGAAGTGCAGCTACGGGGACGCCCCTCCCTGGCGGGTGAGACGAGCATCTCCGTCAAGGCTACGGCCGGTGAGGTCGCGGCAACGGCGACCGTTCCCGTTCGTGTGATGGCGACCGCGCTCGCGCCCGGCGGCCTCGAGAAGGTCCGGGCGGCTGAACTCGTGCTTGACGTGTTCGGCGTGGACGCTGGCGCCTACGAGCACAAGCCGGTCTCCATCAACGGGGTCGAGATCGGCAACCTGCCGCAGGGCAGCGGGGACGTGTGGGCCGACGGCAAGACGCTGCCCGTGCCCCGGGCGGCGATGAAGGCCTTGCGCGAACAGAACGACGTCGCGATCGACAACCAGGTCGGGGACGCCTTCAAGGTCCGCAATCTGCGGCTCGTGCTCAAGCTGAAGGGAGGGATCACGGCCGTCTCCGGCATCGACCGCGGCGTGTACACCGGCCTGAGAGGGTGGCTGCATGACGAGGGCAAGCTGTTCGACTCGGGCCAGCCGCTGACCGGCATGCGCCTGACCATCCCCCTCGACCCGAATCGGCGCGAACGGTATGAGGAGCAGTTCGGCACGCCGATGAGCGGCAAGCTCCTGATCGACATCAACGGCTCGGACGGCGGCATCCGCGCCCACAAGCCGGTCTCGATCAACGGCTGCGTGATCGGTGACCTCCCGCAGGCCGGAGACCCGTGGACCCCGAGCGAACTCCCACTGACACCCGAGGCGCTCGCGAGCCTAATGGCGCGGAACGAGGTGACCATTGAGAACTCGGAGCCGGCCGATGCCTTCAAGGTGCGCAACGCCCGGATCGAGATTGAGAACACCGAGGGCCGCAAGTTCGTGACGGGCACCGAGACCGGCGCCTACACGAGCGTCGGCTGGGAGTTCGCCGAGGGCACCGTGGGGAGCCCCATCCGCTTCGAACTCAGGTTCGCAGACCAAGGCCCGTAGCTCTATCCGACCGGCGGCGCGTAGCACGTCGGCGGAGGGAAGCCTTCGTTCTGCTTCGGGGGGCCGGCGAGGGCGCCGAGCTGATCAACCGTCAACTCGGCGAGGCGCTTGCCAGCGAGCGCTGACTCCGGGGTGGGCGTGGGGTTGTCGCCGCCGGCGGGCCGCGCCAGGCGTTCGACCTCGACGGCAAGCACCTCCGCTGCCTTCCGCAGCGCCTGGTAGGTCAGCGTGCCCTGCTCCATCAGACGCTCGAGTTCCCGGACCCGCTGGTCCAGGATGTAGTCCGGCGGCAGCGCCTGGACCGCCATCAGCGGCGGCGCGTAGCAGGGGACCGTCACGTAGTAGAGGTTCATGTACTCCCAGCGCCGCTCGAAGGCCACTTCGAGTTCCGGCCAGGCCGGAAGCGCCTCGAGCGCCTTGCGCATCTCGATCTGCAGTGCCGCCCAGGCGTCCAAGAGGTCTGGTATCTGGTAGCGGTTCCGGAACTCGCTCATCCGCCGCCAGACCCGGCCCAGCCGCGCCCACTTGCGGAGCAGCCCGTCATCGACCGGCACCGCCCCGGACCCGCATCCGACCAGGAATGAGAGCCCCGCGCCGGCCCAGATCGCCAGGCGAGTGAATGCCCGCCGCGTGACGGGCTTGCACTCGGGATGCGCCAGCAAGCATGCCACGCACGCCGCCGCCAACAGCGCCGCTGCGATCACTGCGCCTCACCCTCCCTGTCTTGCGACTGCTCACCGCCTTTGACCCGTCGAACGTCCCGGAGGTTCCCCGGCGCAACGCAAAAGGTACCCGGCCACCCGCAACCGAAGCTACTCCGTGTGGCTGTCTGTGTAACCTGGGAGGTGGACGTCCGATGAGAGCCTGGCCTGCGACGGTCCTGTCGGTGTGGGTCGCTTGCAGCGCAGCGGGTGCGTCAACGTGGAAGGACGAGGGCCCGACCGCCTTCACGGGCGGAGCCTCCCAAGACGTCATGCTCTCTGATGAGGCGAGCGGGCTGACCCTCGCCTACGCCGGCGAGAATCTCCTGGAGGACCCCAGCTTCGAGGGCAAGCCCGAGGCCTGCCCGGAGACGACCGATCCCTACGCGCCGCACCCCGAGCCAACCGACGGCTGGGAGCACAACGGCCTGGCGGACAAGGACGGCGGCATCCGGGCGGCCCGGGCGCATGAGGGCCGGAGCGCGTGGGAACTGATCGACACGATGAGCCCGGGTGAGCCCGCGCTGCTGCAGCGCGTCGCGTTCAGGCCCGAGTATCGAGGTCGCATATTCGCCTTCAGCGTCTGGGCGCGAACCACCGAGGGCAGGAACGACCAGGCGAAGATCGCCCTCAAGTTCAAGAGCCGCGGCTTCTGGCGTGGCGATGTGGTCCGCCCAATCACCGTCGGGCCGGTTTGGAGGCAGTACACGATCTCCGCCGTGATGCCCGAGGACGCGGACGAACTGGGTGTCGTCATCGGTCCGGCGAGCTACGAAGGTCAGGGCGCGGTCATCGTCGATGACGCCTACCTCGCCCAGGCCTCCTACGCCGCCAAGGGGACGTACACCTCGCCGCCGCACGACATGGGCGAGGATGCCGCACAGGTCTGGCGCGTCGCTTTGCGGGCGGAATCGCCGACCGGCACGCGAATGACGCTGTCCGTGCGCACGGGCAAGGTCGCGCAGCCCGATGCCTCCTGGTCGAAGTGGGAGGGAATCGACGCCAACCCTGACACCGAGTTGCATCTGCCCCGAGGCCGCTACGTCCAGTACGAGGCGCGCCTCACCGGTGCCGGAGCGGACGCAACCCCGGTGCTCCGCAGCGTGCAGCTGTCCTACGGCGCGCACCTCGCGTTCGTCGCCGGACGGGTGCTCCACGGACAGTCGCGCGCCCCAGTCGCAGGGGCACGCGTGCAGGCGGATGACACGAGCGTCACGACGAACCTGCGCGGCGAGTACGTGCTCGGCGTGAAGGCGGGACCTGTCCAGGGAACGGTCTCGGCGCTGCACTACCTGACCGCCGACCTCCGCCTTCCGGCCCTCAAGGAGAGCCAGCGCGTACGCGTGGACGTGAAGCTGGAGCCTGACCCCACGTGGCCGACCTTCCGCGGCGGCCCGCAGCGGCAGGGCTACTCCGCGTTGACCGGAAGCCTCGGAGGCTTCGCCGTCGCGTGGGAGTACCCGCTGGGCACGGTGGGCGAGGGCCAGGTGCTGCCCGCCGACGTCGATGGCGACGGACGCAGTGAGTTCCTCATCGCGAGGGGCGGTTCCCTGTCGGCGCGACGCCTCAACGGCGACCTGATGTGGCAGCTCGACGGATGGGAGATCGGCTCGATCCTGGGCGTGTACGACCTCCTGGGCAACGGGGAGAAGCAGGTCGTCGGGCTCTCCGCCGGTTGGCAGCCCTACGCAAACGGCGCCTTCACGGTGGTCAACGGGACGGACGGCACGCTGCTCTCGCGCGTGGACACGTGGCCCGACGCGGGCGACATCGGCCATGGGGATACCCACGACTACCTCCACGGCAGCTTCTCCCCGCTCGCGGCCTCCTCGTGCGTGGTCGCCGATCTGGATCGCGACGGCAAGCTCGAGATCATGGTTCACCCGAACTACCACAGCGCGCTGATGGCCTTCGACTTTCACGATGGCCTGACGAAGCCGAAGATGATGTGGAAGACGCAGCACCGCTTCAGGTACGACCTGTACCTCTATCCGCTGCTCGGCGCGGATGTGGATGGCGATCGCGGGACCGAGATCGTCTTCCACGATGACAGCCTGATCCGCATCTTCGATGGACGGACGGGCGAGGAGAAGTCCGCCGCGGACATGGGCTGTCCGCGCGGCCTGTTCGGCCCGATGGCCTGCGGCGATGTGGATGGCGACGGCGCGGCGGAGGTCATCCTCATTCCGCAGTTCGATCCCGACTACACGCGCAACACGATCGCGCTGGCCGACTGGGACGGCAAGGCCCTGGTTCGCCGCTGGTCGCGCGACTTCGACGCAAAGGTCTCCAACCGCGCCTTCGCCGCGCCGCTTCAGTCCCCGTTCGCGGACGTGGATGGCGACCGCCAGTTGGAGGTGATCGCTCAGATCGGCCCGGATGTCGTCGTCCTGAATGGGATCGACGGTGCCGAGGAGTACCGCATCCCCGGCGCCTCGTTGAGCGAATGCGCCGACCTCGACAGCGATGGCATCGCCGAGATCGTCGTCAAGGTCGGCGAGCAGACCGTCGTGCACAACGGCCAGGGAGGCTTCGGCCCGAAAGACCTCACCTATCCCGCGACCTGGGGTTGGTCCGATTGGGGCGATGGCGACCTGTGCCGCCTGCGTGGCGCGGCGGGCGGGCGGACCGAGGTCGTGAACCGAGACGGCCAGGTGAAGGCCTCCCTGCCCGGCGCTGCGTACCGGACCACACCGATCGTCGCCGACCTCCAGGGCGACGGACGGGCCGAGATCATCCTGCGCGATGCCGGCGGAATCCTGCGCGTGCTCGACGCCACGAGCGGGAAGCCGGTCGTCGTGCCTTTCCCGGAACTGAAGTGCGACTACCCCGAGGGCACCTCGCGCGGCGGCGGGATGACTGCCCGCGACCTGGACAGTGATGGGAAGGCGGAACTCATCTTCCGCGACGGAGGGCATCTGGTCGTCGCCAATGCGGACGGATCGACGCGCTTCCGCTCCGAGGCTGGCGGACTGCACTTCCCCGCAGTCGGGCGCTTCGATCAGGACGGTGTCGCCGACATCGCCTGCTACGCCGGGAAGCGCTGGATCGCGTTCAGCGGGAGAGATGGCCACATTATCTGGGACGCAGCCGCGCCCGAATCGAACGAGGTCGCGACGTGGGACACCGACGGCGACAGCCTCGATGAGCTGACCGGCAAGATGGGGCCCGTCTTCCTGCTGAGCGGCGCCGATGGCCACACGATCTGGACCGCCTTCCGCAAGGAGCAGTGCGCGCTGGGGCTGGGTGTGTTCGCGGACCTGAACGGCGACGAGGTCATGGAGGCCATGGCGACGGGGGAGTACAGCAACACCGCCTGGTATCCGAACGGCTCGGCACTGTGGTGGGTCGGCTGGTCTTCTGGCGGCGCCAAGGAGCACTACGGCGCGGTCGCCGACGTGAACGCCGACGGCGCGTGGGACTTCGCCCTGTCATCCAATCACGGTGTGCTTTACTGCGTCGATGGACGCGAGGCCCGCGAGCTGTGGACCTTCAGCATCCCCGAGAGGGTGAGCCTCTCACACTGCGCGGCGGCCGACCTCGACTCCGACCGCAAGCCCGAGTTCGTCTTCGGCACCAACACCGGCCGCCTGATCGTGGTGAACGGGGAGGACGGCTCCCTGGCCGCCTCCGTCAGCCTCGGGGATCCCGTCGGCGAGCCGATCGTGGCCGATGTGAACGGCGATGAGCGGGCCGAGGTGCTGGTAGTCGCCGGCGGTCGGTTGCTCTGCTTGGGGGGGCCGCCAATGACAGCGTCACCCTCGCGGGGGTGCCTTCTCCGTCCAGGCCTGGGTGCCGTACCTGCTCGCGACAAGCTCGTCGGCCCAGGCGACTTCTTCGGGCAGCAGGTCGGCTTGCTTCAGGACCACGTTGAGGGCGCATGCGAAGCCCAGGCGGACCGCGCCGGCCAGCTCGTCGAAGGTGACGGGCCGCCCAACCAGCTCCGATACGCCGACCGCCGCTTGGGCTACCTTGCGGCGGCGCTCAGCGAGCGGTTGACTCCTCGGGCCGGGCAGGACGGCGAGGAGGTCGTCGAGGTCGATGGTGAGGGGGATGGAGCCGTGCTGCAGGATGACACCCCGCGATCGTGTCTGCGCGCTGCCGACCACCTTGCGCCCCTCCGCAACGAGGTCGCACCGCGCCGCCTTCGCAAAGCAGATCGTGGGTAGCGCCTTCCCGCCGCCGTCGCGTTCGGTGCCGTGGGCGGCCTGGACGCCGAGGTAGCCTAGCCCGGCCTCGATGCCGCGTGAGATCTCGCGGTACGAGGCCATGAGCGTCTCCCCGCCCGCGATGTCCGTCTCCCGAACCACGACGCTGTAGGTCAGTTCGTCGCTGTGGAGGATCGCGCGGCCGCCCGTCGGTCGGCGCACGAGGCCGTAGCCACGCTGCCGAATCGCGTCAACGTCGATTCGCTCATCCAGGGCCTGGAACCGTCCGAGGGACACCGCCGGGGGTCGCCAGCCGTACAGGCGGAGGGTCGGCGGCGCGAGCCCCTCCGCCCTGGCTCGGAGGATCGCCTCATCGACGGCCATGTTCCGCGCGCCGTCGCTGGGCTCAGCAATGAGCAGCCGCCACGCAAGAGCCGAGCCGGACGGGGCGCCCGGCTCAGCGACATCACTCGTCGTCATCGAACCCGAGGTCTTCGTCCTGCTCCAGCTCCTCCTCTTCTTCCTCTTCCTGCTCCTCAGCGTCCTCCTCGGCATCGGGGGCGCCGACGTGCGCCCGGTACTCATCAGCGGTCAGCAGGCTGTCCAGCCCGCCGTCCTCCTCGGCGCGCACCACGATGAGCCACCCGTCGCCATACGGCTCGTCGTTGATCGTCTCGGGCGCGTCGATGACCGCCTCGTTGCGGCGCACGACCGTCCCGCTCACCGGCGCGATCAGGTCCTCCACCGCCTTCGCCGATTCGATGCTGCCGTACGGCTCGTCGCGCTCGATCTCCGTGCCCTCCTCGGGCAGTTCGGCGAAGATGACCTCGCCCATCTCCTCGGACGCGTACTGCGAGACCCCGATCGTCAGCTCCTCGCCGTCCTCGCGGACCCAGGCGTGACCCTCGTGGTAGCGCAGCTCTTCAGGATACATGCTCTTACGCCTCCTTGCGTCTCGCTCATTGGCCGCCGGTCTTACCCGGCCCCGTGTGCCTGTGTGCTGTGGCCGGACGGGTAGCCGGCTTCACTTCCTGACAACCGCCGCCATCGCGCGGATGTGCTCGGAGGTATTCCCGCAGCATCCGCCAATCAAACGCACTCCGAGGTCCAGCAGTTCCGCCGCCAACTCCGCCGCCTGCGACGGCGTGCCCTCAAAGCGCGTCTCCGTGCCCACGAGTACGGGGACTCCCGCGTTCGGCTCCGCGATCACCGGCCGGTCCGCCACCCGGACCATCTCCCGGATGCCGATCTTCAGCCCCTCCAGGTGCCCGCAGTTCGCCCCGATCACGTCTGCACCCCACTCGATCATCTGCTCCGCCGCCCGCGCGCCGTCTACCCCCATCATTGTCCGTCCGTTGGGCGAGGAGAACGACATGCACGCCACCTTGGGGAGATCGGGCGCCACCTGTGTGGCCGCCTCGAAGGCCGCCTCTAGCTCCTCCAGGGCCTCGAAGGTCTCGAACACGATGAAGTCCGGCCCCTCGGGCAACTGGTTCTCGATCTGCTCGCGGTAGATCGCGACGGCCTCCTCGCGCGTCATGTCGCCGTAGGGCTCCAGCAAGCCCCCCGTCGGGCCAACGTTCGCACCGCACGGGTACTCGTCGCCCACGGCCCCGCGCACGATCCGCACCGCCGCGCGCTGGATCTCAGCCACGTGCGCTCCGAGCCCCGCACGCTCCAGCATCCGGCGATTCGCGGCGAAGCTGTTGCCCCAGAACACCTCGCTGCCTGCGGCGAGGTAGGAGCGGTGGATGTCTGCCACGACATCGGGGTGGGTGAGGTTACGTTCGCCAGTGTTCTCGGAGGCTAGCCCGCGGGCAGCCAACACCGTGCCCATGGCGCCTTCGGTGAGCCGGGGCCGCTGCGCGATCAGAGCGAGGATGTCTCGTCCGGGACTGATCGTATCTGCCATCGAGGACCGCAAGCCCACGCGCCAACGCGACTACAGGTGGGTAAGCCGGCCCATGATATACAAAACGCGCGCGGACTGTCAACCAACCAGAATCGCGTCTCGCAGGGCGCCGATTCGAGCCTGCCTCGGGCTCACTTCAGCACGATGTAGACCGGCGCAGAGGTCAACCGAACCTGCTCTGCGCGGGGCGTCTCGTTGCCCCACAGATCGAAGACGCGCGCCCCCTTCGGCCAGTCGATGGACGACTCGCCGCGCGGGTCCCAGGCCACCGTCACCTTGCCCTGTGGCGTGGTGAACTCGTACCCCCACTGGCTCTCGCCGGGCATCGTCAGTCGCTTCGGCGGCAACGTCGCCGACTCCAGTTGCCACACAAGCTGGTTGTACGCGATCGCGGCGAGCTTCGGCGTGCGGTACGTGTCTGCGCGCACGAGCCCGAAGGTATCCGGGCCCGTCTGGATGCGCTCCTCATCCCACTGGTACCAGTAGAGCTTCACTGCGCCCTCGGCCAACCCCAACACGCACTGCCGCACGAGCAGCGCCGCCTGCTCGGCCTCGTCGTACTTCCGCCAGCCGTCCGCGGCCCATGGGATGTGCAGCGACCAGTCGCTCACCCCGGCCACGCCGAACTCCGTGAAGATCATCGGCTTGCGCCCGCCGTAGCGATCCATCAGCGCATTGACCTTCTCGATGGCCGCGAGGTAGCCGTCCTCGGGAAGCTCGTGGTAGTACGGGTGCCACGCGAGCAGGTCCATGTACTGCAGCGCGCCCAGCTTCATCTCGGCTTCCATCCACTCCATGGGCTTGTCCCATGTCCCCGCCGCGCACAGGCCCGCGAGCTTCGCCTCCGGGTGCAGCTCCTGCTGGATCTCGCGCGTCGCCTTCAGAATCTCGAAGTACGTCTCCGGCTCCTGCGCGAAGATCGTCTTCAGGTCCGGCTCATTCCACACTTCCCAGATGTCCACGTAGGGCTTGAAGTCGCCGATGACGGTCCGCACGTAGCGCCGCCACTCATTCATGTCCGCCGGCACTTGGTCGCCGCCCGGCCTCGCGGCCCACGGTGGCGCATCGGCCAGCGTCGCGCACGTGCTGAAGCCCAGCTTCGCGAGCCCCGCGTAGCCCTGCTCGCGGTCGTCGTAGTGCCACTGGCCCTTCTCGCGCTCGATCCACCGCCACGTCATCCCGCTGCAGTCGCGGTACTGGCTCAGCCCCACGCGCCGCGCGGCCTCGTCCCCGCCGCCATGCGTGCCGAAGGGGCTGGTCTTCGGCGACGGCGTCTGGCTGTGATCGCGCAGCGCCGCCAACGTGAGACTCGCCGCTGCGCCTTCCCCCTCGGCGGCAACCACGTAGTGCCCCGGCCGCTCCATCGCGATCGGTTTGAGCGCCGACGGCGTGCCGGGCGTCACCGACACGCGCCGCTCCGTCGCCTTCCCGTCTGGCGCAATCACCTTCACGGTCGTCTCGACGGGCGCGCTCCCGCCATCCGCCCTGTAAGCCTGCAACCCCACCTGCGCCTTCTCGCCGAGGCCGTGCGTCGTGCTATCATCAACGGGAGTGAGACCCAGCTCCACGGGCGCCGCCGGCTCATAGTCCCGCGCACCTGAGGCCATCTGCACGTCGTCGATCCGCACCTGGCAGGGCTTGCTGATGACACACAGTCTCGCGCGATACCCGTCCTTGTAGCTGATCGGCAGCACGCCGCTCAGCGTCAGCCGCTGCCACTCGGTCCCGATCTTGTAGTACTGGCCGATCTCCGCGTCCGCCGGCACGCCCTGCACGGCCCGCCCCTCGTCGCCGCGCTGGATGTCCATGCGCACATCCACGTTGGCCCGGTCCGCGCGCATCCACGCGGAGAGCGTGACCGGTTCTGAGCGCTGCAGGTGCAGCCACGGGCTGATCACCCAGACCGTGCTCCACCACGGCTGGGTCTCTTGCAGCCGATCGACCAGCAGCGCGTGCGACCCGCCGTGCGCTCCCTCGTCAGTCACCTGCACCGTGCTCTCCGCCGCACTCCACAGGCGGCGCTGCCACGGGCTCAGGGCTACCTCGAACGAGCTGTTCGGCAGCCAGTTCGCGGCGTGCAGGTCGCACCCCGGCTTCCGCCCCGCGAGCGCGAACAGCTCATGGCTCCTCAGCGCGCGATCGAACACGTATAGGTCATCGATCGGCGTACAGGCCGGGTACGCCTTGCTCGCGTCGCTGCCGATGTAGAATGACTCGGGCAGGTTGGCGAGTTCGGGCATCGCGCTCGTCGAGGTCAGCGTCACGCCGTTCACGTAGAACGTCGCGCCCTGAGGGCTCCAGGTGAGAGCCACATGCTGCCACTCGTCATCCCGCACGCTCGCATCGCCCATCGGCCACGGGATGTAGTTCATGCCCCCGACGACGATGTGCCCATAGATGAGCGACTGGTTCAGGTAGATGAGCGCAAGCGAGGTCTTCGGTTCGACCGCCCCGCTGATGTCGAACAGCCGCGCATACTTCGGCCGCTCCTCCGAACTCCTCCTGACCCACAGAGCTACCGTCCCCTCGCGCGGGTTGATGTGCCCCTTCGTCGGGAAGGCAATCGTGCAACCCTCCGGCACGAGCAGCCCTTGCCCCATCTTCCCCTCCACGAACTCCGGCGTCCCCTCCACCCGCGCCTCACTCCCCGCCGCACACACCTCCGGCCGCAACCCACGATCGAAGGAGCAGTGGAACGTCATGCCGGGCAGATCGGCAGCGAGGCGGGGAGTCGCGCCCACGAGCAGCAACACTCCGGCGGCGATTAGCATGATGAGCCGTCCCCCTTCGATGGTCCGCGCCCTGTCCCGTTTCCCCGCCGACCGGCAGGTAACCTCATCCTATCCGTGGAAGCGCATCGTCGTCTCCGCAGCTCCGCAACTCCGGAACTCCCGCCGTTCCCGCGAGGCGCAGCCATGCTGAACGTTGCTCTCATCGGACTGAAGGGCCATCAGGGCGTGATCCTGGAGGGGATGCGGGCGCTGGAGGACGTCCGCCTCGTCGCGGCCGCGGATGATGATGCGGCAGCGCTGAAGCCGGTGCCGAGCTGGCCGGGGGCAGACGCGGGTACGAGCTACTACGCCGACTGGCGCGAGCTGTTGGCGAAGGAGAAGCCGGACATCGTAGGCGTCTGCGACCACGATGGCCTGCGCGCCGAGCAGCTCATCGCCTGCGCGCGGGCAGGCTGTCACGTCCTGGCCGAGAAGCCCCTGGCGATGACGCGGGAGGGGCTCGCGCAGGTGCAGGACGCGGTTGGCCAGGCCAAGGTCCGCCTGTCGATGCTACTGACGATGCGCTTCGATCCGCCGTACCGGGTGATGCGCGAGGTGGTCTCCGCCGGTCGGATTGGCGAGGTCGTCCTGGCGACGGTCCAGAAGTCGTATCGTCTCGGGAACCGCCCGGAGTGGCAGCGGGACCGGCGCACCTTCAGCGGGATCATCCCCTTCATCGGCATCCACGCGCTGGACCTGATCCGCTGGACGACCGGCCGGGAGTTCGTCTCCGCGATGGCCTACCAGAGCAACTGCGCGCATCCCGAGCTGCGCGACATGGAGGACAACGCCTCGATCGCCCTCAAGCTCGACAACGGCGGCTCGGCCTCGGCGCGCCTCGACTACTGCCGCCCCGCCGCTGCGCCGACCCACGGCGACGACCGCCTGCGGATCGCGGGCAGCCGGGGCGTCATCGAGACCCTCGGCGCCGCCCATGCCGTCACGCTCATCACCGAAGACTCCCCACCCGACGAGCTGCCCCAGCCCGAGGCCCAGAACCAGTTCGTCGAGTACGTCGCCGCGTTGCGGGAGAACGCGCCCTTCGGCGTCCCGGAGGAGGACTGCTTCCGCATGACCGAGGTCTGCCTCAAGATCCGCGACGCCGCCCTCGCCGGCAAGCCCACTGCCTTGTAGGGCCTCGCCCGTTCCGTTGCCGTGGGGAGGGGCCGCATCCCGCCGACGCGGGATCCGGCTCGCCGTTGGAGGGGCCGCATGGCCGAAGGCCATCCGGCCCGCCTCAGTACAGCTGCTCCTGCCCCGTCAGCCAGCCCTGGTGGAAGACCGAGAGGATGAAGCAGAACGCGATGGGGATCACGTAGGTGATCACGGTAATCACCCACGCCCAGCGGAGCGCGGTCTCGGCATCGGCGCCGAGGAAGCGCTGGATCAGCGTCACCGCCAGCGCAAACGCGAGGATGATGAGGAACGGGCCCGCCAGGATGGCTAGGACGCGCTGAGCCGTCCCGTCCAGGTTGAGGTCGATGATCCAACCCAGCACGTACGAGACGCCCGGGATCACGACCCCCATGATGGCCGCGGTGACGAACAGGCGCATCGTGCCCCGCGTTCGGAACCGATGCGCTCGAACCTGCAGCAAGTACAACATGCTGGTCAGGGCCACCCAGATCAGCATGAGCAAGGGATAGCCCATCAGGTTGAACATCGCCTGTTCGAGATAGGCAAGCATAGGAACCTGGCCTTACGGGGCCCTCGCGCGGCGTGTCCCGTCAACCTGTCGCACGCTTCGACGTGGAATTGGTTCCTCTGTTCGCCGTCCCGGCGCATGGCTCCTCTTCGGAGACGGCGTGTGCCACTCGCAGGTCCCCGGCTCTGCGGGTGGAACTCCTCCGGCGCAGACCTCTTCGCGGAGGCCCCCATGCAGCGCCTGCCCCTGTTCCTCGTCATCGGTCTCGCCTGCACCGTTCCTGCTGCTGCACGGACCACGGTTGCCCTCTCCGTGGACTCGCCCGCGCTCCGCTTCGGGGCTGGCGAGCTGCAGCGCGCTCTCGGCGACGCTGACGTCACCGTCGGCACATCGGGTGACATCGTGGCTCGTGTCGAGCCATCTGCAGTAGATGGTCGGCCGGAGGCGTTCGTCATCCGCCGAGAGGGGAATCGCATCACGGTTGCGGGCGACGAGATCGGCGTGATGTACGGGCTGATCGACGTGGCGGAGACGGTTGCCCTCGGCGGGCTGGAGGCGGTGCAGCCGAAGCGTGCGCGCCCGTTCCTCGCGATGCGCGGGATCAAGTGGAACCTGCCGCTGGCGGGGGGCGCGTATGCGGGCGCTGAGGGCGGACGGCCGGGGGAGTGGCTGTGGGACCGCGACTTCTGGGAGCAGTTCCTGCAGATGATGGCCCGGGATCGGTACAACGTTCTGACGCTGTGGAACGGCTGCCCGTACCATCACCTCGTGCACGTGGACGACGTCCCCGATGCCACGGACGTTCCCCGCGAGCAGATCGACGCCAACATCGAGTTCTTCCGCTGGGCGACGCACCGCGCGAAGGAACTCGGCATTCAGACCCAGCTCATCACGTGGAACATCCACGTGCCGCCGAGCTTCGCTAAGGCCCATGGCATCGAGGCTGCGGGCGTCGATACCGCTGAGGTGCGGGACTACATCCGCAAGGCGGTGCGCGCGCTGGCCGAGACCTACCCCGATCTCACCGCGATCGGCACCTGCCCCGGCGAGCAGATGCGGATGGGCGCCCAGGAGAAGCAGGACTGGATCGCCGGCACGTACCTCGCCGGTCTGCGCGAGGCCTCGCGGAGCATGCCCTTCTTCCTGCGCTACTGGCAGGGCGACCCCGTGGCGACCGCCACGATGCTCGACCGGGAGAGGTGGCCCCAGCCCGTGTACCTCGAAGTGAAGTTCAACGGCGAGCACATGTACTCATCGCCGAGGTCCCACCTGCAGGACCGTCGGTGGCTGGAGATGGCAGGCAAGCGCTGGCAGGTCTTCTGGCACCTGCGCAACGACTGCCTCTTCCGGCTGAAGTGGGGCGACCCCGAGTTCGTGCGCGAGACCGTGCGGAACTGCAGGGCTTCGTATGCGTGCGGGTTCTTCTGGGGCTCCGAGGGCCTGAAGCCCGGCGCCGACTCGTACCACAAGCCCGCCTCCGAGGCCTACGCGACGTACCCGTGGGAGTTCCAGCGCAAGGCGGGGATGTATCGGCTGTGGGGCCAGCTCGGCTACGACCCGGAGACGCCGGATGACGTGCTCTTCCTCGACTATCGCCGCTTCGGCCCCGCCGCGACCGACGCCGCCCAGGCCCTCGCGCAGGCGAGCCGCGTCGTGCCTCTCGCCACCTCGTTCCACTGGAACTACATGAACGGTGACTGGCAGCCCGAATGCAACATCGGGAGCTGGAACACGAGCTACGAGATGTCAATCCGTAGCTTCCGCGACCAGCAGACGTTCCACTCGGTCAAGGAGTTCATCTTCAACGATACGATCGACGCCTCGCTCTGCAACATCCCCGACTACGTCGCGCTGCGCGCGAGCGGCGGGAAGCTCGCCGATGGGCAGCTCTCCCCGCTCGAAGCGGCGCAGCAGATCATCGATGCCGCGAACGCTGCGGAGTCCGCCATCATCGCCGCCCGGCGAAAGCTGCCCAAGGCTGATCGCGACTTCGCCTGCCTGGAGGGCGATGTCCGCCTCTACGCCGAGTTGGGCCGATACTACGGGAAGAAGATCATGGCGGCCACTGACCTTGCGCGCCTACTCATCCTCGGCTACGAGACCGCCCGGCCGGAAGCGGTCCGCTTGCTCGAGGAGTGCGCTCTCCACTGGCGCAACGTCACTGACTTCGGCGCCGAGCAGCATCCCACCAGCACCTGGCGGGATCAGATTCCCCAAGTCCAGGCCGACATCGAGTACGCCCAATCCGCGCAGCAGATCCCGCGCGCCGTGACGACCTGGCAGGTCGCGGCCATCGGGCCGGGGGTGAAGCTGCCCGAGGGCGCGGCGGACCTCGACTGGCGCGAGGCGAAGTCGGGACCTTTGATGGAGCAGGGAGAAGGCCAGGGGCTTGGGCCGTGGCTTGACCGGCTGAATGACGCCCTCGGCTCCGGCCTGGTCGATCTCCGGCAGGCGACGGGAGCTCCCGACGCCAAGGCCTTCGCGGTTCGCCGGAGCTTCCAGGCCGAGAAGGCTCGCGTTGCCGACCTCAATGTCACAACGCGGCACCCCGCGACGCTGTGGATGAACGGGGAGCCCTGTGGGCGGCCCGAGGGGCCCGCCTACCTGAGCGCTCCGGTCCGCGAGGGAGCGAACGAACTCCTCGCCGAGGTGACCGCCTCAGACGAGGCTCGGCCCGTCCTCTTCGGCCTCGACGTGTCCGTGCTGCCCGTGACGGACATCGTCGCGCGGCTCGAGTGCGAGAAGGCGGACACGATTCAGGCGCCAATGGTCGTTGCTAGGGACGGCGCGTGCTCCGGCGGCGCTTGCGTTCAGGTTCCCCTGGACGCCGGGCGCGGCGACGATGCCGAGGGCAAGCCCATCGACCACGGCCGGATGACCCTCGCGTTCGGGATTGAGACAGAGGGGAGCTACGACGTGTGGGTGCGCGTCTACTGGCCCGCGACGACGGCGAACTCGTACTTCATCCAGGTGGATGCTGGTGAGATCGTCCAGTTCGGCCAGGACGAGGTCTTCGGCCGCTGGCACTGGGTGAAGGCGAAGAGCAGCTACGCGCTGAAGCCGGGGAAGCACACGCTGATCCTACGCACCCGCGAGACCGACACGCGAGGCGACGTGGTTGCGATCGCGCACGCGAAGTAGGAGAAAGAGGGACGCCATACTCATTTCGCGAGACGTCTGCGAAATGAGTATGGCGTCCCTCTTTCTCCCTCTATTTCCCGCACACCGCGCACTCCGGGTTGGGCTCGACCTTCAGCTCGTCGAAGCACGTAGATAGCGAGTCGAACACGATCATCCGTCCGACGAGCGGCTCGCCGATGCCCGTGATGAGCTTCACGACCTCTGCGGCCTGCAGCGTGCCGATCACCCCCGGCACGTAGCCCGGCACGCCCGCCTCGGCGCCGCTGGGCATGGTGCCCGGGGGAGGGGGCTCGGGGTAGAGGCAGCGCAGGCACGGGCCCTCGCCGGGGATAATGTCCATGATCTGCCCCTCGTAGCGGAACACCGAGCCGTGCACGAGTCCCCGCTTCCCGAGGACCGCGGCATCGTTCGCCAGGAAGCGTGTCTCGTAGTTGTCGCTCGCATCCACGAACAAGTCGCACTCCGCGAGCAGCTGCTGCGCGTTGGCTGCAGTGAAGCGCTCTCCGACCGCGGTGAAGGCTAGGTCGGGTCGCAGGGCCTTGAGCGTCTGGTCTGCCGACTCCGCCTTCGGTCGGCCCACTCGTTCCGTGGTGTGCAGGAGTTGGCGGTTCAGATTGCTGAGCTCAACGGTGTCGCCCTCCACGAGGGTGAGGTGGCCGACGCCGACCGCGGCCAGCTGGAACAGACATGGCGACCCCAGTCCACCCGACCCGATGACCAGCACCCTCGCGTCCTGCAGCTTCTGCTGCGCCTCGAGGCCCCAACCGGGAAGGACCAGGTTGCGCGCGTACCGCTCGAGCTGCTCTTCAGTGAACATGGCCTGCCTCCCAGGAAAAAGAGGGACACCATACTCATTTCGCAGACGTCTCGCGAAATGAGTATGGTGTCCCTCTTCTTCCGCTCACTTCACCGGCGCGTACGGTGCGAGCTTCTTGTCCACCATGAACTTCGTGAGTCGCGGCCACTGCGGCAGGTCGTCGCCGACGGTGGCGGCGGCGCCCGAGACGAGCGGCCGGATGTACCGCATGAAGTCCTCGGTCATGCCGTTGCCCGCTTCGTTGATCCACTCGACCGGGACGCGCTTCTCCTTGTCGGCGACGCTCATGAGCGCCGTGTCGCCGATCTCGGCCACGTAGGGCTCGTCGGACTTCCGGTCGATGGTGATCATGATGTCCGTCTCGCCCCGCGCGGCCTTGAGGACCGCCTGCCGCCCGACCTCGTAGGCCTCGTCCAGGTCCACCTTGGAGGTCGCCCACCCGAAGCACCGCTGCAGGTTCCCCAGCTTGTCGCTGCGCGACCGGCTGGACACCTTCTCCTCCTCCAGCAGGTCGCTCAGCGCCGAGCCGACGCCGCCGAGGCGCGCGTGGCCGAAGCTGTCCACCTTGTCGGACGTCGTGGCCTTGTCCTCGCCCTCGAAGGCGAACCCCTCGGAGACGGCGATGACCAGGAACTTGTGCTTCTTGAACGCCGCGTGCGCATCCTCCAGGAACTGCGCGCGGGTCACGAGCTTCTCCGGCAGGTAGACCAGATGGGGCGGGTCGATCTCGTGGCGCTTCCCCGCCCACGCGGCCGCGGTCAACCAGCCGACGTTGCGGCCCATGATCTCGATGACGTGCGGATTGCCGAACGCCTCGGAGTCCTTGCCGGCGAACTGCACCGCGGCCGCCGCGTAGCGCGACGCGCTCCCGTAGCCCGGGCAGTGGTCCGTGACCTCGAGGTCGTTGTCGATCGTCTTGGGGATGCCGACCACCTGCATCTCCCAGTCGCTGGTCTTCGCGAGTTCGGAGATCAGATGGCACGCGAGCTGTGTGTCATTGCCCCCGTTGTAGAAGAAGTAGCGGATGTTGTGCGCCTTGAAGACCTCCATCGTCCGCAGCAGCTCCGGCTTCTTGGGCTTCAGCCGCGCCGTGCCGATGGCGGCGGACGGGCAGAGCTTGAGCGCGGATACGACCGCAGGGTCCTCCCGGAACAGCTCGGTCAGCTCCTCGTTCAACAGGCCTTTCAGCCCGTTGAGGGCGCCGTAGAACCCCTCGATCTCGGGGATGTCCCGCGCGGCCTCGATCGCGCCCACCATGCTGGCATTGATGACAATGGTCGGCCCCCCCGACTGGGCGATACACGCGTTTCCCTTCAAAGCCATGTGGATCAGCCTCTCGTCTGGTTGTGGAAGCGGCACGTCGCGGCATGATACCACATCACGCGCGCCGTGTGAATGGGCTGGTCGCGTGCTAGGCCTTCGTTCGCGCATCTCCCTGCGTCCGTCTCCCTTCGATCCACCGAAGGCACTCCGTGCAGGAGTCACCGACACAGACGGCGAATGAAGAGCCTACAATGTGCAACAGATAGGACGGAGGAGGGATGAACATGGCGCGATGCCCGTTCTCTCAGAAGGACTTGGACGCACCGCGCGGCTCCACCTGGCGCAAGATCGATCTCCACGTGCACACGCCTGGCTCGACAGACTACGCCGGACGCTGCCGCGAGGGGACGCCCCGGCAGCAGGCGGAGCGGATTGTGGATGACTGCAAGGACATGGGCGTAGAGTTGGTGGCGCTGACCGACCACAACTCGGCGACGTACGTGCTCGACAAGGACGGCAAGGCGCAGACCGGCCAGCCAACGATCTATGAGTACGCCAGAGCCAGAGGAGAGAAGCGCGGGGTCGTGGTGCTCCCAGCTTCGGAGGTGACAGCGCAGTCCATCCACACGCTGGTCATACTCGAACCGAGTCCGATACCGGCGAACGACGCGACAAGGGTCGGTTCGCTCCTGTTGTCGCTGGGCCTGGACCCCAGCATCCTCGGCAATGCGACGGAGGCGTGCGTGGAGACGAGCATTGGCGACGTGCTGGACGCAGCCCGCGACTGGGGCGGCATTGCGGTCCCCGCGCATGTGGACGCGAAGTCGGGCTTCCTCGCGGAGGAAGGCGGCAATCGGCTGCGGCGGCTGATCCTGTCCAAGCCCGACTTGTACGCCGTCGAGTGTGTGAACGATGCGACGACACGCGAATGGCTGGCCAAGGTGCAGGGCTTGGCGAAGAAGCGAGGCGGACTCCCCATCGCGTGCATCCAGTCCTCGGACTGCCACTTCGTCCCCCCGCCCAACCTGACGAGCGCCAAGGCGCGGCTGAAGTGGAAGACCGCGAAGAGCGGGCCGAAGCGCGGTAACGGACGGCCCATCGGCCTGAAGGGGAACTACACGTGGGCCAAGATGGACGAGCCGAGCTTCTCTGCGCTGCGAACCGCGCTACAAGACCCCGACAACCGCATCCGGCTGTCTGAGACGGACTTCGGGCTACCGGAGGCGGCCGGAGTGCGACGTCCCGGGCAGACGTACATCGAGGCTGTGCGCATGCGCTACGACGAGAAGGGCAAGGAGGAGACCCTACACTTCAGCCCGGGCGCCACCGCGATCGTCGGGCCGCCGGGAACCGCAACCAGGCGCCGCATGGAGGCGCTCGACCTGGCGGTGGGGGCACTAGGCGAAGGTGAAGGGCCGGCCTGGGTGCAGAGCGCAGACGTGCTGCTGTCGTGTGCAGCCCAGAGCGGGCAGACCACGTACTACTGGCTCCACTGGGACGCGGCCTCGCCCGGGAACGTAACCGCCGCCTCCGGCTCGGCCCTCGGCAAGCTCTCCAAGCCGCAGGGGTATCGTGTTGTGACCCGCGGTCCGGAGCGCACGAAATACCAGCTCGCGCAGAACCTGGGGATCGCGATCCCGCAGACGTTCCGCTTGGAGGAACTCGCTGAGACGACGCTGTCACTCAGCCTGACGCTGCGGCTGGTCGAGTGGCACCTGGCGCACGAGCTTGGCGTGGGTGCTCTCGGCAGGATCCGGACGCTGCATCAGGGGTTGGTGGCGGCCTGCACGGCGCCAACGGTTACGGGCGTGAAGCGAGCGTTGACCCAGCTGCACAACTTCCGAACCAAACTGGTCGCCAAGCTGAACCAGATGGCGTGGGATACGGACGCGGGCGAGGCGCCGCTGAAGTTCAAACTGCAGGCCGGGACGTGGAAGAACACCAAGATGTTGGAGAAGGCCGTGGCTGCCATGGCGGCGGCAAAGCAGGACGTAGCCGCGTCGAAGGCCGCCTTCTGGCCCCTTGAGGATGGGCTGATCGTGTCGGCGCCTCTCATCGACGACTCGGCCGGGAAGCCCGGGCGCTCGGCGGAGACCGAGGGCAAGCCGACCCGCCGCACCTTCGGACTACACAAGCTGGAGCGCGGCCATCGGCTGATGGTGGCACTGCAGATCCTGCTTCATAGCGCCACGGCCGGACCTCTCGTGATCGACGCGCCTGAGGACCTGTTCCGCCCCGACCGGATCAGCGACTGCGCGGCCCCGATGCTCATCGCGGCCAAGGAGCGGGGACGACAGATCATCGCGTCATCGAGAGACCCGGTGCTGTGCCTGGCGATCGATGCCGAGCAGTTCTACGTCTACGAGGGCAGCCCGGATGCGGCCGTCATCGCGGTCGCAGCCTCCGGGGGCTGCGACAAGGACCTAGTGCGCCGGGCTCTCATCGATGCGTTCGAGGGGAACTGGCGACTGGCCCGCATGAAGCAGGTCAAGCTCGGTGAGGCGCAGTTCGGCCCGACGCAGACCTGAATCGGAATCCGCGGTTCTCCATCGAGCCGTTCCCGTGTAGGGGCGGGGTCCCTCGGGTTCTCCCGGCCGCCACCCTTCCCGCCAGGGTCATTGCATAGTCCCGCCGGGTGCGGTCACGAGCGCCAAAGCGCGGTGTGGGTGGCCGCCGTGAGTGCGAAGGGCGGCGGCGATATTGGAGGCGCCGATGCAGCGTAGCAGGGCGATGGTCG
>VGFC01000048.1 GCA_016869045.1 Armatimonadota bacterium
GACCCGAACCCGGAGAACCTCGCCTTCTACAACCGGGGCTACCTAGTCTACCAGTCCCTGTACCAGAAGCTGGAAGACAGCTTCGACGAGCTGGCGGAGTTGGTCGAGTTGGCAGCCGTTGGGGACTGACGACGAAACTCAGCCCCATCGAGTTCCGTTGTCTGTCCCCGAAGTCAGACAGGAGATCTCACATGAGTGACTTCACCCGCCGCAGCTTCCTCCGCCGCGCTGCCGTTGCCGCTGCCGGACTTGTGCCCGCGGCCCGTGCCCTGGCTCAGGAAGGGAGACGCCGCGTCCCGATCGCGGTCCAGATCTACTCCGTCCGCGAGGACGCCGCGAAGGACCTGCCGGGCGTGCTGGCGGCCATCGCGAAGATGGGCTATGAGGGCGTCGAGTTCGCCGGCTACTATGGTTACCAGGCGGCGGACCTGCGCAAGATGCTCGACGACAACGGGCTGAAGGTCTGCGGCGCGCATGTCGGCCTGGGTGCCCTGCAGGGCGATGAGCTACAGAAGAGCATCGACTTCCACCAGGCGATCGGCAATCCATACCCGATCGTCTCCAGCCTCGGCGGTGAGTACAGCGCAAGCGCGGACGGCTGGAAGAAGGCGGCAGACGCCTTCAACGAGGTCGCCGCGAAGCTGAAGCCCCAAGGCATGAGAACCGGCTACCACAACCACAGCATCGAGTTCCAGCCGCTCGACGGCCAGCTCCCGTGGGACATCTTCTTCGGCAACACGGTGCAGGATGTCATCATGCAGTTCGACACCGGCAACGCGATGCACGCGGGTGGGGAAGCGCCCACATTCCTGGAGCGCTACCCGCATCGCGCGATCACGATCCACTGCAAGGAGTTCTCGAAGACGAAGCCCAACCCGCTGGTCGGCGAGGGCGACGTCCCCTGGACGCGCATCTTCGAGCTGTGCGAGACCATCGGCGACACGGAGTGGTACATCGTCGAGCAAGAGAGCTACGCCTATCCGCCGCTCGAGTGCATCGACCGCTGCCTCAAGAACCTGAAGGCGATGGGGAAGTGAGGCAGGTGACAGGTGCTGGGTGACAGGAACGGCCACGACGAGCCGACTACGAAGGGGAGAACCGCATGTCACGTATCCCGATTGCCGTTCAGTTGTACTCCGTACGCGAGGAGGCTGCGAAGGACCTGCCCAGTGTGCTAAGGGCCGTCGCAGACATGGGCTACGACGGTGTCGAGTTCGCCGGCTACTACGGCCACTCGGCCGAGGACATCCGCAAGCTGTTGGATGAAACGGGCCTCAAGGTTGCCGGGGCGCACGTGGGGCTGGAGACGCTCCTGGGCGACGAGTTCGCGAAGAGCGTCGAGTTCCACCAGGCCATCGGCAACCCGTACCCCGTGGTGCCGGGCCTCGGCTCGCAGTACACCGAGAGCCGCGAGGCCTGGAGCAAGACGGCCGGCATCTTCAATGAGATCGCCGATGCGCTCGCCGCGCACAACATGCAGACGGGCTACCACAACCACCACACGGAGTTCACGCCGCTCGATGGCGAGGAGCCGTGGGACACCTTCTTCGGCAACACGAAGGACTCGGTCATCATGCAGCTTGACACGGGCAACGCGATGCACGGCGGCGCGGACCCGATCCCCTACCTGCAGCGCTACCCCGGCCGCGCGACCACCGTGCACCTGAAGCCCTACGCCCCCTCGCTGCATACCGAGGCCGACCCGCACGGCGGCTTCCGCCCCTGCATCGGCGAGGACGAGACGCCGTGGGAGGAGCTGCTCACGCTCTGCGAGACCTCCGGCGGCACGAAGTGGTACATCGTCGAGTACGAGAGCGACAAGTACCCGCCGATCGAAGCCATCGACCTGTGCCTCAAGGCGCTGAGGAAGATGGGGCGGTAGCGGCCGTGTCGCTCAGGCGAGGCAGTGCTCGAGCATCTTGCGGAGGGCGCCCTCTGAGGGCACGCGGCCGCTAACGACGATCTGGTCGTCCACGGCTAGCGCGGGGGTCAGGATCGGCCCAAACGCGGCGATGTCGTCCAGATGGGTGATGCGCTCCAATGACACGTCCTCGAGATCGAGGCCGTGGAGGATCCTCTGGGCCAGTTCGTGCAGCGCGTCGCATCGGCGGCAGCCAGGACCGAGGATCAGGATGCGGTGGCCGCTGCCTGCGGTGGGTTGCATGTCACCCTCACTCTCCGGCGACTGCGGTCGGGCGCAGTACCGTGAGATGACCTCGATCGTGGCCTCCAGCCGCTCAACCTCCGCCTGGAGTTCCGTTACCCACCTCTCGAGCACCGCCACCCGGTCGCCGACCGGAGCCTCCTCCGCCAGCTGGGGCGCGGGTGCGATGCCGCCCGGCGACAATAGCCGGCTGATCTCGGTCTCAGGGATGCGGTGCTGGCCCCCCGGCAGCTTGGTGGACCTGAGCTTACCCTCATAGAGGTAGCGCTTGATCGTCGGCACGCTGAGGTGGAGAGCAGCTGCCGCTTCGTTCACGGTCAGATGGCGCACCGGTCGCCTCCGCGTCAGGCCTTCAGGATCAGGTACAGCCCGACGGCAATGATAAGCCAGCCGCCGACGATCTGCAAGGCCCTGCCGTAGGGCGCGAAGCGCTCCAGCCCCCCGAGGCCCCCCGCGAGCAGGCCGATCACGATGGCAGGGAGACCGTGTCCGAGGGCGTACACGAACAGCAGTACCCCCGCCATTGCCACGGCGCGCTGCACGGCGGCCACGGACACGATCACCGCCAATGGAGGTGTGGCGCAGGGCGTCGCGACGAGGCCCAGCAGCACGCCCAGCGCCAATGCGCCAGGCACGCCCTTGAGGCGCTGCCAGTAGCGAGTGAGGAGGGAGAAGCCAGGGAACTCGAGTGGCAGGATGTCCGTCATGAGCAGGCCGGCAGCGATGCAGACGCCGCCCACCGCGTAGGCCCAACCGGCGCGCGAGAGGCCGAGTAGCGGCCCGACGAGCCCACCCACAACGCCGAGCACGGTGTACGTGAGTGCCAGCCCACCCAGGAACGCGGCGGCAATCGCCAGGCTCCGCCAGACCGATCGCTGCCCGTGGGCCCACACATACCCCGCCACCGCGCCCATCATCGGGTAGGCGCAGGGGTTCAGCGACGTGCACAGCCCGCCCGCGAAGGCCAGCGGAAGGAGCCACGGGCCGCCGTTCGCCATCGCATCGGCAATCGTGTCCGTCAGGCCGCTATCCATCGGCCGCCTTGGGGGCCGGACTCAGCTTCACGCGGGCCTTGGCAAGAGCGGCCACTAGCTCCGGTTCCGGCACGAACCTCTCGATCCGCTCGACTTCCTTTCCGTCGGCGCCGATGATGATCTGAGTCGGGATGATCCGAACGCGCCACCTCGCCGTCTCGGCCGGGTAGTCGTCCGGGTCCAGGTGCATGACGTCCACGTGGCGCTTCAGGCGGGGCGCCATCTCGGCGAGCAGGGCGTTAGCCTTCTTGCATTCCTGGCACTCGCCGGACCCAAAGACCAGGAGGCACGGCAGACCTGACCCCGTCGGGATCTTGGGGGCAGCTTTGGTCTGCGGCCCACCGGGTAGCGGACCGCAGCAGTCCTCACCTGTTGCGATCGCAGAAGCGCACTTGGCCAGGGCGCGCCCCTCACCGACCTTGTACCCGAGGGCGCTTGCAGTGGCGCTGCAGACGATGACGAGGCCGACGACTTGGTAGGCTCGCATGCACGGACTCCTTGGGCGCACGGACAAGCGCGCTGCTCACGGCAGGTTCTTCCACATGTCGCGCGGCTTCAGCGTGTGCTCGTACTTGATCCACTTGGCGTGGCCGTCGTAGAACAGGTAGTTGCTGCCATCGTTGTGCCGGAGCTTCTGAACCGGCCACGGGGGCGGAAAGGTGTGGTTGTGGTACTCGGGGCAGACGCGACAGGTCGCCTTCACCGACTCGCCGAGCATGATGAGTTCCGCCGGGTAGTGGACCGACCCGATCGAGTACACACCGCCGAAAGGCAAGCCCGTGTAGTTCGCATTGGTCGGGTCCAGGGTGAACCCGTCGCAGATGTACCCGTAGCTCCCGACGAAGTTGTGGCCACCCGCTGCCCCCCTGTGTGAGGGGCACACGAACACCTGTGCGTTCTTCACATAGGGCATGGCGATCTCGAAGTAGTAGTAGTACACCGACCCGCTGGGGTCGTAGAAGTCCCGTTGGCAATGGGGCAAGACCATCTCGTCCCAGTCTTGCTGGTACATGATGGCCGCGGTCCCGATCTGCTTCAGGTTGCTCAGACAGGAGATGCTTCTCGCCTTCTCCCTCGCCCTACCGAAGACCGGGAACAGAATGGCAGCGAGGATCGCGATGATTGCGATCACAACGAGCAGCTCAATCAGCGTGAACCCGAACCGGCGCATGGTCCTTCGCCCTCCGGATGCCGAGATGACGTTCATGCTATGCCGGATCATAGAGTATCATATCGACTTGGCGCGTGTCAATACGCTCCACACAATCTCCCCGAGTGGCCTCCAGCCAACTGGACGGGCGCTTGATGGTCCCGACGTCCGGCAGGCCCCCCGTGGGCATCCGGCGAATGCCCCGGCATGACACTGTGGTGTGCCGTTTGGCTCTCCATCGTCTCGTGCGTCGCGGCCGACGCTGAACCCCCCGTCGTCGTGCTCGAACCCTCTGTCACGTACCAGACCCTCGTCGGGTATGGTCAGGGGAACATGGACCAGGCGAACCCGGGCTGGTTCACCGAGCTGTCCACGGCGGGCCGCAACGAGTTCCTCGACCGGCTGTACACGCTGAAGGGCGATGGGCTGGGGCTGACGATCTGCCGGACGTACCTGTGTGCGGGGGATGCGCCGGGTCATGCGCACTGGGGGCGGCGGGCCGGAGGGTCGGTGAGCCCGCCGGCCTTCGAGCCGGAGCCGGGGAAGTGGCAGTGGGAGGGCCGCGAGGCGTCGCTGTGGCATCCGCAAGGCGCGGCGAAGCGGGGCGCCACGATGGTGGCCTTCGTCAACAGCCCGCCGTGGTGGATGACGGTGAGCGGGTGTACGAGCGGATCGGCGGGCGGATCGAACAACCTGCGCGCCGGGATGGAGGACGAGTTCGCCTCGTACGTCTGCGAGATCCTCAAGCACTACCGCGACGCGTGGGGCATCGACTTCGACCGCGTCTCACCCATAAACGAACCGGAAGCGAACTGGTGGAAGGAGGGTGAGGGGCAGGACGGCTGCCACGTCGATGCCGACCAGGCGGCGCTGATCTTCGCGCTGCTCGACAAGCGCTTGCGCGAGCAAGGCGTGCGTGCACGGGTGCAGGGGTATGAGGCGGCCTTCGCGCAGAGCCTCGGCTACCTGGATCAGGTCCTCGGCGACGAAGAGGCCTTCCAGGCGCTGACCGACCTCACATGCCATCAGTATCAGACCGACTTCCACTCGCTCAAGCGCTGGCCGCCGCGCGCGAAGCTGCACGGCAAGCCGCTGTGGATGAGCGAGTGGGGCGACTGGACGAACAAGGGGATGGACCAGGCGCTCAACTACGCGCGCAAGCTGCACGAGGCGCACCGGCTGATGCAGGCGCAGGCCTGGTGCATGTGGGAGCCCAGCCTGATCTTCGACCGGCGGGGCGAGCGGCTCCAGCCCCGGCCGGCCTACTACGCAGTCGCGCAATTCACGAGGTTCGCGCGGCCAGGGATGACCCTGATCGACGCCTCCGATGTCACGCTGAAGACGACCGCCTACCTCGATCCGCGGGAACACACCCTCGTCGTCATCACAACGAATGACACCGACCAGCCCGTCGAGCTGACCTACGACCTGTCGGGTCTCGAGGGCGTTGGCGAGGTTCAGGCCTGGCGTACGTCGGAGACCGAGTCACTGGCCGCCCTCGACGCGGTTCCGGGTCGCAGCAACTTCACCGCGACGCTGCCTGCGCGCTCGGTGACGACCTTCCGCACGACGTACACCGGCATCCGCGCCCCGCTGATCGCCAACGGGTGCTTCGAGACGGGCCGCCTCGATCCGTGGGTCGGTTCACCGACCGACCTCACGGGCGTGCAGGACAACTACCCGCACGGCGGCTCGTACGACGGCTACATCGACCTGAAGCCCGGCGCCACCGGGTCTCTCTCGCAGCGCGTCACCGGCCTTACGTCTGGCGCTCGCTACGTCCTCATGGCCGCCTGCGCCACTTCGGGGATCACCGCGACCCTCTCGGTCGAGGGCCAGGACGTATCCGCCAAGACCTCGGTCTCGGGCGGCACGTACCAGCACGCCCGTGTCGAGTTCGTCGCGCCCGCGGATGGCGCCGTCACGGTGGCCTATTCCGCCGGCCCCGACCCCGGCGAGCACCCGTGGGCCACGATCGACAGCGTCCGGCTGTCCCCCAACTGAAAAGCCGCACAGGAGCCCCCATGCCAAGACCCCTGGTGTACATCCACCGCCTGTACGGCCTCGGCTATGACGAGTACATGGCGCCGGAGAACGAGGCCCTGCTCGCCTCCTTCGCCGAGGTGGTCAACGACGGGCGCGCCGAGGAGCCCATTCCGCCCGACGTGATGGCCGAGCGGCTGCGGGGCGTCAGTGGCATCCTGTCGATGAATGGCTCCGGCGCGCCGGACATCACTACGGAGGCGCTGCAGGCGGCCGGTAGCGTTCGAGTGGCAGTGATCGCCCACTGGTGGCACGTGCTGCACGACAACGCGGCGACCGCCTGGCGCGGTGCCGGGGTGGAGGTCATCGACGAATCGGACGGCTGCAATGAGGCGGTCGCGGAGTGGACCATTGGCGCGGCCATCGCGGGCCTGCGGCGCTTCGAGACCTACGACCGGCAGATGAAGTCAGGCGTCGAATGGCCCTCCTGGCGCAGTGCGGGCCAGCTCAATGGCAGCACGGTCGGTCTCATCAGCCTCGGGCGCGTGGGGCGAATCGTGGCGAAGTGCCTCAGCGTCTTCGACTGCCGCGTGATTGCTTACGACCCGTACGCCGACCCGTCCGCCGCGACGGAACTGGGCGTCGAGCTCGTGGACCTCGACACGCTGCTCAGGACAGCCGACGTGGTCAGCCTGCACACGCCGGTCCTGCCGGAGACCACGGGGATGCTGGGGGCGCGCGAGTTTGCGCTCATCAGGGACGGGGCGGTCTTCGTGAACAGCGCGCGGGCGGCGATCTACGACGGGGACGCCTTCCGCGCCGAACTCGCCAAGGGCCGCTTCACCGCATACCTCGACGTCTTCCTCCCGGAACCTCCGCCTCTCGACGACCCCCTCCGCTCGCTACCGAATGTCGTGATGACGCCCCACGTCGCCGGCGCCACGCCGCTCATGTACGTGCGCTGCGGGCGGAAGGCAGTCGAACGGCTGCACGGCTATCTTCAGGTATCTCAGTGAGGACCGCAACGCCTGCACGCGCTTCAGAGGCGGACCTTGCACACCACCGGATCGCGTGAGAGCAGCTCGTACTCCTCTCGCCGGATACCCGGAAGGGCCAGACGCTCGTGAAGGAAGCGGTCCAGCGTGCGCCTGACGCCCTGGCCCCGTGCTGCGGCCGCGAACTCCGCCGGGAACGGCCCCAGCGGCTCATCGACGATCCCGCGTAGGAACTCGTCGCATTCTACAGGACTCAGGACCGAGGAGGCCGGAACACGGATGGCCTCCAGCTGCTGTTTCTTGGTCTTGAAGATGTCCCCCATGCTGCTGGTCGAGTGGGACAGGTAGCCGACGAGACCGTACGTGGAGTTCAGCCAGACGAGGAGCAGCGGCTCGAGGCGCTCGTCCTTCAGGCGAACCTCCCAGAAGGCGGTGGCGAGCGTGGCTCGCGGCGACCACACGGCAAGGAGGGCCTCGGTGCTCAGATGCGGCCGTTCGGCGATGAGGAGGTGCGCCTCGTAGCGGCCATGCAGGCTGGCGGACCGCTCTCCTCGTCTGGGACGTCCGTATCCGATGTGTCCCTCAGACAGGTGAAGGGTGTTCATCCGGCCCTGGTGCCCCCACACGACTGGGTAGGCCGTTGGGGCGTCCGTTTCATCGAAGTGCTCCTTCACCTGGCGGATGTCAATCCCAAGGCCAAGGGTGCCCTCCGCAGCAAGGTCCCGGAGGGCTGTCATGGGTAGGTCACAGGTCAGGGTCTGCAACGTGCGGCGATTGAGGTCGGGATGCGCGAACAGACACGGAGCCATCCAGTTCGTCTCAAGCACGTGCGCGGGCACTCGGTAGACGCACCCGACGGTCTCGGCTCCACGAGTCACAGGCTCCCAGCGGTGGTCGGCCAGACCACCTGCGAGCCGCTGGCTGGCGGCGAGCGTCCGCTGCGATGTGATGGTCGCCTCGGCCGCGTTGCGCGGCTTGCGCCACAGGTTGACGAACGTCGTTGGGTGATCGGGAGAGCGGTCTTGTGTGCGGCGGTAGATCACCAGCACCTCGCCTAGATCTGTGCTTTCACTCCAGTTCCATGGCTCTATCCCCTGCCCTGCATCGCCGGGGTCGTAGTTTGAGATGATGTACTCCAGCACCCCCTGGCTCATGTACCGCTCCCTGACCTTCACCCACGAGACGCCCGACAGCATCGACCTCGGAAGCACGGCGCCAATCCTGCCGTCGTCCTTGAGGAGGCTCAGGCCCAGCAGCATAAAGGGGGCCGCCAACCCCGCGCGACCGGTCCCCTCGGCCCCGAGCCGGCGGGTGAGTTTCTGCAATGACGCATTCATGCGGCGCTGCACGTCGGGCGTGGAGTACCCGAACTTGCGGTTCGGCTTGGCGCTGCGCGAATACGGCGGGTTCATCAGGACTAGGTCGAACGGCCCTGTAGGTATCTCCCGCTCCCGGCTCCCCCGGAGACCAGCCTCGCTCCCTTCAGGGGTGAAGCCGCGGCCCACCATCTGCGTCTGATCACCGCTGGCGCGGAAGTACTCTAGGCTACCCAGGAACACGCGTCCGCCCTTGACCCCGGCAGGCACTGTGTAGACGTGCCCCTCTGGGACGGGGACCGACCCCGAGTGCAGGCTTAGCGTCGTAAGGGACAGGTGTGCCGCGTAGTCGAGTATGTCCCATCCATGGATCACCGCCCCGACAAGCGCCTCGTGGAGTCGGTCCAAGTCAAGTTCGTGCGTACACTCGAAGATGTGGCGGTCCTTCAGGGCGCTGTACGCAGCGGACAAGAGCGTGCCCGACCCGCAGGCCGGGTCGATCATGCGGAACTCCGCAACGTCGTCCAGTGTCGAGAACCGCCACCGCGGGTGCTCGGTCTTCGTGGCCAGACTGGCCAGCAGCACCGCTGCTGGCATACTGGTGTAGTAGGTTGCGTAGTAGTGGCCCGTCGTCCGCAGCAGCAGTTTGTGGTAGACACGACCCATGAAGTCGTGGCGGAGGAGCACCCCGGAGGACATGGCATCCAGGGCCGCATCCGCAATCGTGTGCAGTATCCGCTCTGTGTCCGGTGAGGATGGGAAACTCAACAGCACGTCGCGCGCAATGCTGAAGACGGGCTCGTAGTTGATCGAGAGAATCGCGTTCCACTGGTCCGCGAGGAACCCTTGGCACGAGCCCTCCCTCTGCCTGAGCGAGCGGACCTCAGGGTGCACCCCCGCGAGGAACTCGTGAAACAGCGACGCATCGAACAGCATGAACGTCGCTATCCTCAGAAGGTCCTGTTCGATGTCACTCGGCTTCTTGCGCGCCATCGTCGTCGACCCCCAAGGCGGATCTCAGCTTGCGCACAAGCGACCTTGACCCCCGGAAGGACCTCGTTGCCGAGGCTCTGCCCACGACAGCCTCGATGGTGTCCTGGAGGATGGCAACCTGCTCACGCACCACGTCGTTGCGCACGCGCAGGTCGAAGACGGCGTTGATCGTCTCCCCCAGGTCCTGGAGCGTCGCCTGCTGGAAGGGGTGCTCCACGATCCCCCGCGGACCGTAGTAGTAGACCGACCCGTCGAACTCCTCCGCCAACAGCCGGCGGGCGAGTTCGCCATGCTCGCCGACCTCATAGAGCGGGTCTGGATACAGCACCGCCATGCTGATGTCCGCCATTCCGCTCTCCACCCTCCTCCGAGCATCATGGAACAGCGAGGCTTGCGCCTCCCTTGCGCGCCCCTCGATGACCAGCTTGACGCCGTCCAGGCTGACCAGAACATCAGGCCGCCCACGCCGGGTCACCGTCTCCGCCACGGCATCCAGGCCGCGACCGGCGAGAGCCTGGGCCAACTGGACGTTGATGACCTCCTCACGCACTCGGTGCTTTGGAGCCAAGCGACCATCACCTCCGTGATGACCGACACAGGTCTGTGTCTCGTCGGCGCTGCACGGGCGTCCACCAGCCCTCCTGGCGCACAGACAAGGTGTCCACTTCAGCGTGCATCCACGATCACAGACGCAGGTCGCTCAGCCAACGTCAGCCTCAAGTCGCGCCCATCCTTGGTCAACTGAACCCGCGAGGGTGGCGTAACGCCAACCGCCCTAACCTGCGCGGGAAAAGGAAGCGCGATGGTGACGGCGCGTAAGCGGGGCGACGGCGTCACCGCGACCTTCAGCACCTTCGGCTCTGTGAGCCGCGCGCGGAAGCTCAGCGGGCCGAACGTGGTCGGCAGGTGATCGACCGCTACCCCGCCCTCGCCGCTCAGCCACTCACTCGGGACGCCCGCGAGGAGCCGCACCTCGCCATCCGTCTCATCCACGAGCATGTCGCGCAGAGCAAGCACGAACCGCGCGCCTGCGCCGGCATCCGGGAGGGCTTCCGTGCCCAGGAAGCCCTGCCACGACCTCCCCTCCATGCACTCCCGCAGCGCCTCGATGCCGCCCGTCGGAGCGGTAGCCTCGGCCGGTAGGGAACGCGCCGCCTGGGCGAACCGCTGCACGTCGTCCGCCTTGCCGAGGGCGGAAGTCATCGATGATGCGCCGGCCAGCGCTCGTGCGGCCCACACATTCGGTCCACAACCGGGCCTGGCCGCGGCGGGCTCTGGCAGCCGGCCGCCATGCTCCGCCAGCGCCGCAATCAGTCGGTCGGTGCCCTTCCGGACGCTCGGGTATGCCTGCTGCAGCCACGCCCGGTCGCGCGTCAACAGGTAGTGGCTGGCGAGCGCCGATAGCACGCGGCCCTGCGCGCCCCAGTAGCCCTCGGGGCACGGCCAGGCGCCGTCCTCCTGCTGGCCCCAGCGCGCGATGGGCTGCGGGAGGTTGCTGTCCCAGAGCATGAGCAGGCAGCCCTCCGCCTCGCGATGGTGGCCGGTCAGGTCGAGCGCCTGGGTGATGTCACACGCGGCGGGATAGGAGAATGAGTCGCCCGCCGGAGTGGGTAGCGGGATCAGGTACTTGCTGGCCTGGCCTCTCAGCATCGCGATGGCGGCGAGGGAGGCGTCGAGCGTGGCCTGTACATCCTGGTCCGGCAGGCCGATACTGCTGCCCTGCGCGAACCACTCGTCCCACAGGGCCTTCGTCTGTCCCCACAGACGATCAGCACTGCCCTCGTCCGGCAACCCCTCGGGGGCCGTCGCTCCGGCGCAGGCCACCAGGAACGTCAGCGTCCGACTCGCGCCCGGCGGCAGGTCCAGGTCATAGGTGATGTCGCCGACCGCGTACAGCGACGGGTCTTTGTCGCCGCCGCAATCCACGTAGTACTCGGCCGCCGCCGTCCGTTCACCGCGCTTGACCGCCTCCAGGTCCTCGCTCGCATTGGCGGCGAAGACCCAAATCGCATTGAGGATGCTGTTGCGATCCGGCGCATCGGCCGGAGTGATGCTCGTGACGGTCAACATCCCGTCGCCGTCCACGTCCCCGGCCTGGAACCCGATGCAGCGCGGGACGTGCCGGCCCCAGTCGGCGATGGGGTCCACGCGCACATCCGCCGCGCCCTCGACCTGCAGGATCAGCGGACGCTGCTTCGGGATGTCCCAGTGGCTCTCGCAGACCCCCAAGGCCACGGTCCGGACGCCCTTGGGCTCCACGCGGAAGCGGTAGGTGATCGGCTCCCCGCGCCAGCCGACGCGGATGTTGCGGAACGCGGGGTCGCAGGGCTCGTTGGGGCTAGCCCATCCCGGTAGCGGACCCGCACCACTCGCCAGGCCCCAGGCGTTCATCGGTAGCGTCGGCTTGCCGTACTCCGGGAGCGCGATCAGCATCCGCGCGCCGGCGTTGAGCCCGCCGAGCGAGAGCGCGAGGCCCTGCGTGGACGCCTCGTGAGCAATGATGAGCCGCGCCTTCGTTGCCGCCTGCGAACGGTTCCGGATGGTCGCGCGAATCGCGTCACACGGTCGCGGGTCCGTGGGCGCGCGGAACAACAGCGCCTCTACCTCACACGGGCCGGCCCGGCCCGCCGACCGGCAGGCGTACACGCGTTCCGGCAGAGGACTCGTGGGCGCCGTGGCAGTCTCCACCTGCCCCTCGCACTCCACCCGCAGCGTAACGGAGCCCCAGTCCTCCCGCAGCGTCCTCAGTCCGTCGAGCAGTGTGACGCCCTGGCCGGGCAACCCGATCACGCCCGGGCTGTCCGCCGCAGCCGCCGTCGTGATGAGCGTCAGCGCAACGCACGCGATGTCCCTGGCTCGCAAGGTCAGCACCTCCTACGCCGCGCCCGACGTGCGCGCATCGATGCCATAGAGCTGGCAGTAGTTGAGCACGTCCTGCAGGTGGTCACCGTAGAACATGACCTGGTGGAAGCCCTGGGTGTCGCGCGCATCCTTCAGCGTGTCCATCTCGCAGAGCACCTGCGTCCGGCAGCCGCCCGCCGGGGGTGTGTCAATGTTCCCGACGACCGTTCCGCGATCTACGATGAGCGAGTTCGGCGTCTGGAAGTCGATCATCGTGAACCGCTGCCCCACGCGCCAGAGCACCTGCATCGAGACACCCAGGTCGGACTCGGAATGGTGGCGCAGGATGTAGGGCGTCTGCGGCTGGTCGTAGCCGTCGAGTCGCGTCGCGCACGAACAATGCGCGCCGATCCACCGGTTGCGGGTGGACTCCCACACAGGGTCCTGCAGGAAGCCCGGCTTGTCGAAGAGGTGCGAGACGAACAGCATCGTCACGCAGCCCATCAAGTCCGCCTCGCAGGTCGCAGTGACGCGCTCGTCGTTGAGCCGACTGAAGGCCATGCACGGCGGGGTCGGCACGAGCCGCCCGCCCACCATCCCCAGGCAGTCGATCGCCGCCGCCGTCGCGTTGTTGTCGGCCAGCAGCTTCTTGATCGTGAAGTAGGTGCGCGAGGCGTTCAGGATGTCCGTACGGTTGGGCTCGCGAACCTCCTTCGCACCCGCCGCCACCTCGTCGGCCAGCGCGCGGACTGCATCGGTCTCCGGCGTCTGGTCGAACAGCTCATGGAACATGCGCCGGGGGATGTGCCGCACCGCGATCCCCAACGTGTCCAGCACACTGTCGGAACGCTCGTCTCCGGCAATCCGCAGGATGCGCTGCTGCCGGAGCTCGAACGCCGTCCGCACCATCCTCAGGGGCATTCGCAGATCGGCGGCATCGAGCGAAGAGACCACGTTCACGCCCTTCTGCCGGGAGATGCCTTGCGTGTGCCCCGTGAAGGAGGTGCCGATGGGGCTGAAGACGAGGCACGGGTTGACCGCGTTGGCAATGCTCTGCACCTGAGGCCAGTTCCCGATGTGCAGCAGCGCGACCACGACCGCATCGGGCCGATTGCCCTTGCACCGCTCGATGAACGCTGCAACCGCCTGATCGTCGTAGAGCGGCTCCAGGTTCGGCACCACGTCCACCCCGACCGACTTCCCGGCCTCGACGGCCCGCGCGGTGAACTCCCTCTGATGCCCCTCCACGTCGTAGGCCGTTCCTGGCCAGCCCAGCCAGTACTTCCCCGGGGGCCGCACGAAGACGAGACGCACCAGGGGGTTCCCGTCCGTGGCCGCGCGCGCGATGCTCGGCAGCGAACCCCCGAGCGTCAGGCCCGCGGCTGCCGCGCCTGCGGCCTGCAAGAAGCGGCGGCGCGTCAGCGCCCCGCCACAGGTGTGAGTGCATCGGCAGTCGTTCGACATGCTGGTCTCCTCCCGATCCGGGCGCTCGCTACCGCCCGATCCATGCAGCGATGTCCTCGACGACGATCTGCGCAACATGCCCGACGGTGCTCATGTACTCCTCGGGCGTCGCCATGCCCTCGCCCGTGATGAACTCGTGGTTGAGGTTGTCGTAGAAGCGGAACTCGACATCCGCACGCTCACCCAGCGCCGCCTTCCACAGGTCGAAGTCCGCCTTGGTCACCTGGTAATCGCGTCCGCCCTGCAGGATGAGCATCGGCTGCTTCAGCGTCTTCGCGAGCGCCGCCGGGTCGTAGCCACGCAGATCGAGCCAGTACGGCGCCAGCGACCCGAACGGGAGTTGCTCCGGCGGCGTGTCGGGCCCGAGCGCCGGGTCCTTCACCTTCGCCGCCTGCGCGCAAATCGCGTCCAGCTGGGCCTGCTCCGCCGCGCTGAGCGGCTCCTTCTTCAGCGACGCGATGTATGTGACCTGCTCCACGACCAGGTCCTCCAGCGGCCGCACGTTCCCCGCCGCCGCGATCAGCCCAGCGATTCCCGGTTCCGCCTGCCCGATGCGCGGGATCAGCATTCCGCCGAGGCTGTGCCCGAGGACGTAGGTGCGCGCCGGGTCGATCCCCGCCGTCGTCCGCAGCAGCGCGACCGCGGCCAGCGCATCGTCGATGGTCTCCTCCTTCACGGTCAGCTCGCGCATGTTGGCCATCTTCGCGCCATGCACACGCGTGCGCTTGTCGTACCGCAGCACGGCAATCCCGTGCGACGCCAGCCCACCGGCCAGGTCGCGGAAGGGCTTGTTCGGCCCCAGCGTCTCGTCCCGATCCTGCGGCCCGGACCCGTGCACAAGCACGAGGGCCGGGAAGGGGCCATCGCCCTTCGGCGTGGAGAGCGTTCCGGGCAGCGACCACTCGCCCTCCCCGACCGTCACCTCGGTCTCGGTGAAGGCGTCGGCACGCACATAGTCCGGCAGCCGGTAGTCCGCCGCCGCGTCATGCGGCGCGAACCACAGCCCCGTGACCTTCCCCTCGCCGTTCACCGCGACGCGGATGTCGAGCGTGGCCTTTGCGAACTCGCACGCCACCACGACCGCCTGCCCCGTCGCCGTTGCCTTCGCCCGCCGATCGACAATCTGCTGGAAGGCTCCCACTTGGCCGATAACGCCCTCCCAGACGCTCCTCAGCTTGTCGGCGGGCAGGGCCTGCGACATCTGCGGGTCGAACCGTGCTACGGCTTCGGCGTACCGGCCTTGAGAGAGGCGCTGAACGAGGGACCCCGCCTGCGCAGTCGCTGAAGGCTGCGCCGTAAGCTCCTGTGCCTGGCAGCACACACCGGCTAGCGCGGCGAGCACGATCAGAGCCAGCGAGACGCGGCGAGACACGAGGACCGTCACCTCCGTTGCCGTTCCCAACCCGGACTCGCGTTCCCTATTGAGCAACCGACCCGGAAGCACCTGCCGGCACCGGGCTTGCGTGAAGGACGGGGCCTTCCCTCCGTCGAACCTCCGTCACATGCTAGCCCGCGTTGAGAGTGCAACCATCGTTGGCATCGAGGCGCAGCCGGTCGTCGCGGAGGTCTACGTCTCGCGGGGCCAGTTCTTCTTCGACATCATCGGGCTGCCCGATGCCGCCGCGCACGAAGGGCGCGATCGCGTCTACGCCGCGATCCGGAACAGCCAGTACCTGTTCCCCGGCGACCGCACGATGGTGAACCTCGCGCCCGCCGACATCAAGAAGGAGGGACCCTCCTTGGACCTCCCCATTGCCGTCGGCATCCTGGCGGCGACGGGGCAGCTCCAGGCCGACAGCCTCGCGAAGTGCTGCCTCACGGGTGAACTCTCCCTCGACGGTTCCGTGCGCCCGGTCAACGGCGTGCTGCCGATGACGCTCCGCGCCCGCGACGAGGGGAAGGAGCGGATGCTCGTCCCGCGCGCGAATGCCCGCGAGGCCGCGGTGGTCGATGGCATCGAGGCCTACGCGGTGGACTCGCTCTACGACGCCGCACAGATGCTGGAGAACGAGTTCACCGGTGTCCAGCCCATCGTGCCCTCCCCCGAGGACCTCGACCTGGAGCACCCGCCCTATGGTGAGGACATGGGGGACGTGAAGGGCCAGCCGATGGCGAAGCGCGCGCTGGAGGTCTGCGCGGCCGGCGGGCACAATGCGATCATGGTCGGCCCGCCCGGAGCCGGGAAGACGATGCTCGCCCGCCGCCTGCCGACTATCATGCCGCCGCTGAGCCAGGCGGAAGCCCTGGAGATCACGAAGGTCTACTCGATCTCCGGGAAGCTCCGCGGCAGCTCCCTCATCCGCACGCGTCCCTTCCGCGCGCCACACCACACGGTCTCGGAGGCCGGCCTGGTCGGCGGCGGGACCACGCCCCAACCGGGCGAGATCAGCCTGGCGCACCGGGGCGTCCTGTTCATGGATGAGCTGCCCGAGTTCAGTCGCGGCGCCCTCGAAGCCCTCCGCCAGCCGATGGAGGACGGCCATGTGACCATCTCCCGCGCGCAGGCCGCCTTCACCTACCCCGCGCACTTGATGGTGATCGCTGCGATGAACCCGTGCCCGTGTGGCCACTACACGGACGCCCTGAAGCCCTGCACCTGCACGCCGCACCAGATCCGCAAGTACCTCGCGCGCATCTCCGGCCCGCTGCTCGACCGCATCGACATCCACGTGGAGGTCCCGCGCCTCGCGCCTGAGGAGCTGGAGCAGTTCGCCCCCAGCGAGCCGAGCGACGCCATCCGCGCCCGCGTCCGCCAGGCCCGCGGCCACCAGGCCCAGCGCTTCGCCGGCACCGCGATGCAGTGCAACGCGGACATGACCTCCAGCGCCGTCCGTGAGTTCTGCAGGCTCACCGACGACGTCGCCAGCCTCCTCCGCGCCGCCGTGGACCAGTTCGGCCTCTCCGCCCGCGCCTACGACCGCATCCTCAAGGTCTCCCGCACCATCGCCGACCTCGAAGGCGCCGACAGCCTCCTGGTCCACCACGTCGCCGAGGCCGTGCAGTACCGGACGCTCGACAGGAAGCTGTGGGCGTGACGACGGTCGCCCCCTCTGGGGAGGCGAGAGCCGCTCGCTGAGGCCCGGGGGCAGGGGGCTCGTTCCCATAGGCGCTAACTTACGGCAGTGGTAGATGCCATGAATGGCACCCCTATACATCTGGGCGCGATGAATCGCGCCCACAGCTGTAGGTTAGCGCCTATGGGCTCATTCCCCCGTCCGTAGGGGTGACCAGCACATGACCGCCTCGGACCCCACCGAACTAGCCAGCGCGTATCTCATGGGCGGGTACGAACTCACCCGCACCAGCGAAGAGGCGTGGGCGCTCCTCGGTTCCGAGGGCCTCCAGTGGTCCACTCTCGCCGCGGCGACGCAGGCCATTGGGCGCCGCACGGCAGCTGTCCGTCTGCTACCGCTCGCTGAGGTCGACGAGCGGGAGGCCGTGGTCGCCTGCAACGGTCTGGCTCGGGTGACCCAGGCCTCCGTGATCCGGGACGCCGCCACGTTCGTTCGGCTACACGACGCTGGGCGCAGCGAACTCTATGAGCCTTGGGGATACCTGCAGTACCAGTGCCAGGCAACGGTGTATCACTACCTTGACCTTGTGCGGGTCGTGTGCGGCATCCGGAGGGAATGGGCTCCGGCGCACTCCCGCATGCGCGAGCAGGGACTTGGCCTCCAGAACGGTGCTTACGCGACGCTGGGGTTCAAGCCCGAACCCTATATGGCCTTTGACGCCTTCCTTGCGGCAGCTCGTCGCTCGCTGGACAGCGTCCTCGGTGTGCTGCGTGCAAGGCACCCGCGGGAGGGCTATCCGCGCAGTGCCCACGATTTCGTGAAGAAGGCACCCTTGCGGCACCCGGTCGATCTGCGCGACCGAATCTGCGCCGCCTGGGACGAGTGGGGGCGTTTGCTCAAAGCCTATCGCGACTGCATGATGCACCACGTTCCCATGGCCTTCCGCGGTTCGTGGCAGTACGTGTTTGCCCGGTCCAATGAGCCCTACGAGGTAGAGGTGGTAGTGGCAATCCCGCGGAATCCGGAGACCGTGCGTTGCGTCGATGATGTGGACCTCGGGTTCCCAGATCCGTTGGACGCGGTGGACTACGCGCAGCGCGTCCTTGGGGAACTGATCGCACTGGTCGAATGGGCCTTCGACCAGTGTGTGCGCTAGGAGAGGTGACGCCTACCATTCCACGCGGTGGTAGGCGGGGCACGCGCGGAGGCCTCGGGTGGCGCCCGCGGCCCTCGCCGCGTCGCCAGTCGTCACTGCCACCGCCGGCCCCGAAGGTGCGGAGAGTCTGATGGTGCACCACGTCGCCGAGGCCGTTCAGTATCGCACGCTCGACAGGAAGCTGTGGGCGTGATAGGATGCCGTGGATGGAGCCCACCCGAGCACTCATCGAGGCGTGGCGCAAGCAGGCGCTCTCGGACCTGCGCAATGCGCGCCGGAATGCCGAGTTCGGCGCACACGACGTGTGCGTGCTTCTCTGCCAGCAGGCCGCCGAGAAGATGCTCAAGGCGGCCTACATGGCCGTGAAGGGAGAGATAGCCCCCTTCACCCACAGCCTGGCGATGCTCCAGCGCGAGCTTGGCGCGCCGGTCGAGGCGATCGGGGCGGCGGCTGAACTCACGGCCGACTACATCACCAGCCGCTACCCGCCCGGCGGAAGCGAGGTCCCGATGGACCGGTACGACGCCGCGGCCTCCGCCGACCGCCTCGAGCGAGCACAGCGGGTCGTCGAGTGGGCCCAGGAGGTTCTGGATGAGGCACTCGCTGACGGTCCCCCATGATCCGGTGGTGCAGCACTTCGTCCGGGAACTGCTTCCGCGCCTCCGGGACGAGTGGGCGGCGGAGCACGTCATCCTCTTCGGCTCACGCGCGCGCGGTCAGGGGCATCAGTGGAGCGACCTGGACGTCGTGGTCGTGTCTCCGAGGTTCAGCGGCGTGCGGTTCATCGACCGCTGGCCGCAGCTCTTCCGCGCGCTCGGCTGTCCGGCTGAGCTGGAGCCGATCTGTTACACCCCCGAGGAGTTCGAGCGCTGGCGGGAGCAGCCGGGGATCGCGGGCATCGCCTGGCGCGAAGGAGTCCGGCTGCTCTGATCGAGCCCGGGAGCCCAGTGGTTTCATCAGCAGGCGACCCCTGGCTGACGGGAGGTGTCGCTGTGCATCGGCGACGGCTGTTTCGAGCGGCTCTTCTTGGCGTGGTGTGTGGCCTCGCACTCTCCGGCCTGGTCGCCGCGCAGGACACCCAGCCTGCGGACCCTGACTTCGACCCCAGGCAGTTCCTGGAGGGGGAGCCCGAGGAGGCCGCGGCGCCGTCGGCGGAGGAGTCGCGGACGCTGACGCTGCTGGACCCCTCCGACGAGGTCCAGGGCGAGATCTCGTCGCTCATCGAGGCCCTGGGCGATGCGGTCCAGGTGAAGCACGCCTTCTTCCGGGGCAAGCTGTGGCTGAGCGGCTCGTCGCAGGCGGTGGCGCAGTTGGAGGCGATGCTGGCGGAAGCCGGCTTCGTACCGGAGCGCTACACCTGTGAGACGGTGCCGCTGTACTTCCTCCGCGATGCGCAGGCGCTGCAGACGGTCCTCGCCGACCTGCGGGCGCAGGGCAGCGCCTTTGGCGAGGTGACCGTCACCACGGGCGGCGAGGCAAGCGGTCGGCCGGCGCTCGTGCTCTACGGTCCGCGGACCCAGGTCGAGGACTGCCGGCGCGTGATCAACGCGATTGACCTGCCTAGCCCGGAAGTGCGGCTGGGCATCTGGGCCTTCCAGTTCAGCGGTGACGGCACCCGCAAGGCCGGGGAGCGCGCCCGCGAGGCGCATGGGTTTGTCGATGCCACCGGAATCCTCGTGAGAGGCTACCTGCAGCAACTCCGCAACTGCGCCCTGGACGAGCAGCGACGCAATGCCGAAGGCGAGCGGATGACGCTTGCCATGGACACGGACGCCCTCAGCGAGGAACTGGGCCAGAAGTTCAACATCACGATGGACATAAGCCAGACGGAAGGGCCGCGGGTGCTGCCGATCCCGTCGGCCAGGGGCATACACCCGTTGGGGCTGACTGAGACACTGGCTACGCTCACCCTCGCGCAGCCCCGCGGGAAGTCGCTACGGGCGACAATCGAGGCCAACCTCCGCCCGCTCATCGCCCGATGGCTCACCCAGCAGGACCCCCAGTCGATCGACACGTGGCGCCGGATGCTCGAGGGCGCCGGTGACACGCCGACGCGCCGGTCGGCGCTGGCCGCCTTGGCCTCAGCGGACGCAGGGGACGAGGAGCGGGAGCGACTGGCGGAGGAAGCGGCGGGCGAACTCATGCCCCGGGAGCTGCTCACGGCGCTGGAGGCCGATGCGTACGGTGATGCGGCCCAGGAGGCGCTCAGCGGGTTCCTGGTCGATTGGGAGCGCGCCGCCGGCAAGTGGCAGGCGCTGCCGCCCGACCGGATTCGCCGACGGGCCGCCGACGCGCGCGTCGTGCTGCAGTCGCTCGAGCGCGCCCTCGCTACGGACGTGAGTAGGCTGTTCCTGGACCCGCTGGTCGAGCAGCTTCAGACGATCGCCGGCCGGGGCGCCGGCGGCGGGCTGGGGGCGGCGGGCACCACCTCGGTCACGGTCCTCTCGGGCAAGAGCGCGTCGGTGACGGGCGCCACCGAGAGCTACTTCGATGTCAGCCGGCCGCCCACGCTGGATGCGGCCACACTTCGTGAAGCGGACCGGCTGACCAACGCCCTCGGAACGGCCCTGCCGCGGGCGCCGGCCCGGCCCGCGCCGGTGGTCGTGGTGCGGGTCGTGCTGAACGTACCGGCTGATGCCGCGGCCGACCAGACGGCCGCGACGTGGGTCAAGGACCTCACGGAGATGGTCCCGGGGCTGCGCGTCCGGCGCCTGCAGGGCGACCCCACTGCGCTCATGCTCACGGGCCCGCAAAGCGACGTAGACGCTGCGATGGCGATCCTCCAGGCCGCCGGTGCAGTAGAAAGCACCCAGGCGAGCGGGTCGCGCACCGTGATCCCTGCGCCGCGGCAACCGTCGGCGGCCTTGTCGGCCATCGGCGGCAGCCTGGGTGGGCTTCCGGCCGAACGGTTGGGGGCCCTGGGCCTGGCCCTGGGAAGCCAGCCGAGCGTCTGGTCTGCCCTGAACAGCGGCGCATCGCTGGACGTGACGCCCCACGTCCTCCCCGGCGGCGCCTCGGCGGAGCTTGAGCTGACCTTCACCATCAACCACGACGACGCGACCCCTGACCCTGACGAAGGCCGCCAGGCCGTCCCGCCGCTGAGTCGCGTGGCCAAACACGAGGCCGAGACGACCGTCTACGTCGATTCACTCGACCTCTTCCGACTCTCCAGCCTCAGCCTGCAGACCAGCCGCCCGCGCCCGGATGCGGTGGTGCCGGTGCTGGGGCAGCTCCCGTTCGTGGGGCGCCTGTTCCGGCTGCCCCGCAAGGCGGCCAGCGTGCACCATGAGAGCATGTTGCTCGTCGTGTCCACCATCCTCCCCACGGGGATGGACCTCGGCGAGACGTTCGACTTCGAGGTGGTGAAGGAGTAGCGGATGGAGCCGTTGCGCTGCTCGAGGCTCCCGGCCCGAGCCCAATACCCTTCGGGAGTTGCCCCATGGCCTCACTAACCGAACCCGCCAGCCCCCTCATCCGCCGGGAGGAAGCGGCCCTCGTCGTCATCGACGTGCAGGAGCGGCTGGTGCCGCACATCGACGGGGAGGGGGAGATCATTGCGAACCTCGCGAAGCTCGCGCAGTTCGCGGGGATCATTGGCCTGCCGGTCATTGTGACCGAGCAGGTGAAGCTGGGGCCGACGTTGCCTGAGGTCGCGTGGCACCTGAAGGGCGTGCAGCCGATCACGAAGGCGGAGTTCGGGTGCTTCGGCTGCGAAGCGTTCGTTCAGGCGCTGGCGGCGCTTGGGAAGAGCACGCTCATCCTGGCGGGCATCGAGGCCCACATCTGCGTCGCGCAGACCGCGCTGCAGGCCCTGGACCGCTACACCGTGCATGTCGTCAGCGACGCGGTCGGCTCGCGCGCGCCGGCGAACCGACAGGTCGCGCTCGACCGAATGCGGCAGGCGGGCGCGATCATCACCTCCACCGAGATGGTGATGTACGAACTCCTCGTGCGCGCCGACACCGACGAGTTCCGTCAGGTCCTGGAGTTGATGAAGGGCGAGTGACGGCGCGTCCCCTCGGGGCGCGAAGTGATGATCCTCTTGGTCATCTTGATCCTCTCACACAGTGACTGGATCAAGGTGACCATCTGGACCATGCGTTGCCGCGGGGCCCGCCGGTCGCGCGCCTACCTCAACACAGGCACCGTCACCTTCGCTGCCCGTGCCGCATCGTGGTAGATCGTGCACTGCACCGGAACGGCGCCCTCGGCGTTGAACCGGTCGGCGCCGGTGTGCGGGTTCAGCTCGAAGCGCGGGTAGTTCGAGCCTGCAATAGACACACGGAGCCGGTGCCCGTCGGCGAGGGTGATGGCGGTTGGGGGTAGGGCGAGCGTCACGGTGTAGATCTGGCCGGGCGTGACGGTTGCGGCGTGGTCGGGGCCCTCGCGGTACTTCGCGCGGGTGATGCCGTCGCAGATGAGCATCGAGCGGCCGTCGGGCCACACGTCGCACAGCCGCACCGCGAAGCTCGTGTCGGGGCGATCCAGAGAGAAGCTGAACGTGAGCCTGACGTTGCCGAAGACGCGCAGGGGCTCCGCGAGGGGCTCTGTCGCGTGGACGAGCACATCGTCGCGCTGTTCGAGAGGTGCCTGGTCCTGCGGGCCGGTGAGCACGCCCTCGCCGCCGAGGCGCCCGAGGTTCGCGCCGCCGATCGTAGGTACCGGGGACTTCGGATCGGAGGTGTACGTCCGCGAGGCGTCGTTGGCGACGGGCGGATCGTCGGCAAGGCGTCCATCGCCATGCAGGTAGAGCGTGCGCTCGGTCGTCGCGGGCCCAACGGCTTCCCGCACCGTCTTCCAGCCGCTCTCGTTCATCTGCCACCAGGTGTAGAGGGGCGCCGCGTCCCAACCGTTGCCCCTATCGTCGCGCAGCCAGTAGTCGAAGAACTCCAGGGCCCGCCGCTCACTCTCGCTGGCGGCCTCGTCGTAGCGAAGGGCGCCCTGCTCGGCCTTGCCGACGCCGACGTGCTCCCACGGTCCGACGAGGAGCTTGGTGCTCGCCCGGGTGACTGGCCCGGCATTCGCGAGCAGCGCCCGGAACGTCGCGATCTGCCGTTCCGTGCCGTGGTCGTACCAGCCCGTGATGACGAGCATCGGCACGTCGACCGATTCGACCCGGTCGCCGGACCTGCGAAGCAACCGCCATACCTGCGTGCTGTCCTGCACGCGGTCGAGCAGGCTGAAGCCGGTGTACCCGAGCCTCACGAGCGACTTCGTGTGCGCCTCGCGGAAGGTGCCGTTCTCAAGGAGGTCCTCGTATGCGTTCCCCTCCGCGGCCACCACGGGTACGCAGCAGACGAGGTGGGGAGGACGCTCCTTCGCGGTCATGAACTGGACCTTGCCGAGCGCCGAGGGGCCCCAGGTGCCGATCTTGCCGTCCGACCACTCCTGAGCGGCGATCCACTCGACCGCGTCGTACCCGTCCCGACCGTAGTTGGGTAGCCGAACCCCCTGCGCCGCCGCCTTCGAGCCGTAGAACCCGCGCCAGTCCACGATCACGTAGGCATACCGCGTACGGTCCACGATACCCAGTCCGCCGACGGGCCGGAACCAACTGCGCACCCACGTCCGGTTGTAGGGGGTCTGGATGAGGATAGTCGGGTACTTGCCGGGCGCATCCGGCAGGTACACGTCGGCCGCCAGCGAGGCGCCATCGCGCATGGGGATCGCAACGGCCGTCTGGTCGGGCGTCCAGGCCGCGAGACACGGCGTCCACAGGGCGAGGCCGAGCAGCATGGCGCAGGCGCGGATCACTGGCGGGGCTCCCTCCGGGTCCTGCGCAGTATGTGGCTCCTGAGGCCGCGTGGGTTACGCCCGTGCGCTACTTCGGGCAGTCGGGGCAGTCCTCCAGGATCATCTGAAGCGCGAGTCGGGCCGACCTTCGGACGCGCGCGTCCTCATCTTCCAGCAGGTCGGTGAGGGGCTTGATGGCCTCCTGTGCTGCCAGCAACCCGAGTGCCTGGGCCGCGCCGGAGCGCTCCAGGTCGCGGCGGTCCTTGCCCAGCATGGCCAGGAGCGGCTCAACCGCGCGCTTCTCCTTGCGGAAGCCAAGCGAGACGGCCGCGGCGACGCGCACGAGGGCGCTGGAGTCGTTCTGCAGCGTCTCCAGCAGACGGTCGGAGGCTTCGGGGACCGGAGCGAAGCCGAGGGTGCGGGCGACTTCCGTCCGCACCCGCCATTCCGGATCGCTGAGACCCGCCAGGCCGGGAGTCGCCGAGTTTGCGGCGCCGCTCATCAACAGGGCGCAGTACGCACACTGGCGCACATCGTCATCCCCATCGCCCGTCAGGTCTACAAGGGCCTGGATTGCCGGCGGGGACTTCACAACCGCCAGGCCGGCGATGGCCGCCCGGCGCAGGGCCGGGTCGGCCTGCCGCGCGGCGGTGAGGAGCACCGACACTCCGCTGGGATCGCCGAGCTGCGCCAGCGACGTGGCGGCCGCGGTGCGCACGCGAAGGTCGGGATCGCGCACGAGGCCCTTGAGAGCCTCGGTGGCCTCGAGCTTCTCGAGGTGACCTAACCCTACGGCCACGTAGTACCGGACATCCGCCTCCGGGTCCTTGACCACCCCGAGCAGGCCGAACGCAATCTCCTCCTCCGCATCCGAGGCGCCGAGGAACCGCCCGAGCACGTCGGCGCAACCAGCCCGCACCGTCGGCGCGTCGGACTTCAGACCCTCGACCAGCAGTTGCACCGTCACGTCCCCGATCTGTTCGAGCGCATCGGCTGCAGCGTCGCGCACGTCAGCTTCAGGGTCGCCAAGCGCCACGATCAGCGGGGGGGTCGCGTCCCAGACCGCGATCGTGCCGAGAGTGTGCGCCGCCTGGAGGCGGACCTCGCGATCCGGCGAGGAGAGGTCTGCAATCAGCCGAGAGACCCGATCTCCTTGAGCGTGGCCGCCGGCGGCCAGCGCCAGCAGAGGCATTGCCAACACGAGCGCGTGCAGCATCAGGGAGCGCCTACGCCGGTGGTCGTTCACGGTCTCTCCCCCTTTCCCCCAAGAACACCCCTCCCCACGCCGTTCGTAATGGCGTGGGGAGGGAGGATGGCACTTCGCTCACCGCCCTATCGCGGCACTACGGCACAGGCGGCGGAGGCAGGCAGCACTTCGTGACGCCACTGCCGCGCACCACGACCTCGTTGTTGACCTTTGAGGTCGTAGTCCACTTCACGTACACGCAGGGGTCCTGGCTCAGGCATTCCCTCACGTTCATCCCGATGCAGAACTCAGCGCATTGGCCGGGCAGGATCGGCTTCGTCAGCCCTGCCGCATCGGGTGTCTGCGCATCGAACCCTTGCGGGTTGGTGGGGCCGATGGCGCCCTGCCAACCACGCGGTAGCCGAATCACCTTCGTGAAGACACAGTTGCTGCGGATGATCTCGAGGTGCAAGTCCCAGATGCACCCGTCGGTGAAGCACGGGTCCTTCTGGGTGTTGCACACGGTGAAGCAGAAGCCAATGACCACGCCGTTGCGGATCAGCGGCGTGCACTTGACCGTGTCGGCGGAAGTCGCAGAAGCCAACAGCCCAAACAAGACGCAGACGCTAACGCCTACCAACAGCTTCGAACACCTCATGCCGCATCGGCTCCTTTCCCGTCTGTCTGCCCGCAGAAAGCCGGGCTTCATGCTGAGACAATCGTTTGGCAGCGCTTGCTGCGGGCATCCCCCTCCTGTCGGATCTGCCTGGATTCAGCACTCCCTGTATTCGCCGCCAGCCCGCCCCACACCTTCTTCCGGTCGTGAGCAATTCAACACGCACGGGCGCTATCCCACCTCCGGGGCTTGGAGATCTGGGATTCAGGCGCGGTCACTTCGCCGGGACCAGGACCACGCTCAGCTTCTCTCCGAACCGCGCCCGGTCGTCAGCCAGCATCTCGAAGGTGAGTGTCACCGGCTCGTTCCCCGGGAGCGTGACCTCGAAGGGCGCGATCTGCGCGTCTCCCAGACGCGGCACATCTTGCGCGATGGGGGCTCGCACCGGTGCCGAGGAGCCCTCCGTGGTCGCGAGGTAGACGCGGCCCGCCTCCCCCGTTGAGACCCATCTGGCCCAGCCGTTGTTCCCGACCGAAGCCCGCATCCGCACCGGCCTGCCCACCCCCACCGTCACCTGCTGCCCGGACTGCTCGATCGGCACCCACCTGCCCTCCGCATCCTGCACCTCGAGGCGGCTGAACTCAGCGTTCAGGTACTTCGGCGGGTTGCCTCCGTTGTAGGGTCGATTGCCGACCGCGATGACCGGCTCATCGGCGGAGGTCGCTTGGTCGCCGTCGCCTACGAGCACGGGGAACGTGCCGTCGGCGATGGCGGCGAGGAACTCGTCGCCGACGGCGGCCCAGATTCCCTGCAGCCCGCGCGCATCTGCATCGCGGTCCACGTGGAGGGCCACGTCGCCGACCGGCAACGTGCGTTCGGCCGTCATCGGGCCGCTGAACTCGCGGAGGACCTTCGTGATGTCGCGCAAGGTGCCGTCCGGGTTGATGATCCCGAAGTCGCTCCGCTCGTTCCAGCGATAGCCGCCGGGGTAGAACCAGCAGACCGTGCCGTTCGCGCCGGACTTGAGCGCCATCGTCAGGAAGTCGCGGTAGAACTGGGCGATGGCCGCCAGGCGGCCCTCGTCCTGGGTCATGCGCGTCTGGTCCCAGGCCGAGTTGCCGAACTCCGCCCACATGATCGGGCGACCGGGCGCGGCATAGCGCGCGTAGGCGGCGGTGAACCAGCCCGGCGCCACGCGGTTCCAGTCGCCGATGCGGCCGTACCCTTCGGGCTCCATCACGTCCACCGACTTCGCGAGCCCGCAGAAGTCATAGGCCATCGAGGCGGGACCCACCGTCGGGTCCCCGGCGATGCTCATGCGGAAGCTGAGGAGGTGGTTCGGATCGACGCTCTTGATCTTCTGGGCTGCGCGAAGGTGAGCCTTGCTCAGCAGATCATCGAGGAAGCGCCGGTAGGCGGCAACCATGACGCGCCACTCGCCGTCAGTCGAGACCTGGTGATCCGAAGGGCCGGTGGGGGCGTCGTCCACGCGCGGGATCGGTACGCCCCAGTCGCGCTCTGCGTTCTCGAGGCTCCCGTAGCGCTCCGTGACCCACGCGGCCCACTGCGGGTCCCAGCGCTTGCGCGCCTCGTAGCCGCCGAAGGCCGGCTCCCAGGCGAGGTCGTAGACGAAGAGGTGGTCCATCTCCGCCAGTCGGTACCGGGTGATGATCTCCCCCATCTGCGGCCACTGGAAGTCCAGCGGCGTGCCGGGCCGCAGCGACAGGTTCACCTTCAGCCCGTGCTTCTCGCAGCGCATCAGCAGGTCGAGGAGATTCCGGCTGTCGATCGACCGGTAATACACGAACACGCTGACCATGTTCAGGCCCATCGCCGCGATGCGCTTCAGGTCGCGCTCGGTCACCTCGGGGTCGTACGGCTGCGGATCGAGCCAAAACTCGAAGTACTCGCCATCCTCGATCCCGCACTCCGAGGAGGGCATGTAGTTCACGCCATGGGGGTACCACTTGCGCTCGCCGTCGTAGAAGTCGCCATCGCGCGCCCTGATGAAGCGAGGCGCGGGGTCGGGTCGCCAGACGTTCAGGGGGTGTGCCAGTTCGTCGATGACCTTGTCGTCCGCTAGTAGCCGTGCGGTCACGACGTACTCATTCCCCGCCGTCGCGCCGCGGTCTCGCGTGGCTTCCACCGTCTGGGAGCCACCCGCAGGCACGGACACCGGGAAGCTCCGCTCGATCAGCGCGTCGCCGCCGGCGGGCTTGACGGCGACCTCCACCGTCAACCCCTCAGCCGGCTGTCTACCGTAGTTCACCACCTTCGCGCCCACGCGGATCGGCTCACCCTCGAAGTAGGCGTAGTACTGCGAGCCCCCCTCGTACAGGAACACGCCGCGCAGCATCCGGCGCGTCAGTCGCGCGACCGTATCGACGACCTCCGGCCTCGCAGCGTAGTCGTCGTCTCCTGCCGTGATCGACGCCACGAGGCTCCCGTTCAGCGGTGGCGTGCCGTTGACCGTGAGCGTGGCGAGCGTGCCCGACACTTCTCCATCCTCACCGCGCACCTGAACCAGCGGAATCCACCTCCACTTCCGCTGCTTGTCGAAGCCCGTGCCCTGCGGGCGTGGGTGGCAGGAAAGCGGCGTCGTCGGCCTCGGCAAGGCCGCGCCCCCGAGCAGCGCCTCCCCCGCCGACGCGTCGAGCGAGGCGGCGCTGCCATTGGGATAGAGCTTGTAGCCGGGGCTGACCGAGTCGATGACCGGCGCATCCGCGACCTCGAAGATCGGCTCATCGGTGAACGGATCGGCGGCGGCGCCGATCTGGTCGATCCAGT
>VGFC01000049.1 GCA_016869045.1 Armatimonadota bacterium
GAATCGTGCCCCTACATGACTGCGGTCGCCTTCGTGTAGTCGGGCGTGATGAATCACGCCCCTACACTCGGGCACGATGAATCGTGCCCCTACATGACTACGGTCGCCTTCGTGTAGTCGGGCGTGATGAACCACGCCCCTACATGCGGGCACGATGAATCGTGCCCCTACATGACTGCGGTCGCCTTCGTGTAGGGGCGCCATTCATGGCGCCCGCCCACCCTTTTCATACACGCTCTAAGACGTAGGGTGGCATCCAGGCGCGACGGTCCGCGGGGGCTGCTTATGACTCGCGGTCGACGGCCCACTCTAGACCATGGACGAGGAGATGCAATGCACGGAGGCAAGGGCGATGGCTAGCACGGACCTGGAACTGCTCTCGCGGTATGTGAAGCGGCGCGAGGCCGATGCCTTCGCCGAGCTGGCGGCGCGGCATCGGGACATGGTCTACGGCACGTGCTACCGACTCCTGGGGAGCCGCCCCGATGCCGAGGATGTGGCGCAGGAGTGCTTCCTGCAGCTCGCCCGGCGAGGGGGCTCGGTGAGGCGTTCGGTGGCTGGGTGGCTACATCGCGTCGCAGTTCGCACGTCACTGGCGGTGCGCCGCAAGGAGCGGACGCGCCGGCAGGCCGAACGGGAGGCCGGTAGCATGGGACCCGAGCGCGCCGCTGAAGTGACGTGGGAGGAGATCCAGGCCGCAGTAGACCGAGCGATCGATCAGCTCCCGGACCCGCTGCGGGAGACGATGCTGCTGCGGTTCCTGCAGGGCAAGACGCAGGTCGCGATCGCCGAGGAGTTGGGGATCTCGCAGCCGGCAGTGTCTATGAGGATCGCCAAGGCGCTCGAGCAGATGCGCAAGCGCCTGGGCGGAGTGGGCCTGGGGCTGTCCGTCGCAGGCCTTGCCGCGCTGCTGGAGGCGCACACCGCTGAAGCGGCGCCCGCCACCTTGGTCGCGAACCTGGGCCGCATGGCCCTCGCGAGCGCCACCCCCTTGCCCACGGCGGGCCTGCCGGCATCGCTGCTGACACCGGCAGCCTCCATGGGCACGGGCTCGAAGGCGTTGTGCGTGCTGGCGGTGGTGTTGACCGTCGGCGCGGTGGTCCGGCAGGTGTCGCAGGTCGGCCACACCGCGAACCGGCGCCCCGTCGTCCAGGCAGCGACGGCGGCGCCCGTACGGCCCGCTGATCCGGCCGCACCCGTGCGTGAGCCGGCGCCCGACCGTGGGCGCCCTGCGGCCGCAGGACCCGCGCGGGCCGCAGCCGGGGCCACCCGCACTGCGACGCATTCGGCGAAGTCTGCGGCAACCCCCGACCGTGGACGCCCGAGCCAGGTGGCACGAGGCCGTGCGCCTGTGCTCGGGACGTCCACGTCCGGGAGGGAGGCCTTGCAGGTTCCCGCTCCCTCCGCTCCTGCGACCGGCAGGCCGCGTCTGGCTCCACCACCGACGGATGGCATACGCGTTGCACAGGCCGCCGCGGAGGCCCCGGCCGCTCCTCAGGACATTCCCCAAGCCGTGACGCACCATGAGGAGGGCCCGGCCTCGGGGCCGTCCGTGTATCTCTCCCCCACCGGGTTTGCGACGATCGTCGATGAGGACGGCATCGTGGCGACGCTGGGGATCATGGCGTTCGGGACAGCGTGGGAGCCACGGGACCAGCGTCGGGCCTGGACCGGCTTCCCCATTTCCGAGGGACCGGGCGAGGCCGAGTTCGAGGGCGAGGTCTCACTCTATGGGATCGAAGGCGGGAGGCTGCTGTATGCCGAGCGGGCGCGGCAGACGGAGGAGGGGGTCGAGCTGGAGTGGGACGTGACCTTCAACCAGGCGATGACGATCCAGGGGTTCACCTACGCGCTCAATGTGCCTACCGAGCGGTTCGGGGACGAGGCTCTCGCCTTCTGCGTGGGTGATGAGGAACAGGCCGTGATCACGTTGCCTGGGGAGAACCGGGCGTACCGACTCGGGACGGCCGAGGGGGAGGAGATGCAGTTGGCGCCGTACCCCGAGTCGCTGCTCTCGATAGCGGTACTCGGGCAGGGCGTGGTCCCGCTGCCCCTGCGCACGACGTTCGACGTGACCGACGTGCGCGGCAACGACTGGGACGTCTTCGAAGTGCAGATCGGCAGCATGATGGCCGGCGGACTGCAGGTATCAACCGAGACGGCGCTGTCGATGAAGCTGCTGGTGAAGTGCCCTTCCGCAGGCAGGCCGCTCGTGCTTCGGCCGCCGGCGATCATCGCGCGCCCGGGGGTAAGGCTGTGTCGCGATGCGAGGGTGGACGAGGCCCTGTGTGAGCGCGTGGCCGACGTGGTGTCGGCAGCGAAGGAGGCCTGCGAGGCGCTCTCCCCGCGCGGGCATAAGGAGGAGATCCGCGTCTGCGCTCTGCCGGCCACCGAGTGGCGCGACAACATCGCCACCAACCGTCGCGACACGATCTACCTGCGCGTGCGGGACGGTGAGTTCGGCGAGTCGATGCGCGCGGATGCGGGCCCGGTGGGGATGCTGTGCCAGGCGGTCGCGGAACTCTACACCCAGGGGCGCTTGCCCGGCTTCGATCAGTTCATCGCCCACCATGACCTGGCGCCGGCAGTGACGCGGAAGCTGGGGCCGGGTGTCCTGCCGGGCCATCATGCGACGCCGCTCGCCGCAGATGGGCCCGAGATGCTCGGCCTGCTTGCGAGCGACCTGTGCGCGCCAGTGCACCCGGACTTTGCAGCCGCGAGGGCGGTGGCGGCGGTGGTAGACCGCCTGGGGTGGGACGGGTTCCTCGGCCTGGAGGACGAAGTGCCGGCCGGCGTGGGCGTTGGACAGTCTGCCTTCGACGCCTTCCGGGCGGCCGCGACCATCCGCGACCCCACGTTGGGCGCGGCCTTCGAGGCCTACGACCGAGCCCGCGACCTGGAGACCGAGGCTGACGGCTCGCACGTGATCGCGTCCTTCGAGGCGGATGAGACCGTTCGGGCTGTCACGGAACATCCGCTGCGGACGGCGGCTGAGGACCTCGTCGTGACGGCGAGCCCCGGGGTCGAGGTGTCGCAGAGCCGTGAGTGGGCCAGCGACGGCGCCCAATCGCTACGCGTCCACGCGGAGAATCCGCAGCCGGGGATGTTCGTGGCGATCGCCGACCCTGACTGGCAGTTCCGGGACTTCCGACCGTTCTCCGGCTTCGACATGGACCTGATGCTAAGGGCCGGTGGGCCGGAGCAACTGCGCGTGCGGCTCATGGACGACATCGGGGGAGCGCACGGCCAGATACCCCTATTCCGGGGGACGGTCTCACCTGGTGCGTCGGTGCATGCGTCCATGGGTTCTGTACTTGGGACGTCGGGCCAGAGGCAGCTCGAGTTGGAGTGCTTCAACGAGGGCTTCAGGGGCGACAACGTCGCCCTGCTGTACATCGACCTCCCCCATCCGACGGGGCATCCGGTCACTCTCTACATCGACGACGTGAGGCTGGGGCCTTGCCTGGCCGAACCGTTGGCCCCCCATGGGACGGGGCCGCCCCCGGTCGTGACGGGGCTCCCCGTGCCGCCCCCAGCCGTCGGCGGCCCTCGGCTGCCCGTGGTGCCGCTGCAGCCGCCCGCCGCGCCGGCTGAGCGGGGCGCCTCGGTGTACTTCGGGCCCACCGGCGCCTTCACGGTGACTGACGCGCAGGGCGACGTGGCGACGGTGTGGGTCCAGGCTCAGGGGCAGGCGTGGATTCCGGTGGATCAGCGCCGCGCGCTGACCGGGTTCCCGGTCCCCGACGCGCAGGGCTGGCTGGGCTTCGCGGGCGAGGTTCTCATGCCGGGCACCGAGAACCAGAGGGTGCTGTACACCCAGCGATCTTCGGCGACGGAGACCGGGCTGGACCTGGAGTACGAGTTCGCCGCCAGCGAGGACATGCCGCTCAACATGCTCTCGATCGAGTTCCGCCTGCCGACCGATCGCTTCGCGGGGAAGGCGCTGGCCCTCCGCAAGGCCGACGGGGGAACTGATGTGGTGCCCCTTCCCCAGCAACCCGGCGGCTGGGGGATGCGGCAGACTTCGGGGGTGGGGATCGAGGTTGCGCCTGACCCCGACCCGCTGCTCTCGCTCACGGTCACGGAGCCCAAGAACGCGTTCATCATCGTCAGTGACCTGCGGATGTACGGGGTCGATATGTATGACATCCAGTTCGGCAGACCCGAGCTGTGGGCAGCGGGGGGCACGATGCGTGCCGACGACCACTATGCGCTGAAGCTCTCGCTGAACTTCAGCGAGAGGCTGCCCCTGGGCACCGTGCAGAGTGCGGAGATCATGGCCCTGCCGGGTGTCAGGCTCTGTCGCGACAAGCGTGTGGACGAGCACCTGTGTGAGCAGGTCATCGATGTGGTGCAGACCGCCAAGCAGGCCTATGAGGCGCTCTTCCCCGACCTCGAGAAGGAGGAGATTCGCGTCTGCGCGCTTCCCGCGACCTCTTGGCACGAGAACCTGGCGACCAACCGGCGCGACACGATCTATCTGCGTGTACGCGGCAACGAGTTTGGCGAGGCGATGCGGGCGGATGCCGGGCCGGTCGGGATGCTCTGTCAGGCGGTGGCGGAGCTGTACAACCCCGGGCGGTTCCCGGGCCTGGACCGGCTGATGGCGCACCGGCATCTCGCGCCCGCTGTGATCCGGAAGCTCGGGCCGAACGTCTTGCAGAGCCCGAACGCGACGCCGCTGGCGGCGGACGGCCCGGAGATGCTGCAGGTGCTCACCGGAGATGCCTACGCGCCCCTGCACCCCGACTTTGCGGCCGCCAAGGCCCTCGCGGCCATCGAGGACCGGCTGGGACTCGACACCCTCCGCGCGCTGCCGCGGGAGGTTCCCGCCGACCTGCGGCCGGACTTCGACGGCGTGCGAGCGGCGGCGATCGTGCGGGACCCCGCGCTCGGTCCCGCCTTCGAGGCCTACGACAAGGCGACGAGCGTCGAGTTCGGCGACGACGGAACGCACCTGATCGCGTCCTTTGAGGCTAACGAGACGGTGAAGACGGTCGCGGCTCACCCGCTGCGGAGCGCGGCGGAGAGCGTGGTGGTGACGGCGAGCCCGGGGTTCGAGGTGTCGCTGAGCGACGAGTGGGCCGCGCACGGCACGCAGTCGCTACGCGTTCACGCGGACAAGCCGCGGGCGGACATGCGCGTGTGCCTTGCCGACCCAGACTGGCAGCTGAAGGACTGGCGGCGCTTCCTGAGCTTCGAGATGAGCCTGATGCTGACGGCCGATCAGCCGGAGCAAGTGCGGGTGCTGCTGCTGGACGACATCGGCGGAGCGCACGCGCAGATTCCGATCGTGCCGGGCACCGTTCTGGAGCCGGGAATGCCGACGCCCATCTGGGTCGATATCGACCTGCAGTGGCTGACGGGTCAGGCGCAGTTCGAGTCCGAGTGCTTCCTCACCCCGTTCCGCGCGAATGAGGCGGCCTCGCTGTACATCGACTTCCCCCACCCAACCGGGCAGCCGGTGACTTTGTACATCGACAACCTGCGGGTGGGCGAACGTCCCCCGGGAGAGATCGAGCTGGGCCCGTGGGTGTTGCCGAAAGGCTGGGAGTTCGGGCTACCTCCGGCGCGCGTCGAGAGGCCTGCCGTCCGGTTGGCGCCGTGACGGCGCCGGAACGTGCTGCGGTGAGAGCCGGGGAGGGAATCGATGCCAGTGCCAAGGCGGACGTGGGCGATCATTCTCGGCATGGTCCTGGGCCCCGTGGCGACTGCCGTCTGGTTGGGACTCCGTGGCGGCTCCTCCACGGTAGACCGGGCTACGGGTGACGCGGCGGGCGGAGGGTTCCGATCCGGCGGCGTCCCTGGTGGCTCGGCGACCGACCCGCTGTTCACGGCGGTCGTAGCCGGCGACGTCGAGACGGTGCGCCGGCTTCTTCGCGAGGGGGCCGACACGGAGTCCGGCGGCCCGGAGGGGTGGACGCCTCTGCACGCCGCGGTCCGTCTGAGCGACCTCGAGGTCGCGAGTGCCCTGCTCGAGGGCGGCGCCGATCCGGACGCCCGCACGAGCCGCCTACTGACCCCGCTGCACTGCGCGTGCGCGAGCCGGAGTGCGTCCCTGATCGGCCTGCTGGTGGCCAGCGGCGCAGACCCCCGTGCTCGCGCGGCTGACGGACGCACCCCGCTACACGTCGCGGCCAGCTGCGGACAGGTGGAGTGCATCGAGGCCCTCGTTGCGCTGGGCGCCGCAGTGAATGCCCGGGATGCCCGCGGGCACACCCCGCTGGATGAGGCCGCCGAAAGCCACTACCCTGAGGCGGCCGAGCTGCTGCGCAAGTTGGGGGCGCGGTGACCTACCCACCTCTCGAAGTCGGACCGGAGGCAGCGTGGGCATGAGAGCGAGCATCCTGTTGTCGCTGGCTGCCGTCTCCTGCGGCGTTATCCCCGGCTTCGCGGCGCCGCCGGAGGCGCCTCCCGTCACGCCCTTGCGCGCGAAGCTCGCGGAACTGGTGAAGCGCAACCCGAGTGCGTACGCGTCCTGTGACGTCGAACTCGCGCTCGCGCCGCTCGGCACCGCCCACTCCACGCTGGAAGTGTGGGCTCGCGACCGTCAGCACTACCGCGCCGAAGACACCCACGGCTCCGTCGTCGTGGTCACGCCCGAGGCGATGAAGCTCTACAACGCGCCCTCGGGGACCATGCTGCGCATCCCCGCAGAGACCGTCCCCGGTCTGGAGCCCAAGTACGGGAGCCTGCTCGCCCTGTTGGGCCTGGCCACCCCGAAGGCCGCGACCGCGCTGCTGGAGCAGTTCAGCGGCGAACTGACGCCGACCGGTGAAGCTACGGTTGCCGAGGTCCCTTGTCTGACGTTCTCAGCCGGGCCCAAGGGGAAGGAGATGGGTCGGGACCTGGTTGGCCTGTTCTGCTCCGGCCCGTGGACGGTGGAGGTGAAGCTGTTCGACGTGTTCCTCGAGCGGGAGACGGAACTGCCGCGAGGGATGCACCTCGACGCCTCCCTGACCTCACCCCAAGGCTTCGCGGTGACCCTCACCCTGGACCTGACGGTCCGCGAGCGGGAACTCGACGTGAACGTGACGGACGACATGCTGACGTTCGACCCGCCGGCAGAAGAGACGGACATCATCGAGTGGACCCCCGAGACCCCGATCGATGAGGTGTCCACGTTCATGATGGACCTGGTCTTCTCCATCGTGCGCGGCGGCGGTCAGAACCTCGTGCCGTGACAGGGAGAGGGGTAGACCCCGTGAGAACGATCGCCGGCGCCGTGGGCCTGGTCATGTGGACCGTGCAAGGCTTCGCCGCGCCAAGGAGGCCTCGCCGGGCAGCGCGAACACTGCCGACGCGAACCCGAAAGGGAGGTGCGTCATGCGAGTTCGCCCGGCTCTCCTGGCACTGGCGCTCGTCGCCGCGACCTGGGGTACGGCACGGGCCGAGGTGCAGAATCTGCTGGCCAATGGCTCCTTCGAGTTCTGGTCACACTACGCGCCGGAGCGGCTCGGTCGGGTGGTCCAGGAAGGCCCGGTGGGTGACAGCGACGACCCGCTGCTGCCCGTGCGCTGGACATGGGACATCCGCCGCCCCGTGAAGCTGGCCCCAGCCTCCGACGCCCACGGCGGGAAGCTCGCCGCCAATCTGACATCCCCCACGGGTTCCCCCGGCGCCTACCTGTTCATGGACTATGTCGAGGTCGTGCCGGAGGCGAGCTACGACTTCGGCGTCTGGGTCAAGGGCACCGGACGGGTGGCGGTGCAGCTGCACGGGCAGGCGGTCGAGGGGCTCCAGAGCCTGGGTGAGGCCAGGGGCGAGGCGCGGGCGGAGTGGACCCATGTGGCCGGCACGGTGAAGGCGCCCGGCCACATTCGGCTGGTCCGATTGACCATCGCGGTGGCCCCCGGCGCAGGCGTGCTGCTCGATGACGCGCACGTCAGCGCCGACCTGGACAAGCCCTACGATGCCGACGCCGTCCTGCGCGACAAGCCCGTCCGCGACGAGCACACGCTGCTGCTGCAGGACTTCGATGGCGACGTGTCCGAGGTGCGCCTCAGCGGCCAGTGCTGCGTGACCGAGCCCGACGGCGGGCGCTTCGGCCGGGGCCTGCGCATGGAGAAGCCGGACATGGCGACGGTGGAGATGAAGCTCCCCGCCATGCCGCCGGAGGGCACGCTGGAGTGCTGGGTCTCGCCCGATGCCATGCCGATGCTGGTGCCGGAGACCTGGAACAACATCTGGCACCTGCTGGAGGTGCGCTCGGCGGCGCTGGACCTCGGGACGTTGCAGGCGGACACGAGTCAGTCGCTGCGCTGGTGCTGGCGGATCGGGGAGGAGCTGTACGGCAAGCAGAACTCGCTGACCGCCTCGGCGGCAGTGAGCCTGAGCCGGATGCGCAAGGGCCAGTGGACCCATGCCGCCATCGAGTGGGACCCGGGCGCGGTAAGGCTTTACGTTGACGGCGTGCTCGCGGCGGTGAGCGAGGATCCGCCGGTGGGCTGGTGGGCTGCGCCGGTGAACATCACCTTCGGCTCGCCGCATGGCATCTACACGTGGCCGGGCGTCATTGATGAGGTGCGCGTCTCCGACGTTCGGCGCTACGGGCCCTTCGCCCCGCGCGGCGCCGTGCTCGTCGCCGCGATGCCGAAAGAGACCGCAGAGGCGCCCGCTCCGACCGAGCGCCCCCTGCCGGAGACCGATGTAGCCGCCGAACGCCGAGCCACGCTGACTCCGCTGCCGGAGTCGCGCCCCGGCGCCTTCGAGGCCCAGGCTCTGGCGAACGGCGACTACGTGTACGAGGCACCGAGCGCCCAGCCGCTCGTCGAGGGCGCGCGCTGCGAGCAGCAGGCGGACGACCTGCAGCCCGGGCTCAGCACCGTGCGCGTCGGCGCTCAGGGCACGCTGATCGGCGACCCGTGGAACGAGGGGGTGTACTGGCGGCTCGGCGGCATCGCGCCGGGAGCGTACTGGCTAGGCGCGGTGTACGAGTCCAATCGCGGGGACATTGAGGCGCCGCACCAGGACTACGGCCGACTCGCGATCTACGTGAACGGCCGGATCGTCCAGTGCTCATCCACTAGTGACCCCGTGCAGGTGGCCCCCGGCGTGTGGTTCGCGGAGCAGCAGGCCGCGGCGGCGGAGAAGCTCGCGCCCGGCGACGAGATCGCCGTGGCGCCCCAGTTCAACGCGGTGATGCGGCTGGTCCGCCTGTACCTCCATCGGGCGGAGCCCCGCCGCGGCGCGCATCGCGTCGGACTGAACTTCGGCGGCAGCTGGTGGACGCAGTACACGGCCCTGCGGGTGAGCGCGGAGACGCGCTTTGTGGGCAGTGACGGCAAGCCCGTTCCGCCCGACAACCTCTGGTGGGGACAGCAGCAGTTGGCAACCTCGCCGGCGGCGCTGCTGCGCGACGAACAAGGGCGGGCCGTCGCCGAGTGCGTGCTCTCTAACCCCTTGCCCAAGCCGGTGACGGTGGACTACGCGTGCACAGTAAGCGGCTACTACCGCCAGGTGGCGGGGCAGGACAAGGCGCGCGTCACGCTGCAGCCTCACGAGCGCGTGGTCCGACGTATTCCCTTCGCCACGACGCCGGATGACCCCGGCTACTCGATTGCCGCCACGTTCCGTGCCGTCAATCCACCCCCGCTCGGCTGGCCGGAGACGGACACGGTGGCTCTCTTCCCGGGCCTGCGGCAGAGCCTGCCCTGGCCCGAGCCCTTCAACGGGCATCACGAACGGCGCGTCTACTTCCGCGATCCCGTGGCGGACGCGCGCTGCCGGCTGCTGCTCAACGGGCGCTGGGAGATGGCCTACACCCCCGATCTCACCCCGCCCATGCCGCCGCCCGAGGGGCTGAAGTACCAACCGCGCGACGTCCCCTTCCCCTACTGGATGACCGACCTCGATTCGATAAACCCGCGCCCGCACGGCGCGTACGTGCGGCGCACCTTCGAGCTGCCGGACGACATCGGGGCGCGGTCCGTGCGGCTCGTCATCGAGGACGTCTCCGACGAGGCCACAGCCTACGTCAACGGGCAGCGCGTCGGAAACGTGCGCGGCTGCGCGACGCCGCTCGTGGCTGACGTGACCCAGGCCGTCCATCCGGGGCAGAACGAGGTCGTGGTCGTCGTACGGGACATCCTGGCGATCATGGACCCGGACTACGTGAACCCTCAGGCGCCCACGCCGAGCGGGCTGTACCTCGACGCGCCTGGCCTGAACGGTCAGAACCACCTCAGCATGGGCAGCGTGAGCCTGGAGATGGCCCCGGCGGTCGCGGCGGAGAACGTGCTCACGATCCCCTCAGTGCGCAAGAGCACGCTGGGCGCGAACCTGACCCTGGCGAACCACTCCGGGCAGGCAGTCAACGCTCGCGTCAAGGTCACGGTGCTGGACGCGGGACAGCCGGCCCTGGAGGTTGGCACGCAGGACCTCGACCTTGGGCCCGGGCAGTCGGCGCCGGTATCGCTCAGCGTGCCATGGCCCAAGCCGCAGCTCTGGTCTCCGGAAAACCCCTACCTCTACGTGCTCGCGGTTGAGACGCTCGACCGCGACACGGGCCAGCGGCTCGACCTGGCGCGGGAGCGGTTCGGCTTCCGCGAGACGTGGATCGCCGGCAACCAGATCATGTTCAACGGCCTGCCGGTGAAGCTGAAGGGCACGAGCACCCCGTGGGCCTTCGGCTCGGACTGCGGCTTTCAGCTCACGCGGGGCGCGCCGTTCCCCGACTACATGGACGAGTTCGGTTGGCCCGCGAGCGCGCCGGTGACGGGCGTGTTCAACAGCTCCAGCAAGCACAACGTCGAGCGCGACGCCTTCTGGGAGACGGCGACCCGGAACCTCGAAGTGGCCGTGAAGCGGCTGCAGAACCACCCGAGCATCCTCACCTGGGACCTGTCGAACGAGTGGCTCTGCTTCCTGGACTACAGCGGCGGCGATCCCAAGCTCGGCGCGCGGAGACTGCGCGCGCTGAGTGAATCGCTCTGGCAGTACGACCCGACCCGCTGGACCTTCTACAATGGTGACGAAGACCTCGCCGGCCTGCACGACAACTACTCGTTCCACTACGTCCTGGAGGCGACGCACCCGCACCCCGTGGCCGGCTTCGGGATGGATGACCACTCCGTGTACTTCCCCGACGGCGCGTTCTACCGGCCGCTGGACCGCGACTTCCGGCCCGGCGAGGAGATCACGCTCAACGTATACCGGGGCGTGAAGATCCGCTGGGGCGAGAAGGTCGTGATGAACACCGAGAACCTGTGGAAGGTCAGCTCCTACATGCCGCCCGGCCTGACGAAGTTCGCGGGGGAGGATGACGTGCTCTCGCCCGCGGTTGACTCGGGGGCCGGGCCGATCGCCTGGATGTGGAAGCAGAACCTGGACGGCCACCGCGACCTGGGCTGCAACTCGGTGAGCTACTACGGGCGCGTCACCGGCACCTATCGCGGCGGCTATCCGACACAGACCTTCATCATGCCCGATACCGGGCATCACGCCTACGGCGGCGACACGCTGACCCGAGCCTACTCACTGCACAACGACGTGTTCCATCCCGCCACCTTGGCGCTCAAGTGGCGCCTGACCGACCCGGCCGGCAAGTCCATCGCGCAGGGCGAGGACCGGCGGCCGATGCAGACGGGCGACCTGCAGCGGGGCACGCTGACGTTCGCGGTGCCGAAGGTCGCGAAGCGCACAACCTACACGCTCGGACTGCGGCTGGAGACCGACGGGCGATTCGTCTACGGCGAGGAGCGCGACATTGACGTCTGGCCCAGGCAGCCCGCTCGCGTGCCGGCGGGTACGGGCCCGTTCTTCCTGTATGACCCCAAGGGCACAACCGGACCGGCGCTGCAGGCCATCGGCGCGGAGTTTCGAACGCTCGACCAACTCGCGGCCCCGACGACGCCGCAGGCGACGGTCATCATCGGCGAGGGGGCGCTCGACGAAGGCTCGGCGGGCGCGCTCGCGCTGCTGCAGGACTTCGTAAGCCAGGGCGGACGCGTGCTGGTGCTCGCGCAGTCGGTCACGCCGGGCGGCCTGCCCGTGCCGACTCGCCTGGAGCCTCGTGAGTGGTCGAGCCAACCCTTCGTGAGGACGACCGATCACCCCGTGCTCGCGGGGCTCACCTCCTGGGACCTGCACTTCTGGCAGCCGGACCGCGTGTCCGCGCGCGGTGCGTACGCGAAGCCCGAGGGCGGCGCCGCCCTGCCGCTGGTGGACAGCGGGACGGACATCGGCCTGGAGTGGGTGCAGATGATGGAGCAGTATCGCGGCCGGGGCCGCTACCTGCTCTGCCAACTGCCTCTCGCCAGCGCGGGCGAGCAGGAACCCGTGGCGCGTGAGGTGCTGCTGCGCGCTCTCACTTACCTGGCAGGCGACAAGCCATACCGGCAGCCTACCGGACGGTTGCTCGCCCTGATCCCGCCGGACGGCGTCATCGAGACGCAGCTTCGGGAGCTGGGGGCAACCTACCAGGTCGCCGGGCCGGAGACGCCGATGGATGGAGTGACCGTCGCTCTGGTGGATGCCGGGCTGCCCGCAACGGACGCTCAGCGCGCGGCCTGGGGCACGGCCCTGGAGGCAGGGGCGACGCTGGTCGTGTGCGAGGCGCAGCCGGAAGACGCGGAGTGGCTCACGAACCTCGCGGGGCGGCAGGTTCGCATCACCGTTCCCCTCTACCGCATGTGGGAGGGGCGCGGATGCCGCGACGGGTGCACGGACGCGACGGGCGGGATCAGCCAGTGCGACCTGTACTGGCGCACGCCCCAGACCCAGGAGAGCGCGACCTGCCAGGCCGAAGACCCTGGGCCGACGATCGAGCCCTTGCAGCACTTCGCCGCCCGTATCGAGGGCGGCCGCGAGATGGTCTTCCCGGGCGCGCTGGTTGACATCCCGGTCGGCAAGGGGCGGCTCGTCTTAGACCAGCGCCGCTGGTGGACGCGGCACGAGAAGCTGGTACGATACTCCACGCGGCTGACCTCTTCGCTGCTGCTCGGACTGGGGGTGAACCTGGAGCCCGCAGTGCCGATGCGGCAGCTTCCCCAGCAGATCGCCTATCAGCCCGTGGACCTGACCCCGTTCGCCAACCGCGCGCTGGTCGATGAGACGCCCGACGACGGTCAGGGCGGCTGGAGCGACCAGGGCCCGACCGCGGACCTGCGCACCTTCCCCGTGGGCAACCAGAGCTTCCAGAGCGTGCCCTTCAGCATCGGACCGGCGCCGCACAGCTGCCTGGTGCTGGCGAGCGACCTGAGGCCCGGCGTGGACCGCATGCCCCAGGAGATCACCATCCCCCTCGGCTACCCCGTCGAGGGCCTCTACTTCCTGCACGCCGCCACGTATGCGGGAGCGGGCCTCATCGGGCTCTATCAGGTTCAGTACGCTGACGGAACGACGCAAGACATCCCGCTTCGCTCGGAGGAGAACCTCCGCGACTGGATCTCCCCGCCCGGACCATACCCGCGAGAGAAGGGCACCGTCTCCAACGTCGCCTGGACGGGCAGCACGCCGCTGTTCAAGCTCGTCGCGGCGTACCGGATGCTGTGGGTGAACCCGCGGCCCGAGGCGCCCGTGACGGCGGTCAGGTTCGCGAATCCCGCGCGTCAGGCATGCCCGATCCTGATCGGCCTGACGGCCGTCGTTCCCGCGGGCGCCCAACCGCCGCCTGCCGCCGATGCGGCGCGTGCGCAGGAGCTGCTGCGCCAGGGGCTGGCGGCCGCGCAGGAGCGCGATGAGGCGCGGGCGCGCGACCTCCTCGGGCAGGCGCTCGCGGCCGATCCATCGCTCGGCGGCGCGCACCAGGCGCTTGCGGAGTCCTACGAGCGCGAGGGGAACGAGCAGGCGGCGCTGGAGGCCTATCAGGCGTGGATCGCCGCCGGCCCGCGCACGCCGCTGCCTTACAACCGCGTCGGCGTGATCCTCGAGCGCCGACAGGATTGGGCCGGCGCGCTGGCCGCGTACACGAAGTCGCTGGAGGTCGAGTGGAACCAGTCGCCGATCCTGGAGGCCAAGAGCCGCGTCGAGAAGCGCCTCAAGGGTCAGTAGCCGGGCCGTCCGAGGTGAAGCCTCAGCCCGCCGGCTGCACCCGGATGACGTGCGTGTCGAAGGGCTCGTACAGGAGTGTGAAGCTCTTGCCCTCCGCCTCCAGCGGGACGGGATCGCGGTTCTCGTAGAGCGTCTGGGCGCTGGCGAGCGGGTTCCCGAACGTGTGCGTCACCTTCAGCACCGCGTCGTCGCAGTTCACGGTGAGCAGTACATAGCCGCCCTCGGGGTGGGGTTTGAGCAGGCAGCGGATGGGCGTCGGTGTCGGGGCGGCGCCCTCCACCTTCACCGCGTAGCCCGCCTCCGTACCGACGGTGGGCGCGAGAATCACGGGCGCCAACTCCGACAGCTCGCGGTTGATCTGCACCGCGGCCTCCCAACACGCGCGCGACTGCGCCATCTGCATCGGTGTGGCGGGGCTGGGGTTCGTGCAGCCCTCGGCCTTCGGCATCGGCGCCCACGCCACGTGCGGATCGTGGGTCATGCCGATGACGCCCCCGTCGCGGGGAATCCACGTGTCCCACGTGAAGTAGATGATCCCCGTCGCGCCATGGATGAGGCCCGTGTACACGCACGCCCGCAGCTCCATCGGGCTGGGGAAGCGGAAGGGGAAGGCGGCGCCGGGGGGTTGCGTGTCGGTGAAGGCCCCGACGATGAGCCACACGGGCTTCTGCTCCCGACCGCAGCCCACCGCGAACGAGACGCTCTGCGCGATGCCGTTGGGATCTGCCGAGATCGACGCGGGCCGGCCGCGCCGGTGCATGATCGGGTAGTTGTCGTGACACGAGATGTCGCTCGCCTCGTTCCACTTGCCCCACCAGCCCGTGGCCGGCGCCATGATCCAGGGGACCTGGTTGATGAAGACGGGGAGCTGCGGCGCGACCTGCCGCGTCGCCTCGCGGTACCGCAAGTAGTCGTCGAAGGTCTCCTGTTGCTTGTCCCAGCGCCCGAGGGGCTCGTCCATCCAGCAGTTGCCGAGCAGCGCGGGATGGTCCTTCCACTTCTGCCAGAAGTCCGGGTCATGCGGGTGCATGAGGACGGCCTGCATCCCCTCCCGCTCACAGATCGGCAGGACCTCGTCATCCCCCATCCACGGCCACACGGTATTGAGGTGAGCGGCCTTCAGCGGCTCCCAGTCGTACTTGTGGCCATAGACCTCGCACGGTGGTGGGATACCCCAGATTCCGATCTGCACGAACGAGCGCGCGGGGTCGTACTGGGTCAGCAGCTGCCCGCGCTTGTCGGTGTGGGGAACTCCGGCGCGGTATACCACCTGCACGGCGTTGAAATCCCGCTGGGCGTCGAGCGCCTCTTGTTGCGCGTCGGCCGCGACGGACGCTGTAGGAAGCACGGCGACCGCCAACATCAGTGCGCAGAGGGACAGTGCTGCCATCGGGTCACACTCCTCCGAGCCGCAGGGCATTCGCTCGGCTGACCCGTGCTTCGCCAGGGAGCCGTCCCTACCCTACAGGGGGGGCCGTCCTGCAGGTGCGCGCTCAGGCCGAAGCGAACGCAGCCCCGCGATGCGAACCGCCTGCCTCCTTGCCATCCTCTGCGGAGTGACCCCTCCCATGGCTTCCGACGCCAGTGCCACCTTCACCGACAAGACCCTCGTCGCCTGGGTCGCCCCGGCCAACCTCGACCAACGCGGCGGCGCGGTGTTGAGCCTCGGCGGGCTCACCCAGTCCTTCGACGCCCTGGTCTTCGGCGAGATCGCCCCGCGGCGTTGGATGGCGGGCAGCCACTTCTTCCTGCGCACATGCCAGGACCAGGCCGCCTGGCCCGAGGAGACCGCCGGCCCGAGCGAGTTTGTGCAGATCGCGATCGTCTATCGCGGCCGGCAGGTTACCCTCCTGCGCAACGGCGAGCCCTACGCCGAGTACGAGATGACCTCCGACCCGGTGACCTTCACCACCGGCAGCATGGTGCTCCTCGGCCTGCGGCACCTCGGCGCGGGGAACGGCTACTTTGCGGGCGTGATCGATGACGCGCGCATCTACGACAGCGCCCTTGACGCCGACACCCTCCGCGCCCTCGTGCCGAACCGCCTCACCGGCCCTCGCCCCCTCGCCTGGTGGCCGTTCAGGGACAACCGGCCCGATGACGAGATGGGCACGTTCCCTCCAGGGCAGCTGCTGGGCGGGGCGAAGATCAGCGGCGGCCGGCTGCATCTCGACGGCGTCTCCGGCTGCCTGATGGCTCGCACGCCGCCCTCGGCTGTCCGCACCGACCAGGGCTGGCCGCGCTACCACCTCACCGTCCTGCCCGACGAGGGGATCGCCTGTCCGTACGATGCCAACGGTTGCCTCTACTGGAAGGGCCGCTATCACTGGATGTACATCTTCCAGCGCGCCGATGGCGGGCATTGCTGGGGCCACGCCTCCAGCCCCGACCTCATCCACTGGACCTTCCACCCGACCGCGCTCGAGCCGCATGCCGGCGACCCCGATGTCGGCATCTTCAGCGGCAACGCCTTCGTGAGCAAGGACGGCGTGCCGATGCTCTGCTGGTTCGGCATCGAGGCGGGCGTCTGCGTCGCGACGGCGCTGGACGATGACCTCCTCCGCTGGCAGAAGCACCCCGCCAACCCGATCATCCCCATCCCCAAGCCCGGCGAGCCCGGTCACGGCGTCTATGGCGTCTTCGACCCCTTCCTCTGGCTGGAGGGCGACACGTACGTCTGCCTGCTGGCCGGCAACCGACACCCCGCGCTGAACCGCGACACGCTCTACTACTGCACCTCGCCCGACCTCGTGCATTGGCAGCCGAAGCACCCGTTCTTCGAGGGCGACCCAAGCTGGCGGCGCGAGGATGAGGACTGTTCCTGCCCCGACTTCTTCCGCGTGGGCGATCGGTGGGTCCTGATGTGCATCAGCCACCCTATCGGCGCGCGCTTCTACGAGGGCACCTTCGATCCGGTCGCCGGCCGCTTCGAGCCGAGGCAGCATGTGCGGATGAACTGGCCGGGCGGGATGTTCTTCGCCCCCGAGAGCCTGCAGGCGCCGGATGGCCGCCGCATCTTCTGGGCCTGGGTCACCGATCCGCGCGTCCGCCCGGCGCAGGAGGCGACCGGCTCGGGCTTCCAGAGCCTGCCGCGCGTGCTCGCCTTCAATGACGACGGAACCGCGAGCATCACTCCCGCCGAGGAACTGACGAAGCTCCGCCGCCACCCGCACAAGCTCGCCGCGCTGCCTCTGCCCGCTGACGAGGAGACCGTGCTCAAGGGGACCAGCGGGGCGCACCTGGAGTTGGCTGTGGAGATCGACCCGGCGGACGCCGCGGCGGTCGGCGTGAAGGTCCGCTGCTCACCGGACGGGGAGGAGCAGACCGCTGTCTGGTTCGAGCCGTCGGCCGGGACGCTGCGGATCGACATGTCCCGCTCGACGCTGCGCCGCGACGTGACGTACGGCTCGCCGCCGTTCACCTCCTACGGCCTGCAGCGCGCCGAGGACAACCCGCACGCGTATCCCTCCTTCGACGCGCCGCTCACGCTGCCCGCGGGCGAGACGCTCCGCCTGCGCATCTTCATCGACGGGCCGTTGCTGGAGGTGTTCGCCAACGACCGGCAGTGCCTAACCCAGGTCATTTTCCCGCAGCGCGAGGACAGCCTGCAGGTCCGGGCCTGCGCCGCAGGCGGCGCGGCGCGGCTGCTCTCCGCCACCGCCTGGGAGATGGCGCCGCTGAAGATCATCGACGCACGCCACGGGGACTGATGCGCGATGGTTCGTCTGCTTGGCCTCGTGGGTCTGGCTGTCTGCCTGGCGACCCCTTCGGGGCTTTCCCAGGAAGGAGGCCCTCCGGTGCTGGACATCGGCAACCGGCTGGAGTTGTTCGTGGAGGGAGGCCTCATCGACCGCCTGACCGGCGGCGCCCGTCTCAGCCTGCATCACCCAACGCCGCAGGAAGTCGCCCTCGTGGCCGACGCTCCGTGGGAGGGCAACGGCTCGCTCTATGCCACGGTCTTCCAGGATGGCGACCGCTACCGGATGTACTACCGCGGGGGGAACTACCGCCTGACGCCCCAGGAGTACACGGAGGCTCATCCGTGCGTCATCTGCTACGCGGAGAGCGAGGACGGGATCCGCTGGACGAAGCCCGAACTGGGCCTCTGCGAGTGGGCGGGCTCCAAGGCGAACAACATCCTCCTCGACCGCCTCGGCACGCACTCCTTCGCGCCCTTCCGGGATGACAACCCCGCCTGTGCACCCGAAGCCCGTTACAAGGCCCTCGCGAACGGCGACGTGGAGCATGGCCTGTTCGCGTTCGAGTCGGCCGACGGAATCCACTGGTCCCTGATGGCCGAGCGCCCGGTGATCACCGAGGGCGCGCTCGACTCGCAGAACCTGGCCTTCTGGGATTCCGCGCGCGGCGAGTACCGGGCCTACTTCCGCGACTTCCGCGAGGGGCGCGACATCCGCACCTGCACTTCGCAGGACTTCCTCCACTGGACTCCGGGCGTCTGGCTGGAGTACAGCCCAAGCCGCTCCGGCGAGCTCTACACGAACCAGATCGCGCCCTACTTCCGCGCGCCGCATCTGCTTCTGGGGTTCCCCACGCGGTACGTGGACCGCGGCTGGACGCCCTCGCATGAGTACCTGCCGCAGCTCGAACACCGCCGCGTTCGGTCCGGCCCCTCGCCGCGCGAGGGCAGCGCGGTGACCGAGGGCCTGCTGATGGGCAGCCGCGACGGCGTCCGCTTCACGATGTGGCCCGAGGCGTTCCTGCGCCCCGGCCTGCGCACGCGGGACAGCTGGTTCTACGGTGACAACTACCAGACGTGGGGCCTGGTGCAAACGAAGTCGGCGATCGCGGACGCGCCGCCCGAGCTGTCCCTCTACGCCAGCGAGCACTATCACCAAGCAGAGGGCGGCACCGTCTTCCGTCGCTACACGCTTCGCATGGATGGCTTCGTCTCGGTCGAGGCGCCGCTGAGCGGCGGGGAGCTGATTACGCGCCCGCTGACCTTCGCCAGCCGCGAGCTGGTCCTCAACGTGTCCACCTCCGCGGCCGGCAGCGTCCGCGTGGAGATTCAGAACCCCGCCCGCCGGCCGCTGCCGGGGTACGCGCTGGAGGACTGCGCGGCAGTCCTCGGCGACGATCTCGAACGACCCGTGGTGTGGAAGACGGGCACCGAGGTCGGCTCACTGGCCGGCCAGGCCGTGCGGCTGCGCTTCGAACTCCGCGACGCCGACCTGTACGCCTTCCGCTTCCGTTGACGCTCGCCCGGACGCGGCGAAGGAGGTACTGACCATGAGTGCACAGGGTTTCGCGGCCTTGCTGACCGCGGCTCTGCTGGGTGCCGGGATGGCGGCCGCGGCTCCGGCGAAGGTCACGGTCACGCTTGCGCGTGAGGGCCGGCCGGCTGCGACGCTGGTGATCGCCCGCGACGCCACGCGTGCCGCGCAGTTCGCCGCCTACGAGCTGCAGTGGCACTTGCGCCAGATCACTGGCGGGGAGTTCGCGATCGCGCGCGATGACGAGAAGATCGCGGGCGCCCGAATCCTCGTCGGCGACAGCCAGGCCACGCGCGCGCTCGGGATCAAGGCGGAGAGCCTGAAGTCGCAGGAGTACCTCATCCGTTTCGAGCCCGACACCATCGTGCTGCTCGGTCGCGACAAGGATGACGGGGGCGTCGTGCAGTACAACCAGACCCCCTCCGCCGAGCAGCTCGCCACCTGGCCGGGCATCTGGGATGAGCAGGGCACGATGTACGCGGCCTATGAGTTCCTGGAGCGCTACTGCAACGTCCGCTGGTTCAACCCGACGGAAACGGGCACCGACTGCCCCCGTCAGCCCTCGCTGACACTCACCGGCGCCGGGCTGCAGCGCTCACCCTTCATGCGCTATCGCTACGCCGCCTATCCCTCCAGCGAGAGCTACGACGCCTACACCGGCCTGTGGCCCGGCGGAAGCGAGGGCTACCAGCGCTGGGAGGTCGCCGCCTACCCCGAGCTGCACCGGCGCTTCTCCGGCGGCGACTACACCATCGCCAAGCGCGGGTGGGTCACCCTCTTCCGCCTCCGCCATCGCGAAGGCGGCGAGATCTGCCTCGGCAACCACTCGCTCTACGGCTACTACCGCCGCTTCTGGGCGCCCGAGGCAGGCCAGGAGAGCCTCTTCGAGACCCAGCACGCCGACTGGTTCGCCCAGGGCTACGAGGGCCAGCCCCCGCAGATGTGCTACACGAGCCGCGGGCTGGTCGAGCAGGTCGCCAAGGACGCCTGCGAGTTCTTCGAGACCGGCAAGGTGTATCCCGGAGCGCAGGCGGGCGGCAACTGCTTCTGCGTCGAGCCGATGGACAACGACGCCTTCTGCAAGTGCGCACAGTGCCGCAAGTGGCTCACCGGGCGCGATGCGGACAGCCCCTTCTTCTCCAACGGACGCCACAGCGACTACTTCTTCCAGTTCGTCAACGAGGTCGCGAAGATCGTCGGCGCCAGGCATCCGGACAAGCGAATCGTGTGCCTCGCCTACATGACCCATGCGGCGCCGCCGGAGAAGGTGAAGCTCGAACCGAATGTCGTGGTGCAGTACTGCTTCGCGTGCAACCGCCTGAACTTCGACCGCCCCTCCTATGAGCACGAGCAAGACCTGCTGAAGCAGTGGCGCGCCACGAACCCCGGCCGCGTGCTGTACCTGTGGCTCTACTACACGTTCCCCGTCGAGATCGCGAACAACGGCAAGTTCCACTGCTTCCCGGGCTTCTTCGCCCACGCCATCGGCGAGCAGTTCCGGCTCTTCCACGACCAGGACTTCCGGGGTGTCTTCCACTGCGGCTACGGTCAGGATGTCGAGGCCTACCTGACCTACCGGCTGATGGACGAGCCGCTGCTTGACGCTGACAAGCTGCTGGACGAGTACTTCCAGCGCCTCTACGGCCCCGCGGCCGGCCCGATGCAGAAGCTGTACGAGGCCATCGAGCAGACCTACAGCAATCCCGCCAACTACCCCGAACCCATCGCCTCGGGCCGCATCGAAGGTCACCATCACCAGACCGAGGAGGTCGCCTGGGGCTACCTCGGCACCGAGCGACGCATGGCCGAGCTGGCCGCGCTGATGCAGCAGGCGAGGGACGCGGCCCAGACCCCCGAGCAGAAGGCCCGCGTGAAGCTGTTCGAGCTGGGGACGTGGGACTACATGGTCGCCGGCCGCGCGCTGTACTTGGAGCACGCGAAGGCGCGTTACGGCGGCCAGGGCGCTCCGTTGCGCGTGCCGTTCGCCTCTTCCGGCCCGCTGGGCGGAGACCCGACGAAGCTGGATGCCGGGGAGGCGCTGGCGCTCGTCACCTGGCGCTCGCGCATCGCAGAGCCGACGCGCCGCAAGTGCGCGGCGCGCCTCCTCACCGACGGTGAGTGGCTGTACCTGCAGCTCGAGGACCAGATCGGCCCGGCGGGCCTGCAGGCCTCCGCCGATCCCGCCAGTGGCGACCGCTGGCAGGTGTATCTCGCAGCGGATCGCCAGGCGCCACTGCGCAAGCTCCTCATCGCGCCGACCGGTCAGTCCGTCGCGACCGAGGGCAACACGGCCTGGGACTGCGGCGCGAAGGTCGAGTCCGTTCGGTCCACCCGCGGCGTCTGGACGGTGAGCTGCGCCTTGCCCCTCGCGCGCCTCTCGCCGAGCCGCCCCGATGGCCGCGCGCACCTCTTCCTCAACATCGCCCGTCGCTCTCCACAGGGCGACGAACCCGTCTGGTCGCCGACCTTCGGTGCCTTCGATGAGCCCACGGCGCTCCGTGAGCTGATCCTCGATGGGCCCGAGACGATTCCCGCGAACCTCCCGACCGCCGACGAGCTGCGCCGTCTCGACACGCAGGGCCTCATCGCGCGCTGGCGACTCGATGAGGGGCAGGGCCTCACGGCCAAGTCCAGTGCGCCCGGCGAACTGACCGGCACGCTGACCAACAAGCCGCAGTGGGTGAAGGACGCGGGCCGCTCCGTCGTGCGCCTGGAGGACTCGCGCCGACAGTACATCGACTTCGGCAGCCCCCCGGCCGTCAACCTCGCCGGCCCTCTCACAATGCTCCTGTGGGTCAGGTACGAGTCGTCGGAGGTCTGGTATCCGGGTCTGCTCGGCAAGGGCTATGAAGCGACGGGCACCTACGGCCTCCACCTGCGCCCCGGCCTGACGCCGTGGTTCGAGGTGGACAGCCCCGACGGTACGCGCAACATGTACAACCCGACCGACCTCTGCCTGACGCCCGGTCAGTGGAACCAGGTCGCCGCGACCTACGATGGCCAGACGATGCGCGTGTACGTCAACGGGCGCGAGGCCGGGACCGGCAAGGAAGTGCAGACGACCATCCGCACGAACGAGGAGCCCCTGCGCTTCGGCTGGCTGGGATCGTATGGGCACTTCAACGGCTGCGTCCGCGACATCAGCCTGTATGATCGCGCCCTCTCGCCGGCGGAGGTCTTCGCGCAATACAAGGCCGGCAGGTAAGCAGTCCTGCCCGCCACCCTTGGGGAGTTCGGCCCCAGATGGTGATCCGTACCGCCGCTCAGCTTGCCGTCATCCCGCTCCTGCTCGCGACCTTCCTGCCCGCCCGCGCTCAGGACGCCGCGGGCACCGTCTTCTGGGTCGATGACCTCGATGTGAGCCTGTCGCGCTGCGGCTGGCAGCGCACGCTGGCGCGGCAGTCGGTGGGCGGCAACCCCTTCCGGCTGGCCGGGCAGGAGTACGCGCGGGGCATCGGCACTCACCCGCCCGGCGGCTTCTGGATCGAGCTCGGCGGGCACGGCCTGCGCTTCCACGCCGTGTGCGGCGTCGATGACGAGATGGGCAACGACGGCAGCGTCGAGTTCCGGGTCCTGGGCGACGGCAAGCCCCTGTGGAGCGCGGTCCTGCGCGGACCCGATCCGTCCGTCACCGTCGACGTCGACCTCCGAGGGGTACGCGTCCTGTGCCTCGAGGTCGGCACCACGCCCGACGGCTACGGTTGCGATCACGCCGACTGGTGCGACGCCTGGATCGAGATGTCCGAGGGCTCGCCGAAGGCGATTTCCGAGCCCCCGCCCACGCCGTTCGAGGACCTCGAGCGCGAGATCACCTTCTTCCGCAACCAGGGAGCGAACTCGCGCTTCATCACCCAGGCCTATCGCCCCGAGGCCACCATCTACCCCACCGACCGTGACGCCCTCGATGTCATCCTCCGCCGCACCCGCGCTCTGCTCGAACACCTGCGCTCGATGCCGCGCGGGCCGGTGTTGGCCGACGAGTCGCGGGAGCTGGAGAGCCTCGAGGGGCTCGCCGACGGTGTCGGCCCTGATGATCGGGAGGGTCGGCCGCTGGTCTTCGCTCAGGTGGACGACCTCCGGCGCCGGATCGCCTTCCGGAACCCGCTCCTCGACTTCAGCCGCCTCCTGTTCCTCAAGCGGTTCTTCATGCCCGGCATCTACTCCGCAGGCGACCACATGTGCGACCAGTACTTCGGCTTCCACGCCCTCCCGGGCGGCGGCCTGTTCGTCCTCGAAGACCCCTTCGGGCCGTCGCCGAGGGTGGTCGATCTACTGGCCGGCGTCACCTGCGAGAACGGACGGCTCGCCGGGAGCAGCCTCGCCGGGGGCGGCTTCCTGTCGCCTGACCTCTCCTTCGACGCGCGCGAGGTCCTATTCGCCTGGACCGAGGGTCGCCAGACGCCCTACCAGTGGACCGAGGACAGCACGTACCACCTCTTCCGTCTCACACTCGACGGTCTTGTCCTGCGGCAGCTCACCGACGGCCCGGTCAACGACTTCGATCCCTGCTGGCTGCCGAACGGCCGCGTGGCCTTCATCTCCGAGCGGCGCGGCGGGTTCGGCCGGTGCCACGGTCGGCCGGTCCCGACCTACACGCTCCACACCATGGCGGCCGATGGCTCCGACATCCTCTGCATCAGCCCTCACGAGACCAACGAGTGGCAGCCTAGCGTCGCTGCGGACGGCCTGCTGCTCTACACCCGCTGGGACTATGTGGACCGCGGCTTCAACCAGGCCCACCACCCGTGGGTCATCACTCCCGATGGCTGCGACCCGCGTGTCGTACAGGGGAACTACGGGCTTGCCCTGGATCGGCGCCCGCAGATGGAGATGGACCTCCGCGCGATTCCCGGCTCGCGCCGACTCGTCGCCACGGCCGCCGCCCACCACAGCCAGGCCTACGGTCCGCTGGTGGTGATCGACCCGGCCCTGCCTGACGATGACGGCATGGGCCCCGTTCGCCGGCTCACTCCCGCCGCGATGTTCCCCGAGGCCGAGTGCGCCTCCACCGACAGCCAGCAGTGCGCCTCCCCCTGGCCGCTGGACGAGACCTTCTTCCTGTGCGTCTACGACCCCCTCGGCGCCGGCATCCGGGGCGCCGCCAACCGGCATGGCATCTACCTCCTCGACGCCTTCGGCAACCGGATTCTGCTCTATCGCGACCCGGAGATCGGCTGCCTGAGTCCGATCCCGCTCAAGCCGCGCCCCATGCCGCCCATCGTGCCCGAGCGCACCACGCGCGGCATCCGCCCCGAGGAGTTCCGGGTCGGCGGTTCGAGCCTCTCGCCGGCCACCGGCAAGGTGGGCCTGGTGAACGTGTATGACTCCACGCTGCCCTTCCCTGAGGGCACGCGCATCCGCGCGCTGCGGGTCATCGAAGTGCTCCCGAAGGTCACCCCGAGCGCTGATGATCCGCCGATCGGGTACGGCTCCCAGAAGAGCGCCCGGCGCGTGCTCGGCACCGTGCCCGTGGAGGAGGATGGCAGCGCCTGGTTCACGCTGCCGGCCGGGCGTCCGGTCTTCTTCCAGGCGCTCGACGCAGACGGCCTCGCGATCCAGTCCATGCGCAGCGAGACGTGGGTGCAGCCCGGCGAGACCCTGACCTGCCAGGGCTGCCACAACCCACCCGACCACGCTCCCGCAAACCGCAGCCCCGGCCCGCTCGCGTTCGGTCGCCCTCCCTCCGTGCTGCGCCCCGAGTCCGAGGGCAGCAGCCCCTTCAGCTTCGCCCGGTTGGTACAGCCGGTGCTCGACCGCGCGTGCGTCGAATGCCATGCGAAGAGCCCGGGCGCCCTCGACCTTGGCCGCGGCGACTTCGAGCACGCCGACCACTACTGGTATGCCTCCTATCGCAACCTCCGCGACTATGCCTTCTTCTTCGCGCAGGCCGACTGGACGACCCCGCGCACGGAGCCCGGCCGCTTCGGCGCCCGCGCCTCCCGCCTCTACCAGCTCCTCGCCCAGGGGCATCATGGCGTGTCCCTCGCTCCGGAGGACCTGCACCGAATCACCCTCTGGCTCGACTGCAACTCCGACTTCTTCGGCGCCTACACACGCACCCTCGAGCAGGCGCAGGGCGCGGTCGTCGAGCCCGAACTCGAGTAGGGAAACGGGAACAGTGGGGCGGGCATTCTTGCCCGCCGAAGGCCGTGGCGGGCAAGAATGCCCGCCCCACTGTTCCCGTACGTATCCGAGACTCAGCAAGAGGGCCTTCCGCCGACTCGCGGGAATGGGCGGCCCAGATTCCCCCGAAGAGGGATTCGGGGACATGACCCAATTGAGTCGTACCGAATTGGGATCGTGTCCCCAGAATTCCGAAGGAGCGTCCACATGCCTCCCCTCCGAGCCGGCGCCGCACAGCTCGACATCACGCCCGGGTTGGGCGCGCACCTCATCGGCTACTTCACCGACCGCCTCGCAACCGACATCCTCGATCCCCTGAACGCCAAGGCCATCGTGCTCTCCGACGGCGACATGACCCTCGGCTTCGTGATCTGCGACCTCATCGTCGTCCCCGGTGAGGTCGTCAACGCCGCGAAGGCGCGCATTCAGGAGCAGACAGGCGTGCCGCCCGAGAACGTCCTCATCGCCGGCACGCACACCCACACCGGGCCGGCGATCATTGGCGCCCTTGGCACTCTCCCCGAGGAGGGCTACGCCGAGTGGGTCGCGCCGCGCATCGCCGATGCCTTCACGATGGCGTACCGGCGTCTGCAGCCCGCGCAGTTCGCCCATGCCGCGGGGTCGGTGCCCGGCGAGGTCCACAACCGTCGCTGGCACATGAAGGACGGCACCGTGCAGATGAACCCGGGCCACCTGAACCCCGACGCGATCCGGCCGGCGGGGCCGACCGACCCCCAACTCGGCCTCCTCGTCCTGCGCTCGCCGGAGGGCGCCCCGATTGCCGCGCTCGGCAACCTGAGCCTCCACTACGTCGGCATCAGCGGCCCGAAGCATGACGTGGTCTGCGCCGACTACTTCGCCGCCTTCGGGGTCGCACTGAACCGCCTCGCGGGCGCGCAGTTCGTCTGCCCGCTCGCCAACGGCACCTTCGGCGACGTGAACAACCTGGACTTCTCGCGTCCCCCCCGCACGAGCACTCACGCCCGCCACCAGATCGAGCGCGTGGCGAACGTCGTCGCCGCCGAGGCCTGGCGAATCTGGAGCGGCCTGCGTGAGGATGACTTCCGGGATGAGGTCCCTCTCGGCGCCCGGCTGATGCAGGTCAACTTCCCGGCAAGGACGCCTTCAGCCGAGGAACTGTGCGCCGCCCGTGCTCAGGTCGCGGCTGGCGAGGCCTGGAACGACGCCGAGTGGCTCTACGCGCGCGAGATCGTGCTGTGCATGGAGGCGCCGTTGGAGTGGCTCGTGCCGATCCACACGCTGCGCATCGGCGACCTGGGCATCGTCGGCCTCCCCGGCGAAGTCTTCACCAGGATCGGCCTCGACATCAAGGCCCGCTCGCCCTTCCCGCAGACGATGAACATCGGCATCGCGAACGACACCGTGGGCTACGTCGCCACCGACCGCGCGCTCGATGAGGGCAGCTACGAGACCCGCCTCTGCCGCCACGTCCGCGCCCCCAAGGGCACCGGCAAGCTCTGGGCCGACACCGCGGTTGCGGGCCTGGAGTCGCTCAAGTGAACCGCATGACCCCTCGCGAGCGCGTCCTCGCCTCGATCCGGCGGCAGCCGCTGGACGCCCTGCCCTGGCAGTTCGACCTCACGAGTGCGATCCGCCGCAAGCTGAGCGAGCACTACCGCACAGATGACCTCCTGACCGCCACCGGCGATCACCTCGTCTGGGCCGGCGTCGGTGCGCCGGACGACTTCGCCTCCGAGGACCCCGGGCCCGGCCTCTGCCGCAGCGAGTTCGGCGCAGTCTGGGCGCGCGCGCCGCGCGACACGAACATGGGCGACTGGGGCGAGCTGGTCTCCTACCCCCTCACCCAGCCCAGCCTCGAAGGCTACGCCTTCCCCGACGGCGCGGCGCCCGGTCGTGCGAGGGGTGTGCCGACGGTGCGCGCGCAGTATCCGGATCACTTCCTGGTCGTCGGCGGGGCGGGGCTCTTCGAGCCGGCCTGGGCGCTCTGCGGCTTCGAGAACTACCTCGGCTATCTCCTCTCGGAGCCGCGCTTCGTAGCCGAGCTGACCGAGCGCCTCGCCGACTTCTCGTGTGCCGCGACCGCGCAGCTATCGGGAATGGGGGTGGACGGAATTCGCTTCGGGGACGACTGGGGCTTTCAGGACCGGCTGATGGTGCGCCCCGAGGTCTGGCGACGGCTCTACAAGGAGCCGTACCGTCGCATCTTCGAGGCAGCCCATCGCCAGGGGCTCGTCGTGATGATCCACTCTTGCGGCAACATCACGGACATCCTCCCCGACCTCATCGACGTGGGCGTCCAGGTCGTCCATCCCCTGCAGCCCGAGGCGATGGACGTCGCCTTCTGCCGGCGCGAGTACGGGAAGGACCTCACCTTCTGGGGCGCCCTCGGCAGCCAGAGCACGATCCCGCTCGGCACTCCCGAGGACGTGCGTCGCGAGGTGCACGACCGCCTCGCGCTGTTCCACGAGGGCGGCTACCTCCTCGCCCCCGCTGGCGCCGTGCCCACGGACGCGCCCGTCGAGAACGTCGTGGCCATCATCGAGGAGGCCTTCGCCCAGCTGGAGTAGTCGTCGCCGTGGGGCAGGCTTCCAGCCTGCCAAGGCCGAACCACTCCCCATCCTTCGCCCACGGAGGCCCGCCATGACCGTCTTCGAAGCCATCCAGGCCCGCTATTCGGTCCGCGCCTATCAGGACCGGCCTGTCGAGCAGGAGAAGCTCGACCGTATCCTGGAGGCTGCGCGCCTCGCGCCCTCGGCGAGCAATCGGCAGGAGTGGCGCTTCGTCATCGTCCGCGACCCCGACAAGCGCGCCCGGCTCGTCGAGGCCGCGAGCGGCCAGGCGTTCGTCGGCCAGGCGCCGGTGGTCATCGTCGCCTGCGCGAAGCACGATGGTCGAATCATGCGCTGCGGCCAGCCCTGCTACCCAATCGACGTGGCCATCGCCCTGGAGCACATCGCGCTGCAGGCCGTCGAGGAGGGCCTGGGCACGTGCTGGATTGGCGCCTTCGACGAGGCCGCCGCCAAGGCGATCTGCGGAATCCCAGAGACCGACGACGTGCGCGTGATCGAA
>VGFC01000050.1 GCA_016869045.1 Armatimonadota bacterium
CCAGCAGCCCCACCCACACCGCGCAGATCACCAGCACTGCGGGCAGCAGGAACGCGGCATAGCGCTCGATGGTCGCCCGCGTCTCGGCGCGAACGAGGTACTGGGTGCGCAGCTCGGAGACGCGCGTGTCCGGGAACTCCTTCGCCAGGCTCGCCCGCAGTGTGGAGAGGTCCGCGCCCTTGCAGTAGCAGCTCAAGGCCTGGATGTCGGTGACGCGGCCGGGCATGTTCAGCAGGTCCTGCGCGTCGTGCAGATGCAACAGGATGCGGATGTCATCCAGGCTGCCCTGCTCTCTCAGCGTCCTCCCGATCCTGTACTTGCGGGTTCTCCCGTTCACTGTCAGCTCCAGCGCGTCGCCGGCCTTGAGGCCCGTGCTGTTGGCCAACTCGAAGCCGAGGTACGCCTCGCCCTTCGGGATCGGCATGTCCATCGGCGACTTCTGGGCGCCGTAGCGCATCGGCACCTCGGGCAGGGCGCCCGTGAGGAGCACCTTGCGGCCGCGCCACTCGACCCTCTGCTGCAGCCGCGCCACGAGGTGCTGGATCATGAGCGTGCGGGACTGGCTGAGCCTCGTCACGTACGCCTCGGGCATCGTCTTGTCGGCGTACTGACGGTCCCAGAAGTCGCTCATGTTCGTGTCGGCCGGCACGATGATGAGGTTGAAGCCGAGGTTGCGCATGAGGCGCGTGATCTCGCGGTTGGACGCGTCGCACATCGTCAGGATCGACACCGGCAGCGCGACCGCCGCGATCACCGACACCAGCCCCAGCGCGAAGTTCAGCTTGCGGTACTCGATCTCGCGAAACAGGAGACGGATCACGGACATGGCGACCTTCCCGAAAGAAAAAGAGGGACACCATACTAATTCCGCCGACGTCATGCGGAATTAGTATGGTGTCCCTCTTTTCCGCCTCTTCCTACGCCACACATAGGACCCCGCCGTTCTCAAGCACAACGATAGTCCGGCCCTGGCTGTCGATGCACAGCCCGCCGGGCAGCGGCGCCTCAGGCAGCGGTTGGCGCCATAGCTCCTTCCCCGAGGCCAGGTCGAAGGCCGCGACCTGCCACGCACCCGTCTGCCCCTCCGGGGCCTCCGCGTGGCCCACAGCGACCACGGCGTTCGCCGCGATGGCGGTGGCCACGGCGCCCTGCAGGAACTTCACGACCCAGCGCGGCTGGAAGCGCGCGTTCTTGTCGTCGATCTTCAGCCACTTCTCGATCTCGGCCGTCTCGGCGCAGACCAGCGGCCCGCGCGCCGCCATCACGACGACTCCGTTGCCGAAGGCCGGCGGCACGCGACCCGGCAGGCCCTTGTTCGGCGCAACGCCCTGGCCCTGGAAGGCGACGCCCAGGTTCGTTGAGATGTCGTCGCCGGGATCGGTGAGGAGGCGCTGGCCGCCGATCATGATGTAGCGGTCCACGAACGCGCAGATTTCCGAGCCGCGATGCGCGCCGGGCGGGTGCGGGCCGGGCGGACCGTTCAGGCACTTGCCGTCGGCCGTGTTGTAGACCGCCGGGCTGACGACGTTCCCGCCGGCGAGCATCAGTTGCCCGCCTAGCAGCGCCATGTCCCCCTGCACCGAGACGCCGGCGCGTAGCTCGGGGTTCAGATGGCCCGACGTATTGTTCTGCCAGCGGGGATTGCCGGTCCGCGCGTCGAGGGCGACGACATGCGTGCCATCGTAGCAGATGATCCCGGCGCCCGCGTACGCGACGCCGTTGTCCACCAGCACCCCGGTGTTCACGGGCCACGTCGAGGAGAGCGCGCCGTAGATGACGACCCGCCGCTCGGCGGGCGCCGCGCGGAATCTCCACACGGCGCGACCGCTTGCGGCCTGCAGGCAGTAGACGTAGCCATCCGCCGAGCCGACGTACGCGCGATCCTCCCAGAGGGTCGGCGGCAGGCGCACCGGACCCGCCGTCGCGAAGGTCCAGCGCTCCTTCCCAGTCTCCGCGTCGAAGGCCCGTACGCAGCAATCGTCCCCTGCAACGAAGACGAGCCCCCCCGCCGCCGTCGCGGCGCTGGGCCGTGCTGCGGACCGCGGCGTGTATTGCCACTTCACCTGGACCGTCTCCGGAACCGTCGCCTTCGTGCTCTGGCTGCGCGCGTTGTCCGCGCGATAGGTGGGCCAATCGTTCTCGGCCACCATGGACGGCGCAGCCGTCCCGCCTGCCACCGGGAAGGTCGTCAGGCGTTCGGCGTCCGTCGGGTCGCGACCGAACTGGTAACTTCCCGCCGGCGCCAGCGCGATGCCGCCCATGAGCTGCAGATTGCAGTCGCAGTCCCACTGCGTGATGTGCAGCAGGCCCTCGGCGGGGATGATGCCGTCGTTGCACGGCGGCCGGAACGCGTGGATGACGCCCGCCCGGCCGGTGCTCAGGTCATAGCGCGTGGAGCCCTCGCCGACCTGGAGACTGCCGCGGTGGAACAGCGCCTCCGGGCAGCCGGTGAACCGTGCGCACGAGCGCTTCTGGATGCCCAGGTCGGCGGCCAGCGTGCCGGTGAGCGGGTCGATCTTCGTGGCCGAGGGGATGTGCGCATACAGGTAGTTCCCCGTGTACAGCATGTTCGTCGCGTTGTACGCGCCCGGCACCGTCCACAGGTGCGCACCGTCACTCGCCTTCACGCCCACCACGTTCAACCGCCCTCGCCCGGCGAAGAACAGCATCTCGTCCGTACACAGCGCGTAGGGCGTCGTCTTGAACCCAAGGCCCTTGTCATTCTGCTCCGCAATCGCGGCGAGGAGCTTCCGGTCGTCGGTCCGCCAGAGGATGTCACCCGTCTTCGCGTTCAGTGCGGCGACATAGGCGCCCTCGCCGTGAATGAAGATCCGCCCGTCCTTCAGGCATAGCGCGCGTGAGTCGATGGGGACGGTCTCCGCATGGCGCCACAGCTCGCGCTTCGTCTGCGGGTCCAAAGCCACCAGCGTCTTGCCATACCCCCACGGGTACTCCGTCGCATAGTACCCCTGCGACAGCTCATTCCAGCCCCACGCGCCGCTGGGCCGCTTGCGCTCGATGACCTCGGCCGGCATCGCGTCCTTGCCGATGAGCGCATAGAGCACGCCGTCCTCCAGCGCGATCCACTGCCACTGCGCGCCCTCCTCGACGCCCGCCGGCAGCGGGATCGCGTCCTTCTCGGCGCCGGTTCGCGGATCGAGCAGCAGGCAGCGCTGCGGCTCGATGAGATAGAGCACGTCCGGCTGCGCCACGAACAGCGAGCGGTGAACGAGGTATCCCTCCGGCAGCGGACGCGTCCACAAGACCAGCCCGTTGTGGGCGCTCGACGCGAAGAGCGTATTGACGAAGCGCTCCTCGCGCTCGTGGATCGCCATGTGCCCGGCGGCGCGGAACTGGATGCCGCTACAGATCACCGAGATCGCGGGCATCGGCGAGTAGTACGGCAGGCTCAGGAACTGCGTCATGTACGGGGCCTTGATGACGGCGTCCGTCGAGACCGGGTTGTTGTCCGGCGCGTGCTGCCAGTGGGTCCACTCATCGCTAAGCGGCGACGGGTGCTTCACGAGCTTGGCCCAGACGCCCGATCCCTCTTCGACGACCTCCCAGCTCACCTCGTCGGGTCCGGTCCCTCGACGAACCTCAGTTGGACTCAGCCCCTCCCTCGCGCCCAGAATCGCGCCGCCTCCGGGCCGCAGGACGCGCGCGATCTCCCCCAGCGAGCCCCCATCGAGCGCCGGGCACAGCACCAGATCGACCACGCCGTCCGCGTACGGGAGACGGTCAGGTGAGCCAACCTCGGCAGTGATGCGCTTCCCGTACAGGCCCTCGGTGCCCAAACGCGCGCGCAACCGCTCGACCAAGGCCGCGTTCGATGATTGCACGTGGACGAGAAACTGGGTCTCGCGCGCCAGAGCCATGGGCAACGCCGGGTCCTCACACCCAATGACCGCGCATAGCCCGCGGTCGATGCCGGCGAGTTCGAGCAGACGGCTGGCGGGCCCGCTGACCCGTGCCGCGGAGACTTCGTCCGCCGCCATTGACAGTCCCGCAAGGTACCATCCAACCAGCAGGGGGAGAAGCAGGCAGATCAGGGAGAGTAGCAGCACCGTCCGTGCGTGTCTCATGTCCGCGCCTCCCGGGCGAGCCGAGCGGCCGTACCCGCCCGCCTGAGTTTTCGGGGTAGGGGGGAGGCGCTCCTTCTCAGCGGCAGGCATGTTCCCGGGGTCGAGGGTCGGGGTAACCTGTGGAAGCCTCACCCCCCTGCCCCCCTCTCCTGAATGGAGAGGGGGACGGCCCGATGTCGCCGTGTCGATGTTCCCCCCTCTCCATTCAGGAGAGGGGGGCAGGGGGGTGAGGCTTCAGAGCCGTGGAGCCCAAAGACCTCGAGAGGGGCTTCTCAGCGGCTGCCGACGGTCATCTCGATGCGGAGGATACCGTTGCGGACGGCGGGCCGCAGGTCCTCGATGACCAGCGGCCGGGAGAGGTAGGGGACGGAGAGCGGGGGCAGCTCGATGCGCGTCCGGGGCGCCAGTTGCTGCGCGATGCGGGCATCCACCTGTTCGGCGACGCCGAAGTGCGTCTCAATCAGCCGGTCCAACCACGGTGGGCAGTGGCGCACGTTCAGCTCGACGTCCTTGCCCTCGATTCGGTCGAACGCCAGCGCCACCCAGGGATTGCCGGACTCAGCCTTGGCGATCGTGACCTGCGACTTCGCGCGGACGATCAGCGCAATGCGCTCCCGGAAGCGCTTCACGAGCCCCCACTCCCCCTGTAGGGGCAGCTTGCTCCACCACTCCGCCTCAGCGGGGCCGCGGAGCGTCATCTCCAGGCGCGCGATCGGCCGGGTGACGCCCGGGCTGACCGCTTCCGATTCGAAGCGCAGCGAGATGTCGCTCGGGGCGTCGAGGAAGAGACTGAGCGTCCGCAGATGGCCGCACTCCCCGGCCCCCCAGCGTCCTTTGGGCGGCAGGACGTTCGCCGCCTCGCCGCCGTCGTAGTCCACCATCCGGAACGGGAAGTCGGCGGCCCGCGCGAGGCCTTCCAACAGGGAGGGGTAGATCTCGACAGCAGCGTGGGTGAGCCGCTCGGCCGCCTGCGCCGCCGGCAGGCAGGCCAGCACCGCACCGAAAGCCATGGTGGCATAGCGGAGCATGGGCGGGGTCCTCGTGAGGGGTGGGTCTAGCCGAGCTTCCACGGGGCTCGGTATTCGTAGTGCAGGTGTCGGTTGGCCGACTCGGGAGAGAGGATGCGCTCCCGCACCGCGTCCCACTCGATGCGCGCCTTCTCGGCCAGGGAGATGTTCGCCAGAAGCGAGAACGTTGTCGAGCGGTGGCCGATCTCCACGTCGGCGTTGGGGGTCTCCCGCGTCTTCATGCAGTCAAGGAAGTTGCGGATGTGCAGGGCGGTGAGGTCGCCATCCGAGGCCTTGACCGTCCGCGCTTCCGCGACCGGCTCGGGTTTGCCGAACTGCCCCGCGCGCTCCGGCACGACCTCGAAACTCCGCTCGCTCGCGTACACAGTGCCGAGCGTGCCGCGCAGCTCCATCTCCCCGCTCCGCAGCGCCGGGTTGTTGCTCGCCTCGTACTGACCGAAGACCAGCAGGCACCCCGAGGGCAGCTCGAAGACGGCCTCCATCGTGTCCGGGATGTCTCGCCGGTCGTTCACCGCGAACCGGCCGCCGAGCGCGACGACGGACTTCGGCGCCTGCTCGTCCAGCATCCAGCGGATCGCGTCCAGGTAGTGGATGCCCCAGTTCGCGACCTGCGACGAGTATGCGCTGTGCCAGCGGAACTTGTACGGCGCGATGGTCGGGTTGAACGGCCGCTCCGCGCGCGGTCCGAGCCACATGTCCCAGTCCAGGCCCTCCGGCGGGTCGCCGTCCTCGGCGCGCCCGATGCCATCCGGGAACATGTTGCTGATTCGGTAGCAGCGCGCGACCGTCACCTTGCCGATCGTGCCGCCACGGATCAGCTCGCGCAGTTGCGGGAGCAGCGTCGAGGAGCGCCTGTGCGTGCCGACCTGCACGATGCGCTGGTTGCGCCGCGCCGCCTCCACCATCCGCCGACCCTCGCGAATTGTGATGCAGAGCGGCTTCTCGACGTACACGTCCTTCCCGGCGTCGCACGCCATGATCGTCTGGATGGCGTGCCAGTGGTCGGGTGTCGCGATCACCACGCCGTGGATGTCATCCCGCTTGAGCACCTCGCGGAAGTCCGAGTACGTAGCGACCGTCCCGCCGACCTTCGCGGCCTGCTGCTTCAGGTAGGGCTCGTACACATCGCAGAGCGCGATGACCTCCACATCCGCATTGGGCAACGTCGCCGCCAGAAGCTGACTCCCCCGATTCCCGACGCCGATGAAGCCGAGGCGGAGGCGGTCGTCGGTACCTTGCGCGCGCCCCACTCCCGTTGCGGCTACGCCGGCCGCCAGGGCACCGGCCTCCACGAACCGCCGTCGGCTCATCGTGGACATGGGGGTCTCCCTACACTACTTCGGCTTCGCGTGCGGGGTAGACGTGCCTTCGACCTCGCCCATGGCCCACCGCACGCCGCCGAGGAAGTGCTTCTGCCAGACGGGGTCATCCATCACTTCGTTGCGGTGCCCGAGGGCGGTGTAGAAGCTCCGGCCTTTGCCGATCTGCTTACACCACGCGATGCCGAAGTCGCGGTCCTCGCGCTTGATGCCCTGCCGGGTCATGTTCGTTTGCTCGGTGTTGAGGCTCATCAGCACGCATAGGTCGTTCCGCGACCAGTCGCGCTGCTGGTAGATCTCGTCGGCGATCTTCCACGGGTTCGGCACGCCCTCGCAGGCGGGGTGGTCCGGCACCTCCACGTCGATGGTCACTTCCTCATTCCACGGGTGGCCGTCGAACCAGCCGCCCATGAGCTTCGGGAAGTCCGGCCAGTCATTCATCGCATCCGTTGCCGCATGGATGCCCGCGATCGCGCCGCCGTTCTGCACGTAGCGCAGCAGCGCCGCCCGCTGGTCCTCGTTGAGGAACGAGCCGGTCGAGTTGTTGAGGATGATGCAACTGATTCCCGCGAGGAAGTCGTCGTTGATGAAGGACGAGTCCTCCGTGCAGATCGTGTTGAAGGCGCCGCTCTCCTCGCCGAGCTTCGTGATGACGGGCTTTCCATAGGTAGCCGTGGCGTGCCGGAAGCCCTTGCAGCCGCAGAACAGCAGCACGGTCTTCTCCGGCGCCGGTGCGCGAACGGCACTCCCCGCGATCCCCAACAGGCCGCCGATCGACCCGCCCCGGATCGACCGCCCGCCGGACGCCTGCTCGCCGCCCTCCGCGGGCAACACGGACAGCTCGTGGATCGACCAGAACCAGCCCTCGCCGTGCGGCTTCGTGAGGGTGATGAGGATGTGCTGCACCTCAACCGGGTCGAAGGTGATCTTGATCCGGCCGCGTTTGTTCACCGACTCGGTGTCCGCGATGTCCGCCACTCGCCTCCACTTCTCCCCGCGAATGGACACCTCCACCGTCAGCCCGCTCGGGTAGTCGTTGGCCGATCCGCGCGCATCGAGAATCAGCCCCGCGATCCGGTACTCGTGCTTCAGGTCCAACGCGTAGAAGTCGCCCACCTTCTGAACGCCGCCGGTGTCCCAGCGCGTGCCCGGGTCGCCGTCGAACGCCGCCGCCGTGTTGCCGCCGCGCGAGGCGGTGCCGACCCAGTCCGTCGTCGGCAAGCCCTGTCGCGGCACGACCCTGAACAGGCCCTCATAGCTCTGCTTCGCCAGCTCCTTGCCGTCGGGTCCGTCGAGTCTGAGTCCCACGTCGAGGGTCTTGCTGCGATTCTCGTCCCACCACTCTCCGCAGTCGCTGACCTTCACCTCGCCATTGGCTGGCAGGTCCACCCTCGCGATCTCGGTGTAGTGCCGACCGCCGTCGTATCGTACCTGCCATTCGGCGCGGCAGCCCTTCACCTCCGCCCCGGAGTCGTTGCTCACCATCAGCGCCTCCGGCATGTCGCTGTACTGCAGCCAGATGCGCGGCGCGGCGTTGGCGAGGCACGACATGGTCAGCAGCACCAGCACGAGGGCAACCGTACGCATGGGAGAGCCTCCGCGACGGCAAGCCAGCGTCTTGCCGTCAGGTAGGGGCGCGATTCATCGCGCCCCTGTGTAGGGGCGTGATTCATCACGCCCGAGTGTAGGGGCGCCAATCATGGCGCCCGCCGCCTACAGCATATACCGCGACAGATTCTGGTCCTCAACGATGTCGGCCAGCTTGTTCTTCACGTAGGCCTCGTCGATGACCACCTTGGTCTGCTGCATATCGGGGGCCTCGAAGGAGATGTCCTCCAGCAGGCGCTCCATCAGCGTGTAGAGGCGGCGCGCGCCGATGTTCTCCGATGACTCGTTCACCTCGCGCGCCAGCCTCGCGATCGCCGCTACGGCGTCGTCGGTGAAGTCGGTCTCGATTCCCTCCGTCGCCAACAGCGCCGTGTACTGCTTCACGAGCGAGTTGCGCGGCTCGACGAGGATGCGCCGGAAGTCGCCCTCGCTGAGGCTCTTCAGCTCGACCCGCAACGGAAAGCGTCCTTGCAGCTCAGGGATCAGGTCCGAGGGCTTGCTGACGTGAAAGGCGCCGGCGGCGATGAAGAGGACGTGGTCGGTGGCGCACGGTCCGTACTTCGTCATCACCGTGCAGCCCTCGACGATCGGCAGGATGTCGCGCTGCACGCCCTCGCGGGAGACGTCCGGCCCGTGCCCGCCCTCGCGACCGGCGATCTTGTCCAGCTCATCCAGGAAGATGATGCCGCCGTCCTCGACACGCTCCAGCGCGACCCGCGAGACCTCGTTGGGATCGACGAGCTTGTCCGCCTCCTCCATCACCAGGAGTCGGCGCGCCTCCGCGACCGTGGTCTGCTTCTGCACCTTCTTGCTGGGGAACATGCTGCCGAGCATGTCCTGCAGGTTCACGCCCATCTCCTCCAGGCCGGTCTGCGACCAGATCTGGAAGGTGCGATGGGACGATTCATCGACCTCGATCGTGACCGTCTCGTCCTCCAGCTCGCCGGCCCGCAGCCGCCGCTCGGTCAGTCGGCGGTTGGCCTCCTCCTGACGCCGGCGCGCCTCGCGCAGCTCGCGTTCGACCTCGCTCTCGGGTGCGGGCAGCTGCGGCGTCTCGCCGCGAGCCAGCGCCAGCAGACCGCTCATCGGCGAGGCTGGCGGCGCCGACCCCTCCCGGCCCTTCACGAGCAGATCGGTCAGCCGCCGCTCTGCCGCTTCCTCCGCCTGCTCCTGGACCTCCTCGAAGCGCTCCTCCTCCACCATGCGGATCGCGGTCTCCACCAGGTCCCGGACCATGCTCTCTACGTCGCGGCCGACGTACCCGACCTCGGTGTACTTGGTGGCCTCGACCTTGATGAAGGGCGCGTTGGCCAGGTTCGCCAGCCGCCGCGCGATCTCGGTCTTGCCGACCCCCGTCGGCCCGATCATCAGGATGTTCTTGGGGATGACCTCGTCGCGCATCTCATCGCTGAGATGCTGGCGGCGGAGGCGATTGCGCAGGGCGACGGCCACGGCGCGCTTGGCCGCCTCCTGCCCGATGATGTACTTGTCCAGCTCCGCTACGATCTCTCTGGGAGTCAGCTCACCCTCAATCACTCGAGCACCTCAAGCGTAACCTGGTCGTTCGTGTAGACGCAAATCTCGGCGGCGGCCAGTAGCGCGTGGCGCGCGATCTCGTCCGCCGGCAGTTGGGTGTGACGCAGCAGCATCCGGGCGGCCGACAGCGCGTAACCCCCGCCCGAGCCGATGGCGAGCACGTCCTCGTCGGGGCGGATGAGGTCGCCGGTGCCGGAGACCAACAGGAGGTCCGTCGCGTCACCGACGATCAGCAGGGCCTCCAGGCGGCGCATCGCCCGGTCCGTGCGCCAGTCCTTCACCAGCTCCAGGCACGCGCGCGGGAGGTTGCCGCTGTACTCGTCCAGCCGCTTCTCCAGGCGCTCGAACAGGGCGAGCGCATCCGCCGCGCTCCCGGCGTACCCCGCCAGGACCTTGTCGCCCGACATGCGGCGCACCTTCTGCGCGGTGCGCTTCACGACGCTATCCCCGACGGTGACCTGCCCATCGGAGGCCAGCGCCAGCTTGCCGTCGCGCCGAACCGCGACGACCGTCGTCCCATGCCACTGCGGCTGTTCCCGGTCACGTGCCATGCGTAGACCCCTCGGCGGAGAGCGGGTGTGCCCTCACGTAGCTCTCCCGCAGATGCTTCAGGCTCACGTGCGTGTAGACCTGCGTGCTGCTGAGGCTCGCGTGCCCGAGCAGCTCCTGCACGCTGCGCAGGTCCGCCCCGTTGTCCAGCAGGTGCGTCGCGAACGTGTGGCGGAAGCTGTGCGGCGTTGCCGGTTGACCCGTCTCGGCCGCCAGCACGTGCTTGCGTACGAGTGTCCGCACCTTGTTCGTCGTCAGCCTCCGTCCCGAGTTGCCCAGGAACAGGGCCGTCTCCTGCGCGCCCCGCGGGTTCCCGGCCAGCAGCAGCGACCTCGCGCCCTCAAGGTAAGTACGTAACGCCGCCGCGCACGGTTCCCCGAATAGCACCGTGCGCTCCCGGTCCCGCTTGCCCAGCACCTGCGCCGTGCGCCCGCCCAGGTTCACATCCGTCAGGTCCAGCCCGCAGATCTCCGCCACGCGCGCGCCGCTCGCATACAGCAGCTCCAGCACCGCTCGGTCACGCAGGCCCGCAGGCTTGGTCGGGTCGGGCGCCCGCAGGATGCTCTCGACCTCCGACCGATCCAGCACCGAGGGCAGGCGCTTCGGCTTCTTCGGCGCGCGGGCCAGCGTCGCCACGTTGAGCTGCACCACGCCCTCTCGCGTGAGGAACCGAAAGAACGCCTTCAGCGCCGCCAGCCGCGCCGCAATCGTCGTCGGCGCATACTTCGCGCGCGACAGGTGAGCGAGATACCTCCGAACGGTGGCGTAGTCCACCCGCTCCCAGTCGAAGGCGTGCTCCTCGCCCCACTGCGCCGCCAGGTAATCCGCGAGTTGCTGCACCGCGCGGGAGTACGCCTCACCCGTGCGGACCGCGCACCCCCGGACGTTCGTCAGGTACGACAGGAAGGCATCCAGGTGTTGGTGCGACATGGCTCCGCCTCGTGCTGTGATGGATGGCTGCGATCTCAGCTACCGATGGGCTTCGTCTCGCTCCTTCGGCGTGCAGCCGTCTAGCGCCTGCCGTATTCCACTACAATCGACCCCGGGCACTCGTCAATCCGAAGCGCCAGCCGCCGCAGACGACTGCCCTTCATCCGCACCGGCGCGGCAGGCTCGTAGCCAACGGACTGCGTGACCTCGTAGGTCGCCTTCTCGTCGATCCCTCGCAGCTCGGCGTCGTAGCCCGAGTATGGCGACTGGTGCCGGCGGAAGGCGATCACCATACCCGCGTTCTCCTGGGGCAGGTGGTACTGCAGGACACACCACTCGCGCGGGCTGGTCGTCACCGGCGTCAGCGGGTAGAAGTCGCCGAGGAAGTACCGCCGCAGTCGCTTGCCCTCGGCGATTGCCTGCTTCAGCAGCGCCTTGGGATAGTCGGCCGGTCGGCAGTCCTCGCAGAACGAGATGCCGCCGTTGAAGCCGCTGCGGAACAGGTAGGGCGTCGCGCCCATCTGGCCGCTCGTGTGCAGCGGCAGATACCGACTCAGGCCGGCGGTCATCGTCTGGTTCCGCAACGCCGCCTGCTCGAAGTCATGGGCCATCAGCGGGCCGATGGTCGCGTCCGTCCGCCAGAGCGGAATCGAACGCGAGCAGGTCTCCAGGTCGATGCGCATCCCGCCGCTGGCGCAGTCGTCGATGAACAGGTGCGGGTGCGCCGCCCGGATGTCGTCCCACATCCGGTACAGGCCTTCGACGTATCTGATTTCGGTCAGTCCGACGCGGTCCGGGTCCTGCTGGTTCGCGAACTGCCAGTATGGCAGCGGATCGAGGTTGTAGTCGATCCGCAGGCCGTCGATCCCATACGCCCGGATCGCCTCGATGAGGTAGCGCGTCATGTACTCGCGCGCCTCGGGGAGGCCCAGGTTGAGCAGCCCCGAGCCATCGCCGCCGGGCGAGATGACCCACTCCGGGTGCTCGCGCGCGAGTTCCGTGCCGGGGGCCACGCGCTCCGGCTCGAACCAAACGACAAACCCCATCCCCTCCGCGTGCGCCGCATCGCCGATGGGCCGGAGTCCATGCGGGAAGCGGTCGGGCGGCTCGGCGCGCTCCAGCGGGAAGCCGTAGTTCCCCATTCCCGCCGGGAAACCGCCCCGCGTCCAGTACGCGTCGAGCCAGAAGTCCTCGAAGCCCAGCCCCTTGATCGCCTCCAGGTGGGAGAGCACGTTCGCTTCGGTGCTGTCATTCAGCTCGTAGAAGGAGGTGCTGAGGTGCACGATGGGGGGCGTGATCGGCCGCCCGTCGAGCTGCGGCACGATGTGCCTCAGCATCGTACGCCGCCAGAGGTTGTGCGCTCCATCCAGGTCCGCGCCAGCCCAGTACAGCTGCATGATGCGCGGGCTGCGGATCGTCTCGCCGGGCCGGAGCTTCAGGTGCAGGAACTGCATCCCCGCCTGCACGCGGAGCACGCCGGCCTCCTCCCGCTCGATCGCCGCCGTCCACTGCGCCGACCACCCGATCGCCGTCACCACGCCCGCGTTGCCCCAGTCCAGCGTCCAGAACGGCCCGACCGCCCGCGACGGCCGCCCGCCTATCGGCGTCAGCTCTACGCGCCGCCCCGGCGTGAGCGGCTCATCGATCGGCACCCAGTCGTTGACGGAGCAATCGCTGCCCGTGATGCGATGCAGCACGGGCGACCAGTCGACTCCGGGCCGCAGCGTGATGTCGAGGGCGCGCAGGTTCTCGATGACAGGAGTCTCCTGCGCACCCCGGTTCGTGAGGTACAAGGTCCAGTCCGCGCCCGGCGTGTCGGTGTAGATCGTGCAGACCGCCCGCACCTCCAGGCCGCTCTCCGGGTCCGTGAGCGTCAGCGTGCGCCGGCGGCGGGTCCCGTCGATCTCCTCGTCGGTCACCTCGCGCTTCCACGTCGGCAGGAGGTCCGCCGATGGCCTCCCGCCATAGGTGAACGAGAACGGAAGCTCCGCCGGCAGCTCCACCGCCTTCGCCAGATCATCGAGCCACAGCTCGGTTCCGTCCTCCAGCACGACCCGCGCGTCCGCCCAGTCCCCCTGGTCCCAACCGCGCCCGTCGCCGCCGTCATCCACGATCAGGTCGAACTCCTTCGCGCCGGTCAGCGGCACATTGACGCTCTGCACCGGCGCGCCGGGCCGGAGCACCTCGGTCGCGAACACGTCCTTCCCGGCGACGCTCACATGGAAGCGGACGGACGCAGGGGTGTTGTCTACGTTGCGGTCGAGGCCGATGTCCGCCCGGAAGCGCGCCGCCGGCCGCGTGAGCGACACGCGCAGGACGCTGTGGGAGTTCACCCCGATCCCGCGCGCGTATGTCCTTTCACCGAGGCGAATCGGCGGGCGCGCGGCGAAGGCGCAGGTGTTGACCTTCGTGTCGCCGGGCTCGTCCTCGTGGACGATGATCAGCCGGTCGCGCTCTTGTGGGGCCGGAGCCCCGCCGAAGGCGCCCTCCGCCCAGGAGCGCGTGAGGGTCACGGCCTCCGCCATGGGCAGGCTCCTTCCCTGTGCGTAAGTGCCTGTCGCGGCAAGCGCGAGGGGGACGGCCATCCACATGGACGAGACCTCGGCCCGGATGGTCTCCAGCGAGAGCAGTAGTGGGGCGGGCATTCTTGCCCGCCGATGGACGATGGCGGGCAGGAATGCCCGCCCCACTACTCCCGCAATCTACGCCAGCTTCACCGACCCCGTCCGCGCGTTGATCGCCGCCTCCATCGCCGCCAGACAGCGCTTGCCGACATCGGTGCGCGCGTCGCGCTTGCCCTGGTGTGCCTTCTTCTCGACCGGCGGCAGGATGCCGAAGTTGGCGTTCATCGGCTGGAAGTGCTTCGGGTCGGCGTGGGTGATGTGGTGCATCAGCGCGCCCAGCACCGTCTCGCGCGGGAAGACCACCGGCGGCTCTCCCTGCAGTGCGGCGAGGCAGTTCAGCGCCGCCACCAGCCCGCACGCGGTCGATTCCACGTACCCCTCGACACCCGTGATCTGCCCCGCGAGGTAGAGGTGGGGATGGCTCTTGAGGTTCAGCGTCCGCTGCAAGAGCACCGGCGAGTTGATGTACGTGTTCCGGTGCACCGCGCCGTAGCGCATGAACTCGGCGTTCTCGAGGCCCGGGATCATCCGGAACACGCGCTCCTGCTCGCTCCAGCGCAGCGACGTCTGGAAGCCGACCAGGTTGTACATCGTGAAGTCGGCGTTCTCGCTACGAAGCTGCACGACGGCATACGGCCGCGCGTTCGTGCGCGGGTCCTGCAGGCCCACGGGCTTCATCGGCCCAAACAGCAGCCCATCGTGACCGCGCCCGGCGATCACCTCGACCGGCAGACACCCCTCGAACAGTTCGTCGGGGTTCACATCGGCGTGCATGGACTGCTCGGCCGACATCAGCGCCGCATAGAAGACGTCATACTCCGGCTTCGTCATCGGGCAGTTCAGGTACGCCGCCTCGCCCTTGCCGTAGCGCGAGGCCATAAACGCCTTGTCCATGTCGATGGAGTCGGCATCGACGATGGGGCTGATGGCGTCGTAGAAGAAGAGGTAGTGCTGCCCCGTGACCGCGTAGATCGCCTTGGCCAGATTCGGCGAGGTGAGCGGCCCCGAAGCGATGATCGTCGGCGCGCGCTCCGGGAGTTCCGTCACTTCCTCGCGTCGCAGCTCGATGTTGCGGTGCCCGGTGACCGCCTCCGTGATCGCGCCCGCGAACAGGTCGCGATCCACCGCGAGCGCGCTCCCCGCTGGCACCCGGAAGCGGTCCGCGCACGCGAGGATCACCGACCCGAGCAGCCGCAGCTCGGCCTTCAGGATGCCTTGAGCGCGGTCGAGGCTGTCAGACCGCAGCGAGTTGCTGCAGACCAACTCAGCGAGCAGGTCGGTCTTGTGGGCGGCGGTCGGCACGACCGGTCGCATCTCATACAAGAGTACCTCCGCGCCGCGCTGCGCGAGCTGCCACGCAGCCTCGCATCCCGCCAACCCGCCCCCAATGATCGTGATTCGCTCCATGACAGTGCCTGCCGTTGGGAGGGGCCGCATGCAGCGCCTGCCGCCGTGTGCAGGCGGTGCATCCGGCCCGCCGTTAGAACGCCGACCAGACGGGGTGCAGCCGCCCGAACAGGTCGATATCCGCCTGCTCCATCGGCAGGGCCGACAGCTTCGGCGCGGGCGGCGGCGCGGGCCGCTCGATCCCCGGCGGCGTCACGGGCCCGATCACCCCCGTCACCGCAAAGGCCTGGTACCACATCACGCCCAGCAGCACCGCCACAGCAACGATGGCCGCAACCCTCTTGAGGCCCTTCATGCGCACGAGACTCCCATCCGGTCGGGTGAGGCGATTGTACGCGGGGGTATGGGGGTTGTCAACGCCGCGGAGTTAGCCTTGACGGGAAGCCTCGTCGCCCTGAGAGGGATTGCGTGGGCGTCAGTCAGCGAGCAGCAGTCGCCGCATCGTCTCGTCGGGCAGGCATCTCCCGGTCCACCAGCTCCCGGAGCACGGCCGACATCGACATGCCGCGACGAGCGGCCTCCGCCTTGAGGAGGCGGTGCTGCTCGTCGGTTAGGTGTATCGTCACCCGCACGAAGGCCATGGGTCCGCCCACCTTTCGCCCCATAGTTGCGGGGCTGCTGCTCCCTCTCCCTATTCGTCAGTACCTGGCAGGACCCCCTGCCCGTGGCGGAGGCGCTCCACAAGACGCATAGCCCGCTTCTGGATGTCTCGAAAGGCCGCGCTCCGGCGATCTGTGCCGCTCTCCAGGGGGTTGTTCGTGACCTCCCACGTGGGCGTGTGGGTGCGACCGTCGAGGTGCGACGCACGACGGAGATGGTGGTGGAACTCGCGGGCCGACATCTCCCTGAGAATCGAGGCCATGCGCTTCACGTACTCGCTCTGGCGATCGGCGCCAATAGCGTTCCATGCAGGCACAACTTCACGAGCGAGTGCCTCGGCCAGTACGCGCGGCTGCCGCTGGTGCATGTACTCCACCACGGCGATTGCCCAGTCTGGGCTGTCACGGTCGAAGGGGACGAAGCCAAGAGGAAGCCGGTCGAAGTCCACTGCCATCGAGGGGGTGAACGCAGCGTTCAGGCCCTGAACCCCAAACGCGTGTGCGGCTAGCCGAAGCCCCGCAGCGTCCCTTGAGATAAGGGGGAAGCCAAACCCCACCTCTGCGAGCACTCTGGCTGCGTCGGTGGCCTTGCGTTCCGGTACTACGACGCCTAGGTCGTGGTGCTCCCAGGCAGACGAAGGCGCAAACGCTCGGTCCCGAAGGTCGTCGGCCGTCACTGCTGCGTACCGCCCCATCTGCTCAAGGTCGATGTGGCCCCCCGACTTCCATTCCCACAAGACGGTGTGGCGTTCCTGCTGCGACCACATGATGAGTTCCGGTCTGACCTCACCAGCCGCGGCGGTGAACCGGAACTCCACCCAACCGTCCTGGTAGCCGAGTTCGACGAGCGCCCGCGGCAGCGACGGTTCACCCCTACACATGCCGATGAAGAGGTTCACCATCTGCAGGTTGAAGCTCGGATATGGATCGGCCATGGATCCTGGCCTCCGTCCTTGCGTCCAGTGAATGCTGGAGGTTCGTCAGCAGGCGAACCACGGTGTTGCCACATGTCTCCGGTCCAAGATAGACCCGGACCCATTCCGGTGAGACCTCGAAGTCCAGTGCGTGCCCGACGTGGAGATCTACCGCACACACGCGATAATAGTCTGGGCTGATCGGCACAGGAAGGCCCCACAGGCGGAAGGGGCTCCCGCACGTGAAGAGGCGGGCGCAAAGGTCCGCCGGGTCCAGCCCGTGCTTCGGGATGTGGAGATGGACGGGCGTCCCGCGCAGGCGAGCGCGTGAGTCATCGTACTCCCATCGGACGCGACCCACGGCCTCGATGGCGCCGATCATCGCTGCGTAGCGCCTGTACAGGTCGGTCACGAGGTTGTTGTGGCACTGGAATGACGTACCACGAGCCGTGACCTTCCCGTTGAACTTCACGTCGTCGACGGTGAAGGCTCCGTCGTGTCCGTCCAACCACGACTTCACCTTCACCTTCGCCAAAGTGGTCTCGTGTGGGAACGCACCGTCCTGTCTGAGCCTCGCCAACACGTCGTGCGCCCGGTTCCCCCAAAGCTGCATCTTGAAGTAGGAGACGCCCTCTGCGTCATCGTCATCGCAATCGAGGAACGGCCGCCGGTCGTAGTCCAGACCGAGGCCGCGGAATGACCCCTTCTGCGCCATCTCCTCAAGCAAAGCCACCGGAAGCCAAGCAGTGTCCAGATCCGGAGTGACCGACGTTAGCCGGTCCACCACCCAGTCAACTGCGGTGCTGTGGTCCATCGAGTGGGCCAGCCAAAACCGCGCGTCAGAGGCGTCCACGTAAAGACGCGTGGCGCCCAGCCGAGCCTGCACGTCGAGAAGCACAAACCGCTCCTCATCCGTCTCCAACACCTCGGCGCGCTTCGCCCCGGCCTGGCACGCGCTCGCCACGGCGTCCCGCAACAGGCGCATGAGATCATCATGGGAGCCAGTGCCACCCACATGCGCCTCGATCATGTACGTCTTGACCAAGGATGACTCGGGCTTCAGCTGTTGGGCATCCCGAAGCTCAACATAGCTCTTCGCCATGCGATCCTCGAGGTACCCAGCCAAGTCCCGGCGGGTAGCCACCTGCATCGTAGGCACCGTCCTCTCGAGGCACTTCCGGCAACGACTTCGCCGCACGCGCACTGAACCCTCCCTGTTGCCCAGCCCTCCCGCCCGCAGACACCCTCACATGCTCCCGCCTTCCCCTCTCCCTGCCCTCTGTGCTATACTCTGTAGTGGCTCCCCCGTTCCACTTGCAGCCATCGACGCAGCACCGGAGGGGTTGGCCGTGGCTTCGAAGGTTGACGCACGCGAGGAGCGGCTAACGGCCGAGCTGGCCGGCGTGGGCCTGTTTGTTGCGGGCCTGTTTGCCATCGCTAGCCTTGTGCTCCACGCTCAGCACTCCCACGCGTACATCCCCGCCGCCGTGAGTGATGCCTTGCGCTTCCTGGTCGGTTCGGGAGCCTACCTGGTTGGCGTTGCGCTTCTGGTGGTCGGGCTGCTGGCTCTGGTGGGAGCGACGCAGGCCCTGAACGGTCGGATTCTCGGTGCGCTGGGTCTGTTCTTCGTCTGCTTCCTGCTGGCGAGGCACATCGGCGTGCCGCGGGGGACGGAGTTCGACGCGGTGGCCGTGCACCGCGGCGGCGGCGTCATCGGCGCGGCCCTCTGGTGGGGCACGGGGCGGCTGTTGGGTACCGTGTGCACGTGGATCGTGATCGCGGGCGCGCTGCTGGTGGCGGGCGTCCTGTTCACGCAGGGCCAGGCGATAGCCTCGGCGGGCGTGTTGGCCACGGGGGCGGGCCTGGGCAGGCGGTGGCTCGCCGGGCGGGTGCGCGCCGGGAGGGCCGGGCTTGAGCGCCGGCGCGGGGAGGCGGCAGCGACACCCAAACCGTCGCCGAAGCCCGAGGAAGCTCCGCCACCCGGCGGATCGCGCATCATCAACATCGTCGGCGAGCCGAAGGAAGAGGAGCCCGCGAGCCCGGCGCCCGTTGAGGCTGCGCCTGCGGAGGAGCCTTCTGCTCCTGCGGCAGAGGCGCCGCCCGGGCCGGTCGAGCGCCCGCTCACAGCCGCAAGCGCGCCGCCCGAGCCGCTCTCCGACCCGATCCCGCTGCCCAAGACGCCGCCTCCTCGGCAGGCCAAGCCCGCGCCGTCGATCCCGTCGGCGGCCGACTATCATCGGCCCGAGCAGCTCTCGCTCCTGTCATCCAAGGAGCTGTACCAGCCGCCTCCCCTGTCGCTGATCAGCGATGTCCATTCGGACAACGGCGACCGGGAGGATGCCGCGCAGATGGAGGCGCGGATCGCCCTGCTGGAGGACACCCTCCAGTCGTTCGGGATTCCCTCGAAGGTCCGCCACTACGTGCGTGGGCCGGCGGTGACGCGCTATGAGGTCGAGCCGGTGCGCGGCATCCGCGTCAGCCGCGTCGCCAGCCTCGCCGATGACCTCGCGCTGGCGTTCGCGGCCGCTCACGTGCGTGTCGAAGCGCCGGTGCCGGGCAAGGCGCTCATCGGCATCGAGGTGCCGAACGCGGAGGTCGAGATCGTCGGCCTGCGGAGCATCCTGGAGAACGACGCGTATCGCAAAGCGAAGTCCCTGCTCGTGGTCGGCATCGGCGAGGACATCGCCGGCGCGCCCGTGCTTGCCGATCTCAGCCGCATGCCTCACTTGCTCATCGCGGGGGCCACGAACGCCGGCAAGACGATCTGCCTGCACTCCATCATCACCAGCCTGCTGATGCGCGCCCGCCCGGAGCAGGTCAAGCTGATTCTGATCGACCCCAAACGCGTCGAGCTGATGCTCTACGACGGCATTCCGCACCTGATGGCGCCCGTCGTACAGACCGCGCCTCACGCGGCGGACGTGCTGCGCAAGGTCATCCGCGAGATGGAGCATCGCTACGACCAGTTCGCCATGAAGGGTGTCGTGAACATCGGCGAGTACAACGAGCTGGCCGCCATGACCAAGGAGGAGCCGGACGACGAGTTCGAGCCGATCCCGTACGTCGTGGTCATCATCGACGAGCTGGCCGACCTCATGATGCAGGCGAAGGCGGAGTTCGAGTACTCCATCTGCCGCATCGCCCAGTTGGCTCGGGCGACAGGCATCCACCTGGTGATCGCCACGCAGAGGCCCTCGGTGAACGTCATCACCGGCACGATCAAGGCCAACATCCCGTCGCGGATCGCCCTGTCCGTGGTGTCGCAGCACGACTCCCGCACGATCATCGACGGCCAGGGAGCCGATCGCCTGATCGGGCGCGGCGACATGCTCTATCGGCCGGCGGATGCCAGCAAGGGCCGCCGCGTGCAGGGCGCGTACATCAGCCGGCACAACCTCGAGGAGATCGTCGCCTACCTGCGCGAGCAGGGCGAACCGGACTACGACATCATCCCCGAAGTGCAGGACGACATGGCGGGCTATGCCGACGAGTCGGAGCCGAGCGACGGGCTGTACGAGACCGCGGTCGATCTCGTGGCCTCCGCCCAGGAGGCCTCCGTCTCCATGCTCCAGCGGCGCTTCAAGATCGGCTATGCTCGCGCCGGCCGCCTGATCGACATGATGGAGGAGCGCGGCGTGGTGGGCCCGTCGGAGGGGTCGAAGGCGCGCAAGGTTCTCGTCCCGCCCGGGTATCGGCTGCGCGGCCCGGACGTCTATGAGGAGGAAGAGGAGGGGCTGTTCGGCGAACCTGAGGAGGAGCTGGCGGAGCCGGAGGAGGACGAGGACGCGGTGCTGGTCCCGGACGGCGGAGACGAGGGATGACGGCGGAGAGGCGGATCCCCCCCAGTCCATACGAGCTTGGTTTGCAGGCGCTCGAGGAGGGCCGCTATGGCGACGCCCTGCACGCCCTCGAGCAGGCGTATCACCTGAACCCTCACGATCCGGCCCTGCACGAGGCCATCGGGCGCCTCTACTACGAGCAGGGCAACTACCGGCGCGCCCGCGAGTACCTCCAGTACGCCGTCCATCTCGCCCCGCGGTCCACCGGGCCGTGGTATCGGCTGGCCATGCTCGAGCAGCGTGAGGGTCACTCGGACCAGGCGATCGCGCTGTTCCGGCGGGTGCTCGAGATCGACCCCGAGGATGCGGTCGCCGCGGCGGCGCTCGAGGACGAGCGGGGGCGCGCGAGGATCGCTCGGCGGCTCCCCCTCTGGCAGCCGGGCCGGACCTTCCGCGATCCCCTGTTCCTGCGTCCGCCGCGGCAGGTCGGGCCGGACGGCAAAGACCGCGCGGCGCCGCTGCGCGCGCCCCACCATTGCGTCAACTGCTACTTCCGCCCGGGCCGTGAGAAGACGCGTATGTCTGCCGTCCGGCACAACTGGTGGAATCTCGGCCTGGTGGGGATGCTCTTTGGCGGGTGGCCCGTGTATCTCATCTGGACCTACGCCTCCCGCGAGCAGCGATTCAGCTTCGAACCGCTCTTCTGCCTGACCTGCGCCTCCAATCGGCGCCTCCTCGCGTGGGTCTTCGGCCTCCTCCTCTTCCTGGCGCCCATCTTCGCCTTGACGGCGCTCATCGCCGCCTCCTACGCCGTCGCGCCCAACACGTCGGTCATCGCATGGAGCCTCACGGGCGTGGCGGGCGGCCTGACGGCGATCTGCGTTCTCTGCGCGCTCTGGGCCCGCCTCAAGAGCCTGGGCCAGCGGGGCGCGCGGCTGGCCATTGCCGGGGAAGAGGACGCGATCTTCCAGTTCGCCAGCGCCGAGTACGAGGAAGCCTTCCGCCGCCTCAACAAGGCGTTCATCGTGGACAAGCCGCGCCTCGATCGACGTGCGGTAGCCAAGAGCTTCCTCCCCGTTGCCGAGGACGAGGCGGAGCCCGCGGCCGAGCCTGCGCCGGAAGCCGCTCCCGCGGACGGGCCCCCTCCGGGAACCCCCGAGTCAGGATGACCAACATGTCGCGCAGACGCCGCGTGGCACTCGTGCCCCTCGGGTGCCCCAAGAACCTTGTGGACTCCGAGGTGATGCTCGGCGCGCTGGACCAGGCCGGCTTCGAGGTCGGCGTCGATCAGCACGAGGCCGATGTGGTCATCGTGAACACCTGCGCCTTCATCGACGCCGCCCAGGAGGAGGCCGTCGAGGCGCTGCTCGACTTGGCCGAACTGAAGCAGCACGGGCAGTGCAGGGCGCTAATCGTGGCCGGATGCCTGAGCCGCCGCTTCGGCGAGGAGCTGTTCGGCGAGCTGCCGGAAATCGACGGGATCATCGGCCCGGGCGACCTCGCGCAGATCACCGACGTCGTGGAGCGCGCGCTCGCCGGACGGCGTCCCGTCGAGATCGACGGGCGCGGCGAGGACGAGGCCCAGCTCCCCCGTTGGGCGCCCGGCCCCACGGCTTCCCGCTACGTCAAGCTCGCCGAGGGCTGCGACCACTCCTGCGCGTTCTGCACGATCCCCGAGCTGCGCGGCCCGTACCGCAGCCGTCCCGCGGACCGGATCATCCAGGAGTGCCGCGCCATCGCCGAGGCGGGCGTCAAGGAGATCGTCCTCGTCGCCCAGGACACCACCGCCTACGGCCTCGATCTCCAGCCGCAGGACTCGCTCTCGCGCCTGTTGCACGGCCTCCGAGCGCTCCCTCTGGACGGCTGGATCCGCGTGATGTACTTGCACCCCGACCGCGTGGATGAGCACCTGATCGAGACCATCGGCGAGCACCTGCAGGTGGTCAACTACTTCGATATCCCCTTCCAGCACGCCGCCGCCCCCGTCCTCAAAGCCATGCACCGCGCCGGCAGCGCCGACGAGTACCTCGCCCTGGTCAGCCGCATCCGCCGCGCCATCCCTGACGCCGCCGTGCGGACCACGTTCCTGCTCGGCTACCCGGGGGAGACGGAGGAGGACTTCGAGCAGCTCCTGGACTTCATCGCCGAGGCGCGCTTTGACCGCGCCGCCTGCTTCGCCTTCTCGGCTCAGGCCGGCACGGTGGCCGCGTCGCTGCCCAACCCGGTGCCGCCCGAGGTCGCCGCCGAGCGCGTGGACCGATTCATGGAGGCCCAGGAGGCGCTGTCCCTCGACCGCAACCGCCACTTCGAGGGCCAGCGACTGCGCGTCTTGCTGGAGTGCCAGGACGCCCGTTCGGGCGAGTGGGTCGGCCGCTCCTACCGCGATGCCCCCGAGGTGGACGGCCAGGTCCTCCTGACCTCAGGCCCCACGAACCAGACCGTCGACCCCGGCCAGTTCGTCTGGGCCGTCATCGAGGAAGCCCTCGTCCACGACCTCCGCGGCCGGATCGCCTAGGCCGAGGAATCTTCTGGACGAAAGCGGCCCGAGGCAAGAAGGCCTTCGCATCACGCGCAGCGAACTCCCTCTTGCCGTGTTTCCGAACTCCATACCTTTGCGGCCTACTACGGAGCCGGGGAGGATACACCCGTGACGTCCAAAGCTCACTCCGGCGCGTTGTTACGCGCCCTCATGCTGATCGTTGCCGGCGGGGCCTTGTTGTTGCTGGCCGCGCCTCACTACCGAGCCGCTGCCGGCGCGGACCGCTACGTCTCGCCGTACGCGGTGGTCGTCTCGCCCGATGCCAAGACGGCCTTTGTTTCGGAGCGCGGCGCCGACGAAGTGTCGATCGTGGACCTTGGCGCCCGGAAGGTTGCGGCCAACGTCTCCGGCTTCAAGGAGCCCGAGGGCCTGGCGCTGTCGGCCGATGGCTCCACGCTCTACGTCGCGAGCTACATGGCCAACAGCGTGTCGGTCGTCGATGTGAAGGCCAAGAAGGCGACGGGGCGCATCAACGTCGGCAAGCGGCCCGCCGGTCTGGCGCTTTCGGCGGACGGGAGCCGGCTGTACGTCTGCAACCGGATGTCGAACGACGTCTCGATCGTCGATCCAGCGCAGAAGAAGGAGATCGCCCGCGTCCCGGCCGTGCGCGAGCCCGTGCATGCCGCGGTGACACCCGACGGCGCGCTCCTGTTCGTGTCGAACCTGCTCCCTCTGGGCCGCAATGATGACCCGAAGCTCGCCGCCGACATCACGATCATCGACACCGCGAAGGCGCAGGCCGTCGCGCAGGTGCGGCTGCCGACCGGGTGCACGGACGTCGGCCAGGTCTGTGTCTCCCCCGACGGGAAGTTCGCCTACGTCGTCAGCGTGCTCGCGCGCTTCTTCGTGCCGCCGACGCAGATCACGCGGGGCTGGATCAACACGAACGCGCTGACGATCATCGACGTCGCGGCCAGGCAGGAGTACGCGACCGTACTGCTCGACGAGCTGGACCGGGGCTCTGCCAACCCCTTCGGCATCGTGGTCTCGCCGGACGGCGCCAAGCTCTATGTCAGCCACACCGGCTGCCATGAGATCACGGTGCTCGACCGCGCGAAGCTGCACGAGATCATCGACAAGACCGAGGCCGACAAGCGGGCCGACCTCAGCCGCGACCTGACCTTCCTGTACCGCAACGGCGTCACCAGGAAGTACCCAACCGGCGGCAAGGGGCCCAAGGGGCTCGCGCTATCGCCGGACGGCTCCGACCTGCTGGTCGCGAACTACTACTCCGACACGCTGACCGAGCTGCAGCCCGACGATGGTAAGGTGAAGGCCACCATCGCCCTCGCCGAGCCGCGCGACCCGAGCCTTGCCCGCCGGGGCGAAGCGCTCTTCTTCGACGCCGACCTCTGCTTCCAGCGGTGGCAGTCCTGCGGGAGCTGCCACCCCGACGGACGGGCCGATGCCCTGCGCTGGGACCTCCTCAACGACGGCCTGGGCAACCCGAAGAACGCCAAATCCCTGCTCCTGGCCGACAAGACGCCTCCCGCAATGGCTCACGGCGTGCGCGACGACTACAAGGTGGCGGTCGATGCGGGCGTCAAGTACATCCTGTTCCGCATGCCCGAGGGCGATCAGGTTGACGCGCTCAGCGCTTACCTCGCCTCCATGCAGCCCGAGCCCAGCCCCTACCTCGAGGAGGGCGGCAAGCTCAGCCCCGCCGCCCAGCGCGGGAAGAAGCTCTTCGAGAGCCCGAAGACGGATTGCGCGAAGTGCCATCCGGCGCCGCTGTACACCGACCTACAGACCTACGATGTGGGGACCCGCAGCGAGCTGGACAGCGAGGGGGAGTTCGATACGCCGACCCTCGTCGAGATCTACCGCACCGGTCCTTACTTGCACGACGGCAACGCCGTCACGCTGAAGGAAGCGCTCGTAGACCGCAACCCCGACGACAAGCACGGCAAGACCAAGGGCCTCAAGCCTGAGGAGATCGACGACCTGGTGGCCTTCCTGCTGTCGCTCTAAGGATGGGTCGCAGTGCGGAGGGGCGTGGTTTGTCGCGCCCCCAGACTCAGACGTACCGACACATGTAGGGGCGCGATTCAGATTGTGTTGAAGAAGGGCTCCGTCGAGGAAGGACGCCTCTCATACGCGCCCTACGCGGCTTGTAGGTCGGGATTCCAATCCCGACACTGCCTTTGTCAACACAATCTTCACCGCGCCCAAATGTAGGGGCGTGACTCACCACGCCCAAGTGTAGGGGCGCGATTCATCGCGCCCAAATGTAGGGGCGTGATTCATCACGCCCCCAGACGTTGCGTTACCGCCCCTCGACGACGTCCCGGAACACTCCCACCATCCTCTCCGCCAGCCGCCGGAAGCAGTACTCCCGGTTCACGTACTCCTGGCCGGTCCCCGCCAGCCGGCGGGCCAGGTCGCGATCCCCTATCAGCGTCTCGATCCGCTCCGCCAGGGCCTCGACGTCGCCCTCGGGGGAGACCAACCCTCCGCCCGTCTCCTCGATCAGCAGCGGGACGTTCCCCGAGTCGCTCCCGACCACCGGCACGCCGCACGCCATCGCCTCGATGATGACGCGACCGAACTGCTCCTTCCAGCTCGCGGTCGTGCGTGAGGGCACCACACACACGTCCATGCAGCTCAGGTGCTCGGCCGCCGCCTTGCCGTGCGACACCATGCCCGCGAAGACGACGCGACCCGCCGGTAGTTCGGCCGCCCGGGCCCTCAGCTCCGCCTCCTGGGGGCCGCCTCCCACCATCAGCAGATGCACATCGACCCCGCGACGGGTCAGGGCGAGCGCCGCTTCGATGGCATCCAGCGCCCCCTTCTCCGGCACCATGCGCCCCATGAAGCCGACCACGAATGCGTCGTTTGGCAGGCCCAGTCGCGGGCGCAGCTCCTCGGTCGGCCACGGCCGACAGACGGTCGGGTCCAGCCCGAACCCGACGACCTCGGTTCGATTCCGGTAGCCCTTGGCGCGTAGCACCTCGCCGCAGTCCGCGGTGCAGGGCAGCGCGGCGGCCGCGTAGGCGTGAACCCGCTGTTCGGCCCAACCGAAGGGCGGAGGGTAGCGCTTGGCGAGGTTCTGGTTCGTCTTGAAGACCAGCGGCAGGCCCAGGGAACGCGCGAGCCGCAGGCACTGCCATGCCGCGAGGCTGTACGCCTCCTCATCGGCGTAGACCACGTCGGGGCGTTGCGGCAATCGCGCCGCGCGCAAGCCCCGGTACAGGTGCGCGTGGATTCTGCCGTTGAGCCACACGGGGAGCGGGACGACCGTCGAGCGCAGGTCCGCATGCCGCTCGAACTGGGTCGCCCCGCCCACCGACGCCCTCCACCGCTCGGGCACGACCAGCGTCAGCTCCACGCCCGCCAGGCGCTCCATCTCGCAGTAGAGCGCCTGGTTCGCCGGCACCACCAGAGCGTGGCTCACGACCAGCACGCGCATCGGTCACTCCTGATGTTGGGAAAGGGGGGAGGCACCGATTTCCGACGTCTGAAATCGGTGCCTGTCCCTACTGAGTCTCGGATAGACACGGGAACAGTGGGGCGGGCATTCTTGCCCGCCACAGCCTCTGGCGGGCAAGAATGCCCGCCCCACTGTTCCCGTGTTTCTACGAAGCGCAGTGATTTCGACCTATCTCGCCCGCCGTCTCGATCATCGCCACGTAGTTCCGCACGGTCAGGTCGGTCAGCACCTCCGTGTGCGGCGAGGCCGTCGGGCAGAGGATGAAGCCCGTGGGCCCGCCGTCACGGATCGCGGCCTCGGTCTTCGCGACGACCTCCCGCGTCGGCGCGGCGTACAGGTCGCCGATCTGCAGGTTCCCCTCCAGGCAGATTCGGTGTCCCACGCGCCGCTTCGCCTCCGCGAGTTCCGCATCCCCCATCGGCGGCGGCTCGATCGGGTGCAAGCAGTCACAGCCGATGTCGATGAACCCCTCCAGCACCTTGTCCATCGGCCCGTGGCAGTGGATGTGAACCAGACCGCCCGCGTCATGGATCCTGCGATGGATCGGCGCCTCAGGCTCGATGCACAACTCCCGGAAGTCCCGCGGCGACATCAGCGGCGGCACCGCGAACTCATGCCCCAGCGTGCGGAACGCCGGCCCCACACCCATGTCCAGCAAGTACGCGATCAGGTCCAGCAGCCGCTCCGCCCACCCGCGTATGAAGCCCTCAACCGCCCGCCGCTCCGTCCTCGACCAGATGCCCAGCAGCTCCGACCCCACCAGATCGTGCAGGTAGCTGATCGGGTTCACGAAGTCACATGTCACCAACCCGCGCTCGCCAATCCGCTCCCGGAGCTCGAAGAACCCGGCCGTGTCCGGTCGTAGCGGCGCGAAGGGCACCGACACCACCTTGTCCAGGTCGTCCGGGTCCTTGACGTAGAACTCCCTCTGCATCCCCGGCAGCCCGCGGTTGCTGCTCAGGTGCCGCGCGACGAGCGGCCCCCGCGGCGTGTGCATCGTCGTGATCCGCTCGTTCCAGTCCCCGCCCGGCACTACCTCGCTCTCGAACCGCACCTCATCCGAGCTCGACAGCAGCGGCCCGCCGCCGACACCCCACCCGATGAACGGGTCGCCGTGCTCCCGCACCGCCTCGATCACCGGCGCATAGCTCTCGTGCCGCGTCTGCACCCAGCGCTCGTCCCAGAAGTTCACGCCCCGCACGTGCAGCGGGACGCGGTCCACCGCCTGACGCCGCATCGCGGCCAGCAGCCGTTCGCGCGACGTCACGGTAGGGTTTGCTCCTCCCTCGGATCGGCTTCCCGGTGCAGCAGCTCGAAGCCTCCGCTCTCAGCAACCACGCGCCACCCTTGCCGCTCCGACTCTTCGCCGAGGTACGCGTCCGCATACTCCGGCCAGTCACAAAACCACCGGACGTTGCGCTCCTGCAGGTACTCGCGAATCATGCCTTCGTACCGCAGAGCCTCCGGGTTCACCTTCCCATCCAGGTTCAGGACCTTGTCCCGGAAGTAGCCCAGCGTTCCCGATTGCCCCGCCCCCACTGCCTCTCCCTCCGGCACATGCGCCCGCACCAGCGGCAGTTGGGCAACGTACATCGGGTTGGCGCCCATCCGCCCTCCGGCCAGCGCCCACACCGTGACCACAAGCCCCAGACAGAGCAGCACGCTGATCCCGAGTACCACGCGCGGCATCCGCCGGCTCAGTTCAAGCCCGACATACCCCAACAGCGGCACGCTCACCAGCGAGAGCGCCGAGAAGTACCGCGTGTAGAAGTGCGTCGCCGCGAAAGCCGCCGTGTACCAGACGACCAGCACCAAGGTCGCCGTTAGCACGCACCCACCAAACGCAATGGTCCGCCTCGCGCCGTCTGGGTCCTCCCCCGGCTCTGCCTCCCGACTCGGAGTGCCGCATGTAGGGGCG
>VGFC01000051.1 GCA_016869045.1 Armatimonadota bacterium
CTTCAGGTCGGCCCAGGGGATCGCCAGCTCCACGGTCCACTCGCCCTCCCCGATCTTGGCGGCCGTCCGCGCAGTGGAGTTGTAGCCCAGGTCATCCCCGTCGCTCCACCGCGCATCCCACAAGACGTTCTTCGGGTTGATGATGAAGTGGTAGTACGCCGGTCCTTGGCCAGCGGGCTGGATGAACACGTCCACGCTGTCGCCCATCCACACGCTGTCATCGCGCTTCTCGCCGACGATCTGCATCTCGCCCTGCTTCGGCTCGACACAGCGGACCGCCACATACAGCGCGGAGTCGTCGTACGTCACGCGCGCCTCGGTCGGCTGGACGCCCTCCTTCGTCACGTTCACGTAGGGCACGAAGGGTTCGAGGGGCGCTCTGCCTTGCCACGCCGCGTCGTTCAGGTCTCCGTCGATGCTCGGCGCCGCGCCGGCCAGGCGCGCAATGTCCGCCTTGCGCTGGATCAGCTTCGCCCGCAGCTTCTCCTGACGCCGCTCCCGCGCAGCCTTCATCATCGGCTCGATGTCGAACCCGAGCCCCTGGTGTGCCGCAACCTTGGCGCGGGCCGAGGCCGTCGCTTCCTCCAGCCCCGGCGGCAGGTCCTGGTTCAGCCACCAGTTCATCTTCTCGCTGTACAGCCACACATACCGGTCGCTGGTCGTGAGCGCGTAGTAGACGTTGTGCGCGAACCACCGCGCGCGCTCCTCAGGGGTCAGGTACTCGGCTGGCGTCGGGTTAGGCCACATCTTGAAGACGTAGTCCACGTACAGGGCCTGCGCGACCTGCACCTGGGTCTTGTAGGTCCGCACGTTCTCAGGCGCGACCATCGACACCGCCCGCTGGCGGATGCCGTGATACACGCGGTAGAAGCTCAACGGGTCCTTGTAGTAGTAGGCCGGCTCGTTCCCATCCGTCAGCGTGATGCCCGGCTGCATGGCGTCGAGCATCCCGTTGATGAAGGCCGCGTACAGGCCGTAGTGCTCCTGGGACAGCTTCTGCTCGCGGGAGGCGAGGTCGTCGATCTCCCACAGATGGCCGAGCACGGGGAACAGGAAGAACGTATGCACGACCGCCTCGGGCATCTCGCTCTGGATGGCATCCATGAACTGCGCGCCGCGCTCCCGGTACTTGGCATAGTACTCGGCGAAGGACTTCTCGGCCGCATGCGGCTGCGCCGGGTAGTGCCAGGGGTTCGTGCCGTACGGCTCGGCATCGAAGCACACGCCCACGCACTTGCCGATCTTCGCCCCGCGTGCCGTCAAGCGGACGTTGTGGACGACCGCCTCCCAGTCCGCGTCGCTGAACCAGTCCACATCGGACGCAGCGTACATCATCAGGAAGTTGTCGGTGAACTGGCGCCACTCGATGTTCGCCAGGTGCTCGAAGTCCGGGTCCACCTGCGCGGGCGTCCACTTTTCCTTGACGAACACGCGCCCCCCGACGGCCATGCGAAGAATGAGCCCGTCGAACGGCCGCTTCTCCATCTCGCGGATGTGCTCGCGGACGAACTGCGGGTTCGGCACATCCCAGCCGTACTCGATGAGCTTCTTGCCGACCGGCGCCTGCTGACCCAGAGCAACCGCGTAGAAGCTCAAGATGGCCAGACACGCAAAGCAGGACTTCATGGGCTTCGCCTCCTCGGACAGCAGCGTGATGTCCGACGGAGGAGGTTCGGCTCCGACTGCGAATGACCTTCGGCCAACGCCGCCGGCGAAGGGAGCCCGGATGGAACCCATCGACCTCAGCAAGTACCAAGGCCGCATCGAGGCCTCGCAGAAGCGCCGGGCCGCGACGTTCGCCTTCGAGGAGGGGGATCGGGTCACCACAAACGTCTCCGCCGGGGGCAGCTACTTCTGCTATCTGCAGGGCGTGGACATCGGCGAGTACTTCCGGGACATCGGCCTGCAGATCGAGGTGCAAGCGAAGGGGATGCAGTGGTGGCTCGACCACTGCCCGGACGACCGGACGCACTTCGGCCTGAACCTCGACCTCGGCCCGACGGGCGAGGCGATCGTCTTCGACCTTGACATCGAGCGACCGAAGGGCACCTCGCCCTGGATCGTACGCTGCATTCAGGACGGCGCGGATGTCGAGCGCCTCACGTGGCCCGCGCCGCAGGACAACCCGCGCGTACAGGAGGCGCTGAAGCTCGGCGAGAGGTTCAAGGAGAGGGCGGAGGCGCTGAAGCTCGGACTGCCGGCCGGCGGCGCGGGGGTCGGCATCCACCCGCCGCTATCCTGCGCGTGCGCCCTCGCGGAGCCCGCCTGGGTGTACGAGATGATGCTGGCCGAGCCTCGCGTGATCGAGACGCTGTTTGGGAAGTGCTACCGGGCCTTCTGCGACATCCGCGACTACTTCGACGACCTCCACGGCACGCGCACGCAGAGCCTCGGGCTGGCGGATGACAACTGCTCCTTCGTCAGCGCACAGCTATACAACGACCTGGTCCTGCCGTGGAATCAGCGGCTCTACGCGCGTTACGGGCCGAAGGGCCGGTCCCTGCACTCGGACGGACCGCACCACCAGCACTTCGCGACCTACGCGAACGTCATCCGAATGAACCACTGCGACATCGGCGGCTGGAGCAAGCTGCAGCCGGCGGTGGACCTCCTCAAGCCCGCGCGCTGCGTGGTGAACGGCAACCTGAACTGCCGCGACTTCTATGGCGAGTTTGACGAGACCCTCCGGCGCAAGATCCGCCAGACGATTCGCGTCGCCGCGCCGGGCGGAGGGTACGTGTTCGCCATCGGGGGCGAGACGTATGCGGGGGTGAACCCCGACACGCTGGTCCGAGGCTTCCAGTACGCGCACGAAGTGGGGAAGTACCCCATCGACATCCCCGAGGAGCCGATGCCCGACACTGACCCGCGACCGTGGTCGTAGCCCCGCAAAGGACCGACGATGAACCGTGACACACTCTTGACCTGGCTGGCCGCGGGGGCGGGCTTCGTCGCCGGCGCAGCCATCACCTACACGGCCCTATCGGAGCGCCTGCGTCTCACGGTGACCCGCGGCGTGTTCGGCATCCGCGACCTCCCGCCCGACCTCGATGGGCTGACCGTAGCCCATCTCACGGACCTGCACGCAGGGCCGCAGACGCCGATGGAGTTCATCCGCGAAGCGGTGCGGCTGACGAACCGGCTCCAGCCCGACGTCGTGCTCCTGACGGGGGACTACGTGGAGGAGGATGGCGAGGACCTCGCGGCCTGCGCTGAGCAACTGGGGAAGCTCCGGGCGCCCCTCGGGGCCTATGCGGTGCTGGGCAATCACGACCACGAGGTGGGGGCCGAACTGGTCGCTGAGGCGCTGCAGGGCGCTGGTCTGACGGTGCTGCGGAACGCGAGCGCGCCGCTCGGGGAAGGCCCGAGCCGCCTCTGGATCGTGGGCCTGGATGACACGGCCGGGTACTGGGGCGACTTCCGCGCGGCCTTCGCCGACGTCTCGGCTGGCGAGCCGGTCGTCCTGCTGTCCCACATCCCCGACGTCCTGCCGAAGGCTGCCGCTCTCGATGTCGACCTGGTCCTGACGGGACATACTCACGGCGGCCAGGTCCGGATCCCCGCCCTCGGCGCGCCCCACGCGCCCGTGCGACTCGGGGCCGCCTTCGTCTCGGGCAGTCGCCGCCGGGGTCACACGCGCATGCAGATCAACCGAGGGATTGGCACGACCACATGGCCGATCCGCTATGGCTGCCCGCCGGAGATCGGCCTCTTCACCTTGCGCCCCATTGTGCGCTCGTAGGCCGGACCGCCGGCTCCGTCACACCCCTCGACCTACCTCACCGGCTGTCTCAGGATCGTCTTCATCTTCTCCGGCGGCGTGCGGCGGGGGTCGGAGAAGTAGATCTCGTGGTGCTTGCCGCCGGGCGACTGCCCCTGTTCCGCGATGAAGGCGTGGAGCTTCGCGATGGTGGCGGGCTCGTCGGCATAGGGGCCGAGGTGCATGACCTGCGCACAGAGGCCCTCGCAGAAGCGCTCCAGGCGCAGCTTGTCGAGGCCCGGCGGGTCCTTCCTCTCGCGGAGCTGGCGACAGGCCTCGGCGAAGTGCTCGGCCGTGACAAAGTCGGGTAGCGCGATCATCAGCGTCCAGAGCCACTTCCCCTTCTCCTCCATGCAGAAGTCCTCCCTGCCCTCACACCACCAGAGGCCTTCGGGCGGCATGACCGCGAAGTCGACGGGGTCCTCTGCGCCCTTCTTGAGCATGAACTTCAGCGTGTAGGCCGTCCCATAGAGCGCGCCCATCGCCTCCTGAAAGGCCTGCGACGTGTTCGGGTCGCCGGCCCCGTCGATCATGAGGAAGGTCATCTCCGGCACCTCCACCATCTGCGGCTTGGCGGAGGCGGAGTAGAGGTGTTTGAGGGTCCTCTTGAGATCGAGCGTGTCCATCGGGATTCTCCTCGGCAGGCGAATGGTGAAAAAGAGGGACACCATACCAATTCCGCAGACGTCTTGCGGAATTGGTATGGTGTCCCTCTTTTTCACCGGAAGGCGAGCAACTCGACGTTTCGCACTTCCAACGTGAGCTTCTCCAGCTTCTGCGTGTTGCAGCCGATGAGGATCTCGCCGATCTGATCGAGGTCCAGCGTGCCGTCGGCGTCCTTCGGCGACCATGAGCCGTAGTCCAGGTCGGCGAAGAGGGCGACCGCGCGCCGCCAGTCCTTCGTCGCCGGGTGGACCGAGCAGATGTAGGACGACCCGCCGGTCTCGATCACCTGGACGCGCGCGGATGTGCTGTCATCGTCGGTATCGAAGCGATACTCGAAGGCGATGGCCTGGTACTGGCGCCAGTCCTGCGCTCCGACGAAGCGCGCGCGGGGATAGCACCAGCGGTCGCCCGGGCCGGTGAAGGTGATCGGGAACGCCACGCCGCCATCGGGGCCGGGCTCGATTTTCATCTTCCCGTAGCGCGGGATGTTGGCTTCCCACGCCTCGACGCGGTCGAGGTTCAGACTGAGACGCTCCTTGGGCTGGACCGTCGCGATGTCCAAGCGCACGTAGGAGACTGACGGCGCGGTCTTCGGGCCCGGGAAGTCGCCCTCGACGCGGATCTTGATCGTACCTTTGGCGAGGCCGGTGGGGCCGGGCTGCAGATGGACGCGGAGGCTCTTGCGGCCCATCGGCGGCAAGGAGACTTCAGCTTCGGTTCGGTCGGCGGTCCAACCATCCGGGAGCGCGAGCGTGACGCGGCCCTTGGCGGGCTTGGCCTCGTCGAGGTTGTAGACATCAACCACGAAGGGCGCCGGCTCATCGGCGCGGATGATGTGACAGTTCGAGCCCTTGTCCACCGTGCCCGCGTCGATGTAGCCAACGAGCACGACCTTGCTCGGGTCGAGCTTGGGGAGCTTGCCGGGCGGGCGGACCTGGCCGGATGCCTGCGCAGAGACATCGCCGAGGCCCGTCACGTACTGCGCCAAGGGACCAACCGATAGATGCAGTGTGCCGCCGTCCGTCTGCACCTGGCGCTCCCGGCCGACCGCGTCGATCGCGTAGACACTCCTCATGCCTGTCGAGAGCGTCGCCTCGGTGGGCTCGTCGGCCCAGACAACCACTACCGACCCGGAGCCGCTGTCGAAGGCGTAGGCTTGCACTGTGTCCGGTTCGCAGGCCAACTTCCCCAGGTAGCGACCCTCCCCCAGCTGGCGCGCGGCGGTCGCGATCGCGAGGAGGGCGGGCCGCGGCGAAGCGTCCTTGTGCAGCGCGCCGAACTGCACGCCGTTCTCCGGGTAGAAGGGCAGCACGAAGAAGAAGTGCCTATCGACGCCGGCGGCCAGCGAGATCGCAAAGGAGCGCGGGACGAACTCCGCCTGGGTGCGCTCCTGCTCGGGGGTGAGGGTCTGGCTATCCGCAGCCACGAGCCGGATGCCCGCCTCGGTGAGCCAGATGGGGCGCCGAGGGATGCCGTACTCCACGGGCAGCTTCGTCCAGGCGGCGAGGTTGTCCACGTACTGGCTGATGGGCGCGTAGGTGTGGAAGTTGAAGATGTCCACGTAATCGGCGATGCCGGACTCAAACACGTTGTCGCTGAAGCCCGAGCGGCCCCGGCAGAAGGAGCAGGACAGCACGGAGGCCTTCGGGTCCCCGGCCTTGGCGCCCAGGTAGGCGGCCTTCTGGATCCCGGCGTACTTGTCGCCGAGCTGGTCGAAGAAGTCGATGTCCGGCTCGTTCCAGGGCTCCCAGGCGAGAATGCGTCCCGCGAAGTGCGCCGAGGCCTCCTTCGTGAAGCGGTAGACCTCCCGCAGGTCGTCGGGACAGCGCGTCTTCTTCCCGGGGTGCGTCCAGTCCGGCGAGTCGTGGAAGATCTGATACTCGCGGATGCCCTGCTTGTGCAGCGCCTCCGCGACCGTCTCGTATCGGTCCCAGTCGAGCTTGCCGGGCTCGGGGTTGACCTGGCCCCACGAGATCCGTTCGCGCATCCAGCCGATTCCGATGCGGCGGAGCATCTTCGCGAGGGGCTCCCACTGGTCCGGTTGGCTGAGCCACGCGGTTGCGCCATCGACCGCAACCGGCCCGGAGGGCGGCGGCTCGTCCGGACGCGCAGACACGACGCCGAAGGGGGTCACACCCTTCGCCTCCCCGGCCTGCCAGTGGACCTCGTAGTACCCCGGAGGTTGCGCGGGGATCGTGAACTGCTCGGCGGTGACGTCGCCGCGCCAGACCTCTCTTGCGTCGTAGTCCTGCACGACACAGGTGAGGGGCGCGGTCCCAGTGCGGGTGAACGCAAGTTCCTCGCCCACCAGGAAGACGTTGCACGGCGCGGCTGCGGTGAGTGTCATGGCAGGCTCCTGCGCAGAGCATCCAAAGCCGATCAGGCCCAGCGCTACCAGTAGGGGGAGCATGGCATCCTCCGAGGGCGAGTGCATCGGTGAGTTCGGGGCGCGAGATCAGTTGACCTTGTGGACCGGAGGAACGGGAAGGGCGCGGAGGGAATGGCAACGGCATGGTCTTGCAGGATGTGCAGGATGAGACAGGATGACGACGACCTGACGGAGGGACCGCAGTGACCCCGAAGGAGCGCGTTCTCACGACGCTACGCCATGAGGAGCCCGACCGCGTGCCGCTGGGCGAGTTTGCCATCGACTACGCGGTGATCGAGAAGATCCTCGGGCGGAAGTCCTACCTGCGTGGGAAGCGGGAGTTCATCGAGGCCATGTGGGAGGGGCGGCGGGATGAGGTGGTCGAGTCGATGAAGCGAGACAGCGTGGACCTGACGCTGGAGCTGGGGCTGGACATGGTGCGTGTCGATCTCGTGCCGGACAAGGACCGCGAGTTCCCGCCCCCAAGGCGGATCGACGAGAACACGTGGGAGGACGAATGGGGCGCCGTCTACCGGTTCAGCGATCTCACGCATGACATCATGCTACTGAAGGCTGCCGAGCGACCCGAGCCCGCGTACAAGGACCCGGCGGAGGTCAGGGACGGGCTGCGAATCCCGACGGAGTCGGAGCTTGAGGTGGTGGACTACGTGCTGGAGCAACTCGGCGATACCCACTTCATCTGGACGGGTCCGACGACCGGCCCGGCGGGGCTGCCGTTCCCGTCGGCCTTGTGGGTCGAACCCTGGATCATGGCCATCGTCGAGAATCCGGAGGGGGTGCGCGACGGCCGGCTGCGGGCGGCGGAACATGTGGGGCGGGTGGCGCGCTTCTGGAAGGAGAAGGGGCTCGACGGGCTCTGTGCGGGCGAGGACTTGGGCTTCAATGCGGCGCCCTTCATGAGCCCGAAGCAGTTCCGCGAGCTGTTCCTGCCGGGCTACCGGGCGCAGGCGAAGGCGGCGCACGAGGCCGGGCTGCCGCTGATGTTCCATTCGTGCGGTAACCTCACGCAGATCTGGGATGGGCTCGCGGAGACCGGCTTCGATGCGTACCAGGCGATCCAGCCCGAGGAGGACCTCGCGGAACTCAAACGGCGACACGGCCGGCAGATCGCACTGTGGGGCGGCGTGTCGTGCCACAACCTGGTGGTGAAGGGTCCGGAGGCGATCCGCGAGGAGACGAAGTGGGCGTGCGAGACGTGCAAGCCCGGGGGCGGGTTCATCCTGGGCTCGAGCCACTCCATAGGCGTGGGAGTGAGGCCCGAGAACCTGCGGGCGATGTGTGAGACGGCGCATGAGGAAGGACAGTACTGAGCCAGGAGGCTCTCGTTTGATGAGATGGCACCCGGTCTTGATGATTGTGGGGCTGCTGGTCGGCGCAGCAGGCTGTCGGACACAGGGGCAGGTGAGTCCGCAGGACCGCAGCCCGGGGACGGAGGCGAAGCGGCTGGTGGCGCAGGCGGGCCGCTCGGTGGTTGCCCCGCCCGCCGGGACGATGACGGTGTACGTGGATGAGTCGGCGCCGCCCAGGCCAACGGCTGACGAGCAGAGGCGGGGCTTCATTCTGTTCACCCGGCCGATGACGCAGGTGCTCTTCCCGGCGGCAGTGCCGAAGACGCAGGAGCGCGTGAAGGCCCTGAGCCTCGCCGCCTGCCCGGGCGAGTACGAGCCGGCGGTCCTCGCGATCTGGGCGCTGCAGGGGCTCTCCGGTGTGAAGGTGAGCGTGAGCGATCTGACAGGCCCCAAGGGGACAATTCCTGCGGCAGCTGTCGAGGTGCGCTCGATGCGCATCCAGCCGAAGCTCGGCCAGAGGCGCTGGGGCCCGTACCAGGAGACGCTGATGGACGTCCCTCTGTTCCTCGAGCAGCGGGACTCCGTAGACATCCCGGCCAACCACAACCAGGCGTTCTGGCTGACGGTCCGTGTGCCCGATGATACGGCGGCGGGCGACTACTCCGGTACGGTGCGCGTCGAGGCGGCGGGGAGCTCCGGCGCTCAGGTCCCGCTGAAGCTCCACGTCTACGGGCTCCGGCTCGCTGAGCCGACCGGCGTGCGGTTCGGCATGTGCGACCGGCTGCGCACGGATGCGGCGTGGCTGGAGGAGACCTTCGCCGATCTCCGCGCGCACGGCATGACCGGGCTGATCCTGACCGGGCCGGAGTCGGGGCTGAAGCTGCGCAACGCCGGCGGCAAGGTCGTCATCGATTGGGACGGGACGAGCGCGCTCGAGATGACGATGGACGCCTACGCCAAGGCCGGCTTCCCGGAGCCGATCACATGGATCTGGCACAACGACATCGTGGCGTTCTGCCAAACGCTCGGGCCGCCCCAATCGTCTGCCTTTGCCGAGGCATACCGCCAGGCGATTGCCGCGATCAACGAGCACGCGAAGCAGGCTGGGTGGCGGCCGATCAACCACTGCCCGGTGGACGAGCCATTCGACGATGCGCAGCAGCTTGCCCTGGCCATGCGGCTGCTCGGCATCCTGAGGAACATCCCCGGCGTCCGCACGGAAGCGAATGGGATGAACGGACACTGGGATCAGTTCAGCGATGAGGCGTACGGCCTCCTGGACGTATTGGTCCTGCACGACGGCCCCGTGCTGCGCCGAGGGCAGATCGACCTGAACGCGTGGTGGGCCTTCCTGCGCAAGAGTCAGCGCGATGGCAAGCGGATCGAGTTCTACAACATCGACGTGACCACGTGGCGCCCGGAGCCGATCCGGTACATGACTGGCTTCGGCCTCTGGAAGTCCGGCGCTCAAGGCACCTACGAGTGGGCTTACATGTGGGCGGTGAAGGAGACGGACCCGGGATGGGCCTACTCCCAGCCCAAGCCGGTTCTCTTCCGCTACCCCAGAGCGCCGGGCGAGAGCGGCGGACCGACGACCGGCTACGAGGGCGCGCGCGAGGGCGTGGACGACTACCGCTACCTGCTGACGCTCAGCCAGCTCGTTGAGCGAGCGCGGCGCGCCGGCAAGGGGTCGCTAGCCGACCAGGTCTGGCAGCCGGTTCAGGCCAAACTCGATGCAGCTACCTTCGACAACTGCGTGGGCAAGGCCGCCCAGGGGGACTGGACCGGCAAGTGCGAGATTCGCCCTGACGGCACGCGCGTGGCGCGGGGCGACATGAAGATCGACAACGGTTGGGGCTTCGGCGACTACGACGCGCTGCGGGCGATGATCGGCGCGGGGATCGAGAGGCTTCAGGGGGCGGTCGAACAGTGACCCTCTATCTCGCGATGATCGCAAGCGTGGCCGCGTCCCCTACGTCGGCGGACTTCGTGGATTGGCGGTCGAGCATCCCCGTGACTCACCTCCGCGCCGACGAGGCCCTCAAGCCCTTCGACGTGCAGATGACGTCCTTCATGGCCGCGCGCAACATCCCGGGCGGGGCGCTCGCGGTCAGCCGGGGCGGCAAGCTCGTGCTCGCCGCGGGCTACGGCTACGCGAACGTCGAGACGAAGGAACTCGTCTCCCCCACCTCGCTCTTCCGCATCGCGAGCGTCTCCAAGCCGATCACCGGTGTCGCGATGATGCGGCTGATGGAGCTGTTCCCCGAGCGCGTCTCGCTCGATACCCCTGCGCTCTCGCTGCTGAAGATCGAGCCGTGGGTCGAGGCCGGGAAGGCCGCCGATCCGCGCCTGCAGCAGGTCACGGTCGGCCAGCTCCTCTACGACACGGCGGGTTGGGATCGCGGGAAGTCGTTCGACCCGATGTTCCGGCCCATTGAGATCGCCGCCGCGCTGGGCGCTCCGATGCCGGCCGGGCCGCGCGACGTAGTGCGGTACATGCTCGGACAGCCGCTCGACCATGACCCCGGCAAGGAGCACGTCTACTCGAACTTCGGGTACTGCGTGCTCGGCCGGATCATCGAGGATGTGTCGGGCAAGCCCTACGAGCAGTTCGTGAAGGACGAGGTCCTCACGCCGCTCGGCATCACAGGCATGCAGATCGGGCGCACGCTCCCCGAACTGCGCGCCCCCAATGAGGTCTGCTACTATGACCGAGGCCGCGGGCCAAACATGATGCGGCCGGAGAGCAGCGCGACCGTGCCCGCCCCCTACGGCACGTTCCACCTGGAGGCGATGGACGCGCACGGCGGATGGGTCGCGTCGGCGGTCGATCTCGTCAGGTTCGCTTGCGCCTTCGACGACCCCGAGCACTGCCCGATCCTGAAGCCGGAATCGGTCGCGCGCATGTTCGCGCGGCCGGACGGCCCGGCGGGCTACGAGCCGGACGGCGCGCCCAAGGCCGCGTACTACGCCTGCGGGTGGTCCGTCCGACCAACGGGCGACGGCAAGGCCAATCACTGGCACTGGCACGGGGGGAGCTTGCCCGGCACGAGCACGCTTCTGGTCCGGCGGAACGACGGCCTCAACTGGGCGGCGCTGTTCAGCCAGCGCGGCGACGATTCGGGCCTCGACTATGGGGAGATCGACCCGGCCATGCACCGTGCCGCCAACGCGGTGAAGGAGTGGCCGGAGTGGGACTTGTGGAAGGTGACAGGTAACGGGTAACAGGTCACAGGGAACGGCAACGGCCAAGGAGGGACGACGGTGCAGGCGTTGAGAGAGCGACTACTGCAGGAGATGCAGGCCCTGCGGACGGTGGACTGCCACTCGCACACGATGCTGCGGCGGGACTACGAGGCGCTCACGGACCGCAGCTTCTTCTCGATGATGACGTACTTCGAGCGAGAGATTGCGGGCGCGACGGGGATGGGGTCGGCGCAGCTGTACGAGGGCTGTACGACCGACGCGGAGCGCTGGGAGCGGCTCAAGCCGGTCCTCTTGCGGACCCGGAACGAGTCATACTGGCGGCACAACATCGTGGTCTACCAGCAGCTCTTCGGGCTCGAGGATGGTGAGTTGAGCGATGGCAACTGGGCGGTGGTGAATGACTGCATCCGGGAACGGACCGCGCAGCCCGGCTGGTACGAGCACGTGACGAACGAGGTCTGCGGGCTGCAGACGCAGATCCGCAACGTTCCCTGGTTTGAGGACTGGGAGCCGGAGTACTTCACGTGTGTGCTGCGGATGGAGGAGGCCCTGGAGCAGACGAACCGGGCGAACCGTGAGCGGCTCGAACAGCACATGGACGTCTCCATCGGGGATCTCGCGAGTCTGAAGGCAACGCTCGTCGCGCTGATCGAGGAGTACCAGACGATGGGGTCGGTCGGCATCAAGCTCGCCCACGCCTACCGGCGAACGCTGAGTTCGGACCCCGTCCCCGAGGCTGATGCGGCGGGACTCTTCGCGCAGGCGGTGGCAGGCGAGTCGCTGACCTGGCCCGAGCGCAAGGCGGTCGAGGACCACATCATCTTCTTCCTCGCGGAATGCTGTGTGGAGATGGGCCAAGTCTTCCAGATTCACACCGGCGTGCAGGGCAACTGGGGGCATGTGCCGGACTCCGACCCCTTGCTCCTCCTGCCCCTCGTTCACGCCTTCAGGCAGGTGAAGTTCGACCTCTTCCACGCGGGCTATCCATACAGCCGCGAGCTGGGGATGATGGCGAAGCACAGTCCGAATGTCTGGCTGAACATGGCGTGGATGTACGTCATCACGATGGAGGGCAGCCGGCAGACCCTCAACGAGTGGATCGACCTCGTGCCCGGCGACCGCCTCCTGGGCTTCGGGTCGGATGTGGGCTGGCCCGAGTTCATCTACGGACACCTCGTCATGGCGCGCTCGTGCATCGCGGATGTGCTCGTGACGAAGGTCGAGCGCGACTTTCTCAGCGAGGAGGCTGCGCTGTCGCTCGTGCACCAGATGCTGACGGACAACGCCGTCGCACTCTACGGACTCGCAGGAGAGAAGTCGTGACCTCACGCGAACGCGTTCGCCGCTGCATCCGTTTCGAGACGCCCGACCGCCCGCCTCGGCAGCTCTGGACGCTGCCCATCGCGGTGCAGAAGCACCCGGAGGCGGTTCGTCGCATCCAGGAGCGCTTCCCGGCGGACATCGGCGGCCCGGCGTGGGACCCGCCGGTGAGCCTGCGACGCAAGGGCGATCAGTACGCGATCGGGACGTACATCGACGACTGGGGTTGCGAGTTCGAGAACATCCAGGCGGGCGTGATCGGCGAGGTGAAGCGACCGCAGCTTGCGGACTGGAGTCGGCTGAAGGACCTTGAGGCGCCGTGGGAAGTGGTGCCGAAACCGGAGCACCTCGCGCGGGTCAACCCGTGCTGCGCGGAGAGCGACCTGTTCACGATGGCCGCTCTGCCGACGCTCTTTGAGCAGATGCAGTTCTTGCGCGGCACGCAGAACCTGTTCATCGACCTCCTGGAGCGCCCGCGCGAGTTGTTCGCGCTCCGCGACAAGGTGCACGAGTACAACCTCGCGGTCGCGAAGGCGTGGCTCGCGACCGACATCGACGGCGTCTCGATGAACGATGACTGGGGCACGCAGAGCGCGCTGCTCATCCCGCCGGAGATCTGGCGGGGGATCTTCCGGCCGGGCTACGCGGAGCTTGTGCAGCTCACCAAGGCCGCCGGGAAGGCGTTCTTCCTGCACTCGGATGGGCACATCCTCGAGATCTACGAGGACCTGATCGAGATCGGCGTGGATGCCGTCAACTCGCAGCTCTTCTGCATGGACATCGAAGCCGTCGGCCGCCGCTTCAAGGGTGCGATCACCTTCTGGGGGGAGATCGACCGGCAGCACGTCCTCCCTTCGCCCGATCCCCAGGTCGCGCGGGAGGCCGTGCGGCGCGTCGCGAAGGCGCTCCACGACCGCAGCGGCGGCGTCATCGCGCAGTGCGAGTTCGGCGCGGGCGCGAACCCGGCGTGCGTGGAGGCGGTGTTCGAGGAGTGGGTGGCCGTCGCGGCTGACGACGGGCCTCAGTAGGAGGCTACGACTCGGTAAGTGGCAGACCCGGGACGGAGGGCGACGGTGCTGCGCTTGGCGTCGAACTCCGACCAGGTTCCCCCGCTCACGGTTACGCTGCGCAGTGGCCTCGCTGCCGGGTGGGGCAGGCGGAGCTGGAGGCTGCGCCATCCGGGGCGTGGCGGAGCTGTGACCCGTGCCTGAATCGCGCCGGAAGCGACCCGTGAGCGCACCTCGCAGGTGAGCGGCCCGAAGTGCGTCGGCATGTTGGCGAAGCGGATGGTCTCGCCGTCGCGGAACCATGCTCGCGGCGCGCCGGACAATAGCAGCAGGTCCCCCGTGTAGCCCCCTAAGCCGTCCGGCTCCTCGGTCACCAGCATGTGGCGCAGGTAGTGGAGTGCGACCGCGCTCGAACAGGGCACCGGGTCGCTGACATCGGGCACGGGGTAGCGGGAGCGCGCATGTAGATCGCTGGCGTAGATGAGGTTCGTCTCCCGAGACGCGAAGGTGTCGCGTTCCAGGTTGAAGGCCTGGAAGCCGTAGAAGCCCAAGAGGAACTCGTCGAGCTTGCCCTGCGCCAGCTTCGTAAGCACGTAGCCGAGTCCGTAGAGGCCGTCCAGCCCGCCCGGCCCGACATCCCGCCGGAAGCGGGGCAGGCCACAGAAGACGAGGTTCGCCTGCTCCAGGTAGTCGGTCACGTAGCCGATCTGCCGCCCGTGCGGGTCGAAGGGCTGCAGGTCCAGCAGCACCCCGGCGAAGAGCTGGTGGTAGTCGTCGGCAACGGGCTCGGCCGCGTAGAGCTGAAGGGGCAGGAACGGCGGCACATGGGTTGGGAGGTAGCTTCTCTCAACCGCCCGGTCGATGGCATCCCGGTAGTCGCGGGCCTCCTGAGTGTAGCGTGCCGCAGCGGCCGAGTCGCCCAGTTCGCCCAGGAGCCACGCCGTCTCGCGAAGCCCGCGCCAGCAGGCGAAGTTCGCGTAGAACGGGTAGCACTGCAGCCCGGCGATGTCCCCGCCGTAGGACCACTTGGGGAGCAGCCCCCAGTGCAGAGGACGGAGCCCGCTTTCGAACTGCATCGTGCTCTGCCTCTGCTCCAGCGTCCAGTCGGCGCACTCGCGGAGCAGCGGAAGATGTCGGGCGATCCACGCCTCGTCGCGGCTCAAGCGGAAGGCGCTCACCGCGTAGTAGGGCTGCAGGCCGTTGCGGTACTGCTGATGTCGATCGGCATACTTCCGGTAGACCGGGACCTTTCGCAGGAACTCGGGCGTCAGGTAGGTGGCGCTCATGTAGCGCTGGGCGTCCGGCGCGAAGCCGAAGTACGCCAGCGCCATCATCGCAAAGCCCTCCTCCAGCCCGAACAGGCTCCCCTCATAGACAGACGGGGCCGCTCCGTACGGCATGATGTCGCCGTCGGCGTTGATGAAGAGCTGCGCGAGGATGGCCTTGTGCATCCGCTTCAGCCGCCGCTCGGGCAGATCGAGTTCCGTTGCCGGGGAAAGCAACCCGTCCCAGTAGCGGCGGAACTCAGCCAGACCGCGCCCGTACTCGGCCGCCAAGTAGGGTGCGGCGTCCGCCGCCAGCGGGCCACCACAGGGCTGCACGAAGTCCACGGTCGCCCGCTGCCCGGGCGCCAGACGAACGGGCACGGTGAGTGCGTTGCCCTCGGCAACTGCGTCGAGGTGGGGGCTCGCCAGCACCAGCCTGTCACCACGGAACAGGGAGCCGTTCTGCCCGGCGAGGGGTGCAGCGTCCTGGGCCTTCGCCCGCGCGCAGACGGAGGTGGGCAGGGCTGCCGTGGACAGGTTGCTCAACTCGAGCCTCAGAAACAGGCACGGGTGTTCGCGCTGGGGGTCCGCGAAGGAGACGAAGGCGGTCTCCCGGATTGCCACGTCGCGGATGCGTCCGCACACGACGGTGCCCGGGCGCCAATCATCGATGAGGGTACGCGTGACCGTGTCCCTGAACTCGGCGAGGCCCTCGGACGCGGCGCCGAAGCGCAGCTCGATCGGGTCTGCCGAGAGGATGCCTCCGTCCCACGCCACGCCGATCTCCCCCAAGGCGTCCTTCAGCCCAAGCAGCGCGCGAGCAGGCGTCATCGACAGGGCGACGGAGCACAACTCCTCGTACGAAGGCTCCCGCCCCGAGCCGAGAAGCTCGCGCTCCAAGCGGTTGTCAACGGTCAGGCGCTCGGGCCATACGTCCTTCGCGGCGGGCACGTACCGGTAGACCTCCAGTTCGGTGACGCCACCCAAGCGCGCGCCTCGGAGTCGGAACCCGTCGGTAGCCAGCGGCTCGAACGCGAACACCAACCGGTCCCCGGCCGTCTGCGTCCGCAGGCCGGTGGTGACGGGTCGCCAGCGTCGGCCATCGTGGAACTCGGGCACGATGGTCGGGCCAGCGCACCGCCCGTGCAGTGTGGCCCCGTCAATCACGTGCTGGACGGGCCAGCGAACGCCGAGCGCCCAGCAACCCGGGGGGAGTTCGACAGGCGTGCGCAGGTCGCCGTCCGTGAGGGCCGCGACAGCCTCGGCTCGACCGCCGGAAGTCCAGGCCAGCGGGGCATCTGCGCCTGGCTGATCGGCGTGGAGGCGGGCAACGTTGCGTTCGAGCTTCGGTGGCGACAGCCTCCGGAGTTCCTCAGCCGTGGCCGGGCGCGCGCCCTCCAGCCCTGGTGCCACAGCCTCACGGGTCGAGACCGAGATCTCCTGGAGGGCCATCAGCCCTCGCTCGCCGCCTGCCCACGGGTGCTGCACGATCCGCAGCGTGCAAACATCCCGCTGAGGCGAGCCCACCAGCGTGCGCTGGGACGTGGGCACCAGCCAGGAGTCGTCCGGGCCGAGGGGCTCCCAGGCGTCGCCCACCAGGGCCTCCACGCGGAAGGCGCCCGGGTACCATTCCGGCATCGTCCACCACAGCTCGACTGCGCCGATCGTGACCGGCTGGGGCCAGTCCAGCCGCACCCAGTGCTCCGCGCCGGGCTCGGCCGCCGAGACCCAGGAGTTGCCCGCATTGCCCAGGCGGTTCGGGCTGCCATAGTCCTGCGTGATCTGTCGGTCGAGGGGGATCCACTTCCCATCGGTGAGGACGGCTGTGCCGTAGCCGGGGAAGGTCGAGTCCACGGAGAGGCAAGGGGCGTCCGCCGGTGCCTCCACAGCGGTTAGGGCCGCGCACAACCCTATGAGCAACGGGGTGGATCGCAAGGGGTCAGACCTCCGGCGCGAAGCCGTATAGCTCAGCGTCCTTCAGCGCGAACTCAATCCGCACGGTCTTCCCCTGCACGCTCGGTCGCTCGCCTCGCCACTTCACGTCATGCTCCACCGAGTCGCCGATGACGGTCCCGCAGTCATCCCAGTCGAAGCCGGGGATGGCCTTCCCCGATGCATCCAGCAGACGGACCCGCAGGTATCCGCGCACGTCCGCGTTGACCGTGAGCCGGTCGCCGGCGAAGGAGAGCAGAGGGGTGCGGAGAAGGCCGCGCGTCTCCCCCGCCTTCCGCGCAACGTACCGGTCGCGGGGCATCCGCGCGAGGCCGATCTGGCGCTCGGCGAAGCGCTCGATCTTGTGGCCCTGCTTGTAGCCGCCGTAGTAGATGAAGGTCTCATCCCCCACGATGAGCTGCTCGTCGCCCCACGTCATCGCGTGGTCCCACCTGCCCGCCGGGCCACGGCCCATGAACGGCTCGCGGTCGCGCGTCCAGTGCTCGCCATCGCGACTCCACGCCAGCACGGTGTACCCGATCCCCGCCTTCGGGCCGTCGGGGTCGGCGGGCAGGTCATCGCGCAGGACCTTCAGCAGCCCGATCAGCAGGTCCCCGCGCGCGATTACACCATCCATGCAGTAGAACTGCGTCTCACCCTCGTCCTGCGCGTCGGGGGCGAAGATGAACCACGGGTCGCGCCAGTGGATGAGGTCGTCGCTCACACTCTCCATCGGGATGCGGCGCTGGCCGGTCCACGTCGGGCCCTCGGTGTAGCTGGAGACGAAGGCGATGTAGCGGTTGCGGATCGGATCGCGGAAGATCGAGTTGATGTCATGGTTGTGCTTCAGCACCGGCCCGTCCGCCAGCGGCTTCCACACGAAGCCGTCGGGCGACCCGGCCACGCACAGCCCCCCGCCCCACCAGTACCCGTACTTGTAGCGTATCGCCGGGTCGGGATAGGCCTTCCCCTCGTCCCGTATGCTCACGCCGAACTGGATCGGCCCCGGGTCATCCAGCACGCGGTGCGGGCGCCGCCAGCGAACGCCATCGTCGGACTCCATGTACCCAAGATGCGACTGACCTGCGTTCTCGGGCACCCCATACCAGATGCGGAACCGCCCGGAATCGGGATCGCGCAGGACCGTCAGATAGGGCTGGAAGCACTTGTCCTCCGGGCCGGTCACCACGGGCTCGGGGAGCTTCGTGGGGTGGTTGATCATGCGTGTGAGGTTCGACTGCTCCGCGATGAGATGCTCGTCGAGGAAGAGGTGAGGGCCCCCGCCCAACACGAGAGGGGCCTCAGCGTTTGCGAGTGCGCAGAGCAGTATGGCGACGATGAGGCTGATGGCGACCGTCGGCATGGGCACACCTCACTCGAAGTCCAGGCAGTAGACTGACGCCTTCTCCAGGCGGAAGCGCAGCATGATCGCGGCGCCGACCTCGAAGCCGAGGTCTCCCTCGCCCTTCCACGTCACAGGCTTGCGGAACTGGTCGCCGATGATGGGGTCGCAGTCGGCGAAGCTCCGGCCGGGCAGCGGCTCGCCGCCGGAGCGGCCGGCGACCTCAACGAGGAGGCTGCCCGCGCGCTGCGTCAGCGCGTTGATGAGCAGCTTCCGGCCCGGCGGCATGAACGTGACCGTCGAGAACTCGCCGCGGTCCTCCGCCTCCAGCGCGACCAGGCGTCCCTTCGGCCACACGAACAGGCCCGGCTGGAAGCGCCACTGGCCGCGCGGGTACTTGTGCGGGAAGAGATAGCCCGTGTACGGCAGCGCGAAGTCGCCGCTGGGGAGTTCGAGCAGGTTCGGGTGCGCGAAGACACAGCCGCCGTCCCACTCGCCGAAGGGCGCGGTACCCGCAACCGGTGAACCCGGGAGCCAGTGCCAGACCCTCCCGTCGCGGCTGGAGGCGACCGCGATGCTCGTCGTGTCGTCGCTCGTGTGCCAGATCGTCGGGAAGAGCAGGTGCTGGCCCGGCGCGCCGGGGATGGTGGTCTTGCAGTTCGTGTAGAGCGTATCGGAGGGAAGCAGTTCGGGCCCGGGCTCCAGGATGATCTGCGAGAGCGGGAAGTGGCGGAAGTCGGCGCTCTCGCTCCGGCCGATGGAGCGCCTCCCGACGCCGATCCAGCTCAGCCCGCGGTCATCCGGCGCCTCCTCCGCCCGCGGGCCCACACTCCAGTTGCGGGTGTAGAGCACATACTTGCCGAGCTGCTCATCGTAGGTGCAGACCGGCTGCGTGTCGCTGTGCTCCACGACCAGCGGCTCAGGCAGGCGGGTCCAGTGCAACCCGTCTGGCGACACGCCGCCCGTCATCGCGTAGATGTGGCCGACGTCCGCCCGTCGCGCGCGCGACTCCCAGGCGTCGGGGCGCGCCGCCTTGAACGCCTCGAGCTCCGCCTCACTGATGTCGCGCAGATCGACCTCCTTGTACCGCTCCTCCGGGGGCGCCGAGGGGTCGGTGAAGACGCAACCGGGCTGGTAGTCGAGCAGGTTGTTGTCGCGATTGCCCCCGAACTCCACGAGTCCCAGGTTGGGCCGCTCCCAGTGCAGACTATCCGCCGACTCGAAGTAGCAGGCATGGTTCCCGCCCTCGGCGTCCTGGCTGCTCCCCCACCCGCGGAACTTGCCTCGATCGAGGATGATGCACGAGATGCGGACGCCCCTCCCCTCCCAGGGCTTGTCCAGCGCCAGCAGCGGCCCCACGCGCTGCGCCGGCTGCGCTGCGATGCGGATGCCGTGCGGGTACTCCCCGCGCCGGAAGTGCGCGCCCCACGGCCCCTCCGACCCGCCGACCGTGACGCCCTCGCCCGCATCGTTCACCCAGCTGAACCCCCCGGGATGGACGTAGTGCCAGTTCGTGAAGACGATCCGCTTGCCCGCGAGGGTGTAGGGGTCGCCGGTCGGTGTCGCGTTGGTCACGGGAGCACACGCTCCTTCCGCGCCCGGCAGGATGCACGCCAAGAGGGCCAGGATGGGCACGCCAGAGGGGCGCTTCGTTGCCATGCCCCGCCTGTTCGCGTGTGCGCGAACCACGACCTGCCCTTTGACAGAAGCCGGGTCTTGCTCTATCGTATCCGCACACGCAGCAGCGCACCTCGGCTGCCTCGGAAGCGGGGATGCCCGATGATCACCAAGATCACCGTAGACGGCTTCAAGTCCCTGGCGGGCTTCGAGATCGAACTCGGCCAGGTCAACGTCCTCATCGGCGCCAACGGCAGCGGAAAGACCAACATCCTGGAGGCGATCGGGGTGTTGGGGGCGGCGGCACGAGGAGGCGTGGATGACGAGGCGCTGCTCAGGCGAGGCGTACGACTCAGCGGGCCAGGACGGTACCAGTCGCGGCTGGCCGAGGTCGCGACTGAGCCGACAATCACCATGGAGGCCGAGTGGACGCACGGCGGTGACGCTGCTGGTTACCGGGTGGCGCTTGACCCGCCTGCGAACGGCAACGTGTGGCGGTATGCGGAAGAGCGTGGGTTCGAGGGCGATCGGCCAGTGCTGGACAGAGCCGATGCGGCCAACGGGCACCTGGACCCGGAGGCTGGGTGGGCGGCGCTCAAGGCCGTAGAACTCGCGACAGGAAGCCCTATCAAGGCCCTACGGAACTGGCTAGATCAGTACGCCCTGTACGCAGCCACGACCCCTGCACTGCGCGGAACGGTCCCAGACCTGCAGCAGCGGGAACCCCTGGGGCTGAGCGGCGGCGGACTGGCGGAGGCGGTCTGGCTGCTTGTTCGGTGGAAGGACAAGTTGGCCGTCACGCCGCCCGAGCCGCCGCCAGTCGACGAGGCCGGGCGGGCGGTTTGGCGCCACATCGAGCGCGTTCTCGATGAGGCCCTCGCCCTGGTGGACTGGGCCTCGAACTTCGGCGTGGAGGAGCGCTCCTCAGACCTCATCGCGGCAAGCGTTCCCTCCGGGCGGGCCGTCTTGCACTTTACGGACCGCTTCATGGACCCGAGGTGGCGGAGGCTCGGGGTTTACGAATGCAGTGAAGGCGTGCTCTACGTGTTCCTGGCCGCTGTCCTGGCGACGCGTCTAGGCGGGCCACAGCTAGTTGCCATCGACGACTTCGACCACGCACTCAACCCTCGCCTCGCGCGTGCCCTCGTCGAGCGCTTCTGCGGTTGGATGATCGACAACCCACTGCGCGGCCAGGTTCTCATCACCACCCACAACCCTCTCCTACTTGACGGTCTTGACCTGGCAAACAACGACATCCGCCTGTTCGCCGTGGACCGCACGAGCAAGGGTCGCACGATCGCGCGGCGGGTGGTCGTCGACCAGAAGCTCATGGAGAAGAGCGAGGGCGAGTGGCCGCTCTCCCGGCTCTGGGTCCGGGGCGAGATCGGGGGCATGCCGCGTGTCTGAGGGGACCGTGCCCGTCGTGACGCTGGTCTGCGAGGGCGACACCGACGTCGCGATCCTGTCGGCACTGGCCGAAGCTCTGGTGCCCGGGGATGTCATCGTGGACTGCGTGCAGCCAGAGCGGCCCCTCGATCAATCCACGCAGTACGGCGAGCTCTGGAGCGGATGGGAGGGTGTCTGGAGGTGGTGCGAGAGACAGTGCCAGCGCTTCGGCGACCTCGCTGCCGCGATGTCGCAGCCGCCTCTCGCCGGCAGCCAGGCAGTCGTGGTGCACATCGACGCAGACGTCGCGGACCCCGACAAGCTCAACTGCAGGAAGGACTGCCCACCTGCTCAGGATACCGTGGACGTGCTGCGGGACGTGCTCCTCCAATGGTCCAAGGTGTCGGCTGCACCACCAGGCGTGGTGCTCTGCATCCCCTCCAAGGCCGTCGAGGCATGGGTCTACGCAGCGCTCTCCAGCCGTGACGACCTTGACGGCGATTGGCTGGAGTGCAGAGACGAGCCCGAGTCGCTGTTGGCGGGCCTGCGAGGCAAGCCGAAGCTCGTGCGCACGGAGAGGCAGGCCGCGTCGAGGGGCGGCGGCAGACGCTGGAGGAAGGTCACCGACGCCTACCGCGCTGCCGCCCCTCGCGTCGCGGAGGCCTGGCCGCGCGTCTGCAAGGTCTGCACGCAGGCGGGCCGGTTCGACCGCGAGTTGCGGGCGGCTCTCGATTCCGCCGGCTGACGCGCAGCCTACTTCAGCTTGAACATCGCGCTCGCGGCGAACTCGTCCTTGACCATGCCGGCGGTGATCTCGATGTGCTTGCCGAGCGAGAAGCGGATGGCGCCGTTCACATCGTCCCCGTCATACTCCGCGATGGCCTTGTACTTGTCCGCCAGCGTGAGTTCCCCGCCGGCGAAGAAGCCGTCCAGCAAGCTGTCCGGCTGCGCGTAGCCGACCATTGCCATGAGGCCGTTGCCCGAGAGGTGAAAGCCCTTCTGCACGACGACGTAGGGCGTCCGGTCGAGTTGGTTGGTGATGTCGATGAGGCCGACGGCGAACGCGGGTTGGGTGAAGCTGTTGTTGCGGAAGCGCCACTTCCCGCTGAAGACCTCCTCGCTACCCGCGCCGTTCAGATCGACCCACGCCGCGGTGGACTCGAAGCCGCTGCCCTCGCCCGAGGTCAGCGCGACGGAGTTCGCCAGGTCGCCGGCCCACCAGGCGCCAAGCTGCACATCCGCCATCCCGGGCGTGTCTGCCGTCGGAGTCAGCAGAAGCCCGTTCGGCCCGAAGATGCTCGGAGAGGCGAACCCCAGGCTCGCGAGCGCCAGGGCCGTTACGCAACACAGAATGGTGAGTCTGCTTCGGGAGTGCATCTGCGGTTTCCCCTTTCGCTGCGGCGGTTGGTGCATCTACAACCTATGGACAGTCGTGCGACGGAACCGTTCCAGGGCTCGATGGGCCCTACTCGCCTGACACCATCCCCGGTCGGTACGTGTAGCGCATCTCCGGCTCGATGATCGGCGGGCGCGTGGCCAGCATGTCCTCGCGAGGGTGGGTCCTGATCTCCTCGGCGAGGTTGTGCAGCGTGTCGATGAGCGCCTTGGCGTCGGTATCGTCGCGATCCGCGAAGACGGCCTGCCCGCACTTCTCCGTGCCACCGGCCGCCTTGGCCAAGGGCGCGAGGAGCGCCGGGCTCTGCTCGACATCGAGGAACTTCACGCGCTCGATACGGGACTTGTCCTGCCCGTGGCATGACGCGCAGCGCTTGTCGAAAACCTGGTGGAGCGAGGCCTTGATGCCGGGGGTCAGCAACTCCCGGCCGCCCACGGTGCCCGGCCGGCTGTACAGGTACGTCCCGTAGTACGGTGCGTTGCAGTCGATCCACGTCGCCAGCCGCCGCAAGTCCTCGGGCGGCAGCTGCACGCGCTCCTTGTGGGTGGTCTGCAGCACCTGGATGACCTTGCTGGCGTGGGAGCCGTAGTACAGCGGCGGGCGCAGCGGGAGGCTGTCGGCGCGGCGGATGTCAACGAAGCTCACCAGCCCGCGGTTCGTGAGGTTCTCGTAGGCCACGTTGAAGATGTTGGTGGGATCGGGCGAGAGATCGAGATCGCCCGTGGGCTTCGCTCCGCTGTGGCACTTCACGCAGTGGCGGTTCAGCACCGGCTGCACGTCGTAGGCGAAGTCCACGCCGCGCACGCCGTCGAGCGGCGGCGTGATCTTCAGGGGCGCGTGACGCAACGCCGAGGGAGAGGCGTTCATCGGCGCCGCCGTGCGGTGCTCGTGGCAGCCCACGCAGGTCACCGTCTCGCCCGGCTTCATCTGCGTCAGCGCGCGCATCCGCTGCAGCTCCATGTAGTTCTCATCGAGCGCCGAGAAGTAGAGCGCGGCATTCGCGGGGGCCTCGAAGTAGACCGACCCGTCGGGCTCCACCGGCACCTCGCCCCACAGCTTCTTCGCGACGTAGTGCCCGTAGTTGCTGATGACCGGGTTCTGCAGGCCGAAGCCGACGCAGTTCGCCGAGACCGGCTTGGGCACTTCCTCGATCACCCGCAGGTACTTCACCTGACCCGGCGCGATCCCCGTCAGGCCCTCGTACACGTTCAGCACGCAGAAGCGGCCGAGGTCGCGGTCCGCCGGCGGCACGTCGGGGATGACCGCCGGCCGGGGGCGCGGCGCCGCGGGGAAGGCCTCGAAGCAGGAGAAGTTCGGGTCGCGGTAGATCAGGTCGCGGTTGTTCCAGCGATCGAGGAGGTACAGCGCGTAGCCGGTCGGCTCGCGATCACCCGGCCCATAGGCGTAGGAGACGATGTAGTAGTCCTCCGACAGCGGGTAAGGACTGCAGTAGAACCCCCCGTCGGTCCGCAGCCAGCCGAAGTGATGCGGCGGCGGGACTTCGGGGGTCAGGTTCTCGTACTTCGCGGGGCTCGTGCACACGTCGGCCGGATCGACCAACGCGATCGGACCAACAGCGATCGGCATGTGCGGGGAGAGCGTGGTGACGATCTTCGGGCTGCCGGGCACCTGCCGCGGCTCCCAGAGCGTGACCGGTCCCCAGTGCTCGCCGGACATGTGCACCGGACTGCTGCCGTCGGCGTTCATCACCCACATGCTCTGGTTGTTGCCGACATGCTTGTCCACGTACTCCCAGCGGGTGAACGCCAGCCGCCCATCGGCGAGCACGCTGGGCGTGAACTCGTTCACCGTGTTGGTGGAGATACAGCGCACGTCGCCGCCGTCGGCGTCCATCGTGTAGAGCACCGAGACGGTGAAGGCGTTGTGGCACAGCACGACGCGCTTGCAGCGGGTCGAGACGAACGCGATCCGCCCGTTCGGCAGGTAGCAGGGGTCGATGTCATCGAAGTCGGTGCTCGTGAGCTGCCGCAGCCCGGAGCCGTCCGCGCTCACCTCATACAGGCGGCAGGGCGTGGGCTTGTCGGCCTTGTAGGAGAAGACGACCTTCGTTCCGTCCCACGAGACATCGGGATCGCGGAAAATGCCCTTGCTGTCCAGGCCCTGCGTGACGGACACGGGCTCGCGGTCCGGACGAATGCCGTCCAGGACGTACAGCCCGCCGCCCTGCTGGTAGCGGTCGCTGCCATCGAAGTACGTGGTGTAGATGTGGCTCGTGTTATAGGTCAGTCGCTTCGCGAAGAGCAGCTTGCCGAAGTTCAGCAGGGGGTTGCTCAGGGCGACGCGGTTCTTCAGCAGGTAGGCCTTCACGTACAGCGCGTAGGCCTGCTCCCACTTGGCCTTGTCGGCGTCATCTCTCGCCTGCACGCGGCCAAGTTCCGCGCTGAGGCCCGCTGCCTGCCCCTTCTCCGCAGCGAGGAAGTCACGGTTAGTCACCAGGCGGAACTCGCCGATCAGCCGCTCTGTATGTGCGAGCATCTTGACGATTCGCTCGGGCGCGCCAGCCAAGGGCATCGACTCACTCTCGGTCCGCTGGTCGTTCACGCGGACCGACAGCAGCGCCGTCCACTCGTCCCACTCGTTGGGCTGGACCACGGCCTCGACCTTGTACTTGCCCTCCCCCATCAGCAGGTACTCGAGAATCCGCTCGGCGCGCGGCGCGGGCGGCGGGATGGGGTCGTAGGGCAGGATCGGATCGTAGTCCTGCGGCGCATCCACGAACCCGTCGGCGCGCACATAGGCCGCGTAGTCGTACTTCCCCGGCTCGGGGTTGCCGCTGCAGTGCTGGCTCGCGACCGTCTCGATGCGCTTGGGCCTCCGCCGCTTCGTACCCTCGGGGAACGGCACGCTCGAGTCGAACCGGAACGCCGCGATGTGCGGGATGCAGCTTGGGCAGACAAACTTCAGGGTGTGTTGGCCCTGCGCGATCTCGACGTCCGCCTGCTTCTCCCACTTGCCCTGGCTGATCTGCCAGCTTCCGGTGACCGACTTGATCCCCTGCACGATCAGCTTGTCATCGAGGAGTAGGTTCACCGGGCGGGAGTCCAGCGCCGTGTACTTCGCCCAGAGCGCATACGTCGCGGTGACCGGGAAGTCGAGGTCATACTCGGCCTGGTTCGGGTACACGTTGCCGTTGACGACTACCGGCTCCGTGTCGGCATACGACATGCCGACCGTGTAGATCGCGACGTTCCCCCGGTCGAACTCCCACGCGCCGACCAGGATCGAGTCCTTCAGCGTCTGAGCACCCAGCGGAAGCAGCGCCGCCGCCACCAGACCCAACGTGACCGCCAGCCGCAGGCTTGGGTTCACGGACATGAGATCGCACCTTCGCAGTCGTTCGGGACTGTCCCGTCCCGCGCCAGCGGGACGAGGACTGTCCATTGTTCACAGCCCCCGACTTCATCGCCCCCGCCATTGTAGCATTCGACGTGCGCACACGCCAGTCCTTGCGGCTCCGCTCAGCTCGCGAGCATGCCGTCCCCGTGCCGTGGGAGCGCGGACGCATCCGCGCTCCCACGGCACGGCACACCTACGACTCGGGATCGCAGCCCTCGCCGTTATCCGGCCTCGCCCAAGGCTCGCACGTATCAGGTCGTAGGCACCTCAGGGCGCCTACTCCTGCTCCTCAAACGCAAACCCCTCCGGCACGATCACCAGCGGGCCATGCTTCTCGGCCTGGAGGTGGGCGGCGGCGACGGGCTGGTGACCCTTGTGGATGAGGACATCCACGAGGGAGGAGGCGCCGGTGTTGCTGTGCGAGAGCAGCTCGATCCAGGCGTGTTCGCACTTGCCGGGCTTGCTGCGCTCGGCGGGCCAGAAGCCCTGGCGGATGGCGTCGATGCCGGAGCGATCGAGCAGCACGAACGAGACGCTCTCTGGGAAGTCGTTCGGCGTCATGCAGGTGAAGTAGTCCGGCACGAAGTGCGTCACGCGGTAGCCGTGGTGCGGGTTCTCCTTGGCGAACTCGCTGTCGATTCCCACGAAGTTCGGGAAGATCTTCGTGAGGTTCGCGCGCTTCAGCTTGCCGTCGAGGACCGTGATCTCCTCGTTCGGCTTCAGTGGGCGCAGCGGCTGCACCGAGGAGGCGATCCGCACCCACGGGGACTTCGAGTTCACTGTGTAGGTCTGCGTGGCGGTCAGCACTTCGCCGCGCCATTCAGCCCGCACAACCGCCCGAACCGGGCCGCTCTCGACGAGAGTGAGCTTCGCCGGGGCCTCGGTCTGGGAGTGGTGCTCCGTGTTCGCGAATAGCGCGTCGCCGCCGATGGTCGGCGCATCAAGCGTCGCGTGGTTCCACGTGCCGTAGGCCGCGCCGAAGCTCCCGGCGCCGTACTCGTTGTTCGTGGCGAGGGAGCGCAATGAGGTCGCGACGCCGCCGGACTGCTCGTCCAGCACAAGCTCCAGCGCCTGGTTCCCGATGATGATCCGGCCGTGTCCGCTGCCGAGGGCTTCGGGCGTGGTCGCCAACTCCGTCGGCACCGCGGGGACGTCGCCCACGCAGGCGTAGTAGGTGCGGGCCGAGCGTACGTCCACATCCGCGAGGAAGAGCAGCTCCGTGCCGTCGGCGCTCGTCTGCGAGGTCACCGGGTTGCCGTCCTGGTCGCGAACGTGGAACCGCAGCCCCATTCCCCGCGCGTAGCGCTTGAGCTGGCTGACGGGCATGGTGATGACCCGGGCCTCCAGGGGTCTCTCGGGGCCGTTGAACACCAGGATCGGGGCGACGGCGGCCGGGACCGAGGGGTAGCGGCGCGGGTAGGAGGCGATCGCGATGGGTTGCACCCTCTCCTCGGCCTGATCGCCGGCCTGCCAGGCGACCTCCGCCAGGCGCACGAGTAGCTCGGGGCGGTCGCCGGGCGGCGGTAGGTCCACGTCGTTCTCCGCCACCTGCCCGCTGCGCAGATCGCCGAAGCCGATCTTCTTCTCGTCCACCGTCACCGTCACCCGCTCGGCCGTGCCGCTGGCCGTCAAGGGGTGCTCCGTGTTGCGCACGGAGAGCCGCGGACGGGCGCGGTCAACGAGGGTCGTCGTGATCTCCGGCTCGGGGCGCCGCACCACCTGCAGCTTCCGCCATAGGTACACATGCTGCCCGCCCGTGGCGAGATCGAAGACCACGGTCTTTTGCCCCCAGTCGGCGTCGGGAGCGCAGGTGATCTCAAAGGGCAGTTCCTTGTCCTCGTAGTCGGTCAGCGACGTCACGGCCGGGGCCGCGGTGATCGTGGGTACCGGCGAGATGAGGCCGAGCGTGACCGTCGCAGGTCGCGGGTCGTTGTTGTCGAGCTTCACGCTGAAGCGCAGCGTCGATCCCGGGGTGATCGTCAGCTCGGGG
>VGFC01000052.1 GCA_016869045.1 Armatimonadota bacterium
ATTCGGTGCGTCATTGCTCTGAGTCTTCCCCAACGGCGGACCGTTTCATGTTAACCCCTACACTCGGGCACGATGAATCGTGCCCCTACATGACGGCGGTTCATGGTCGTTTGTGATGTAGGGGCGCGATTCATCGCGCCCTATTGTGTAGGGGCGCCATTCATGGCGCCCTCCCAGGCTTCTCATACACGCTCTGAGATGCACTGACGGGCGAGTGCGCACCGAGTAGGAACCGGGACGCGGACGGCGAACCCAAGTGGCGGCCGCAGAGCGACGAGACCGAGAAGGAGGGCATCATGGCTTCCCTGCCAATGCAGCAGGTCCTGAGGAAGTACGGGTTACGGCTTCTCCCAATCAGCGATGAAGGCGTCGTGCCAGGGATTGTGTGCGCAAGGAAGCGGCTCCAGCCCAAGGCCAGCCTGGAGCAGATCCTCGAAGGCAAGACGGGCGTGTGGCCGACCAGACTCGTTCAGGGCCTCATCGTGGACAACGTGGTGTGGGAGAAGAGCCTGTCTGGGAAGGGCAGCCTCAACATCCCCGGCATCATCGACATCGGCGGCGGCCTGTCAGGTGCCCAGAAGGGCACGTTCTCCATCTCAAAGGTCACCACTCGGCAGCTCGACAGTGCGGCGCTGATGGAGGCCAGCCTCCGCGTGCGCCTCAACGAGTGGCGCGCCCAGCCGGGGCACAGGCCGATGTGGAGGCAGATCGACGACGAGCTGTTCGTGGAGAGCATCTGGTTCTGTGAGGAGTACTCACTGGACCTCGCAACCGGCAGTGGCGCCAACCTCAAGGCCGAAGTTGCCGGCAACATCACGGTGGGCGGAGATGCGGAGGTGAAGTGGACCAGCACGACCACCCTCAAGGTCAAGGGCAACACCAAGGTGCCCTTCGCCGTTCGAGTGTGGCAGATCTAGTGCGGCGTCTCACATGATGGGATGGGTGAGTGGTCGTGGCGCAGGCTTCCAGCCTGCGTCCGTTGGTGGCTCGTCCCGGTTTCGCAGGCTGGAAGCCTGCGCCACGACACCCAGGACAGCATCCCCACGATGACGCGCCGGTTCGCGGGGAGGCCGAGACCATGGCACGGTGGCTGATCCTCGTGTGCGGTGTCGTGGGGCTCCTCGTCGGAGAGACCTCCTGCACGCGGCCCAGCGCTCCGCCGCGACGGGCGGTACCCAAGGACTCTCGCCCGCCTTCGGTCGAGTTGCGGGCGTACGTGTTCCTCGACGACGACTTCGTCCGGCGCTTCGGGGAGGCAGACGGGGTAGGGCGCCACCGTGTCAACGACTGGCTGTACGAGACCGAGAGACAGATGCGGGCCGGCGGCTTTCCGGTCGTGATCCGCATGGTGAGCGTCGGGCGCTGGCACCTGCCTCCCGGCGCGCTGGACGGCAAGGTGATCTGGGGGAAGTACCTCCCCCAGTCCTGGCCCGCCGGAACCCGCGCAAACTGCATGGTCGCGCTGACCGGCCGCGAAGGGGTCTACTGGTCGGGCGTCTCACAATGGCCGCGCATCTCCTCATAGGCGCAGGCGGCTGAACCCATCGACGTCAAGACCGTCAACCTGCTGTGCCACGAGATCAGCCACTGGTTCGGGGCGACGGACATCATTGACGCGGGCTTCCCCGAGCCATCAGTGATGAACTACAAGGCTGGTCACTTCGCCCGGAGCAACGGCCAGGTCCAGTGGGACAGTGCCAACCGCGAGCGGATGCTCGAAGCCCTGCGCAACTGGCGCCGCTGACTCCCGCCCGACCGGTCTGACCCCCTATCGTCGGCGACAATCTGCCCGGCGGGCTTCCGTGGGCGCGCGGTTGAGCAGACGCTGGGGACGTGAGGGTGGAGGTGGAGAGGTGGTGAGGAACACGCCACGACAGCAGTCGCCAACTGGGTTGGGTTGGCGAAATGGGAAACTCTGTCACCCCCTCCGCGCACGAAACCGGGCGCGCTGTTGACATTCGTGCTCTTCGATGGCATCCTGACCGCAAGCTCGCACACGAAGGGGAGGAGCCGAACATGGGCACGTTGCGGTTGCTGTGTTGGCGGTCCTCGCTTCCACCCAGGCGGCGGCGATGCGAGTGCTGTCCGCGGTCCGGCTTGCGGCGGCTACGGGGTCCTATGGTGACCGAGAGGCCTGCCAGCACGACGCTATCGGGTGTGAGACGGTCGTGTGCGGGCTCGGTGGCTGCGACAACAAGGAATGCGACTGGGATGTGGGCGAGCAGATCTGCAAGAACCAGCGGTGCACCGGGGCCCAATTCGACACGTGCGTGTCATGCGGCCCCTTCTGCGAGACCAAGTGCGAGGAAGACAGTGGGGGGACGCCCTGCGTGGTCACCCTCAAGGGCACATGGAACCCCGAGTTGGAGAAGTGCGTGCAGTGCACTGAGTTGTGGGTTCCGCCGTTCTGCATTCAGAAGCACTGCAAGACCAGCCCGATGCCGACCGAGCCGCCTGGCGGGCCCTAGCTGGCAGGAGGCGATCACACTTGGCCGGTGAACGCTGGTTGGCCATCGGGGCCACACTGAGCCTGTTGGGCTCCGCGGTGAGTGGCGCGACCCAAGTGCTTGCTCCCGAGACGATCGCGGAGGGCATTCGCGACCGGAGCGACCGCATCGAGACGCTGCAGGGCTCGGCCACGGTCCAGTGTTGGTACTCCCCTGCCGAGGTCGAGTTCAGAGCGGCGAAGTGGCAGCAACCGGGGTTGGGGGCGCGCGGCCTTGCTCGGCTCGCCTTCTGGATTGCGGGCGACCAGTGGCGGATCGAGGTCCTGGAGCTGATCGGGGCGGGCGATACGCTACTTGGCGGTCTGGACACGACGGGCGAGGACCCGGCGGCGTGCGGGATCGACCAGCCGCACAGATACTCCTGCTGCGTCTCAGACGGGACGACCGTCTGGGAGTACCGCTCGACGCCGCAGCCAACCATCGCGAGGCACTTCTCCCCCTCAGAGCTGGACAACGCGAAGTTCCAGCTTCTCCGTGAACTCCTGCTCCTGCCCTCCGGCAGGGGGCTGACCCAGGCGCTAGGCAGACATGAGCACGTGGACGTGGCGGGGCCGCAGGAGGTGGCCGGTGCGACGTGCATGCTCCTGCGCCTCTCCTCGCCTACCCACAGCCCCGCGGTCCGCGTTGAGATGGCTGTTGCCCCGGAAGCCGGTTACGCAGTCGTGCGGTACCGATCATTCACCGGCTCGCCCGATGATCATCTCCTCGGGCTGAGCGAGATGCGAGAAGCCCGCGGACTTACCGAGGTCGCTGGTGGTGTTTGGCTACCCAGCGAGACGACGGTCCACACGTACCGCTATCCGGCCCAGGGCGATCCCTGGGCCTACACCCGGTTCACCACCTTCGATTCCCTCTCGGTCAACGAGCCCATCGTGCCGCCGCCCGCAGTCTTCCGCGCACCGATCGGCTCCATGCTTTGGGACCAGACTGCCCCGGGCGGCATGAGACAGGGATGGTTCGGCCTCGGAGACGCGCCATCGATTCTGGATGACATGAAGCGCGGCGCCGAGCCCCCGGTCCACACGGTCGAACTCGTCCGCGCCCTCCTGCCTCCGGGGATGGTCCGGGGAGATCCTTGGTGATCGCTGTGGTGCAGTGTGCCCCCACGCGCCTGAACGCTCATGCCCTTGCCTTGGCCGCGCTCGCCTTGGCCACCGCATCCCACGCAGCAGAACGGCCCGGATGCGGGGCTGGCGCGCTGATCGACTTGGCCGCCACGATCGGCTGCCCCATGACCCCGGCGCAGGAGGCCCAACTGGTGGCCCGCTATCCCGCCGGGAAGCCCGTCTCCATGCTCGATCTCACCCTCGCGGCAGCGGACCTGGGGGTCGAGTTGGTCGGCGTGGAGGCCACGGTGGACGAGCTGCGTACCGTACACGGCCCGGCGATCCTGCGTCTGACCGACCCCGACCACTTCGTCACGTTGCTTCTGCGCGATGACACCCACTGCCAGATCGCGGACAACGGCAAGTTCTCGCACCTGCCGTGGGATGCTCTGGCCGCCCGCTACTCGGGGCAGGCCCTCGTCCTGCCGCAGGAGACGCGAGCCGGCCCCAGACTGCGGATCACGCCGGTTCTGCTGCCCCCCGCCAACCCGTGGACGCAGGCCCAGGCGAGGGAAGTGGTGATCGCCAACGATGGCGCCGCGGAGCTGGCTGTCTCCCTCCTCCAGACCAGCTGCGACTGCCTCACGGTCGTACCCAACTCGCTGACCATCCCTCCACACGGTACCGAGCGGCTCGTCCTGGAAGTGCTGCCGGAGAAGCCCCCCTCGTCTACTATGCGACCTTCGTCTCGGACGATCCCCGCTGGCAGCGCTTCGCCCTCGAGTGCCGGGCCAACCTCCCCCGACGCGTAGTGATTGACCCCCGTTCGAGCGCGATTACGGTACGCAAGGGGGTGGGGGCGACCCGCGTCTTCCGTGTGGGCGCCCCCGCCGACGCTCAGATCGTGGCCGTCCGGACGGGCTCCCCCATGCTGACTTCCTCCGAGCCGGTCGACGACACCAAGCCCATGGAGGCCGGGTTCGGTCTTCGGGCTTGGCTCATCGCCGTCTCCCTGAGCCCAGAGGCTCCACCCGGCACGGCTGAGGCGACGCTCCAGGTCCTGACGTCGGTTGAGGGAGTGGGTACTGGGGAGGCGGAGTTGGCCCTCAACGTTCAGCCGGACCTGCGCTGCATACCGGAACGGGTCTTCCTGGGCGCTCTCAGAGTCGGGGAGAAGGGCGAAGCCCGGCTTACCGTCCTCCATCGGGATGGCAAGCCGTTTGCCCTCAGCACCGGGCCCATGCCTGTGCCCGGGTTGGCAGCCCAGATCGGCGACGAGGTTGGCGGGCGCCGGGAGGTCGTGGTCTCACTGACCCCCCAGCAGCCCGGCATTCTGCGCACGGAGCTTGCCCTGATCACCGACGTACCCCAGGAAGAGCGGCTGGTGCTTCCGGTCTACGCGGAAGTACAGCCCTAACTACCATCCGTCCTCGCTGACGATCTCCTCCAGTGCCTTCCTCGGCCGGGGGTCGGGCGATTCGGCGGGCGTGCCGAGGGGTGTGAGGCAGACGACGCGCCACTCGGCGGGGATGCCGAGCACCTCGCGGACTGCCTGCTCGTCGAAGGCGCCGATCCAGCACGTGCCGAGGCCGAGGGCGGTGGCGGCGAGCGTGAGGTGATCGAAGACGATCGCGGTGTCGATGGCGAAGGTGTTCATCCAGCCGGCTTGCTTCGGGTAGGAGTCGGCCTCGAGGGCGCAACCCACGAGCACCACCGGCGCCTGGCCGACGAACTTCTGCCCCTTGCAGGCGTCGATCAGCTTCTCCCGCAGACCGGCGTCCTTCACCACCACGAGCCGAACGGGCTGGTTGTTGCATGCGGTCGGCGCCAGGCGTGCGGCCTCCAGTACGGTGGCGAGCGCCTCCTCGGAGACGGGGTCGGGAAGGTACTTGCGGATGCTCCGGCGGGTGCGAATCGCTTCCATCACGTCCATGGTCGTAACCTCCCTTCGCTGTGTCCATATCAACAGCCCCGCGCGCACACGTTCCTCCGTGCGGGAGGGTATTCCCTGCGCCGCACGAATAGCCGACAGCGACAGGGGGGCTTCTTCATGCGAGTCGCAGTGATCGGCGTCGGGCATTGGCATGCCACGCAGATGTACATCCCTGTTCTGAAGGCGTCCGGCGCGGACATCGTCGCCGTGTCGGACCCCGATGCCGACGCCCTCGAACGGGCCGAGGTCGAGTGCCCGCGGTTCCTCGACCATCGCGAGTTGCTGGCTGCTGCGAAGCCCGACTTCGCGTTCGCGATGGCGCCCCACTGTGACATGACGGCGCTGGCCTCCGACCTCGTGGAGGCCGGGCAGCCGTTCGCGATGGAGAAGCCGATGGGGACCGACTGGCGCGCGCTGCACGATGTCGCGGCGAAGGCAGGGGAGAAGGGTCTGTTCGCAGCCGTCGCGCTGGTGACGCGCTACTACCCGCTTGTCGAGAAGCTCGCCGACATGATGCTCACCGGGGAACTGGGTGCGCCGGTGCACTACTACTCGCGGCTGTTCGCCGGGACGCCGCAGCGCTATCGGGATTGGCACGTGGATTGGATGCTCGACCCAGCGAGGGCAGGCGCCGGCCCGCTCTACAACTTCGGCCCACATGTCATCGACATCTTCCTGCACCTCTTCAAGGACCCAATCACCAGCGTCAGCGCGTCCGCCACGCATCGGCTGCACAAGGAGGCGATCGAGGACCTGGCCTCGGTGAGCTTCCGCACGCAGGGTGGCGCCGTCGGTGTGGTCGAGGTGAGCTACACCCACCCCGACGCATACGAGCGCTACTTCTCGCTCACCACGACCACGCTGCATGTCGGCGGGAAGATCGAGGGGGACACCATCCGGTTCCGCGACGGCCGCGTCATCGACGTGGCCCCGGACAGGACCGCGAGCGAGACCTACGAGGTCTACACCGCCGATACGCTCCGCCACTTCGCCGAGGGTCTCCCCCCGAAGGCCTCCATCCACGACATGTGGCCCACGCTCCGCGTGCTGAACGCCGCCCTGGCGTCGATTCACGCGGGCGCGCCCACCTCTGTGTAGCGCTCCTCCGGGACGAGCAGGCCAAAACGGGTGTTGACATGCACGGGGCCAGCGGGTATACTGCGATTAGTCGAGTTAGATGCTCGATATAATCAACAATGCTCAAGATGCCCGCCGGAGCCGAATACAGCCTGCTAGCCATGGCGCACCTTGCGAGCGCCTACAGCGCTGACGAGCGGGTGAAGGCCGCGGAGTTGGCGCAGGCGCAAGGGGTGCCGCTGTCGTTTCTCGAGCGCCTGTTGGCGCAGTTGAGCGCGGGGGGGCTGGTGGACAGCACGCGCGGGCCGGGCGGAGGGCATCGACTCAGCCGGCCGCCGGAGGCGACCCGGGTGAGCGAGGTTCTGGAGGCCATCCTCGGCCCGAGCGCATCACACGGGCCGCTGGCCTTCCTGTGGGACCGCTGCGAGAGGGCGTTGAGCGAAGTGCTAAGCCTCTCGCTCGCAGAGCTGGCCGAGGAACTCGACCGAGAACGTGACGTTGCGGACTACCAGATCTGACGTTCGTATGCCGACGTTCGGGAGGAGACCGAGATGAGCAAGCGAGCAGACAACATCCTGGAGTTGATCGGCGATACGCCCCTGGTGCGCTACAACCGCCTGCCCGCGCCGGGCAGCGCGGCCGTCTGGGGGAAGCATGAAGGCATGAACCCGGGCGGGAGCGTGAAGGACCGCATCTGCCTGTCGATGGTCCTGGCGGCCGAGGAGCAGGGGCTCCTGAAGCCGGGGGCAACGATCATCGAGCCCACCAGCGGCAACACGGGCATCGGGCTGGCGATGGTCGCGGCGGTGAAGGGCTACAGGTGCGTGCTGACGATGCCCGAGACCATGTCCGTCGAGCGCCGGGCGATCCTGCGCGCCTATGGCGCGGAGATCGTGCTGACGCCGGGCACCGAGGGGATGCGGGGCGCGGTCGCGAGGGCGGAGGAACTGGTGGCGGAGACACCGAACGCTTTCATGCCGCAGCAGTTCAACAACCCCGCGAACCCACGCATCCACCGGGAAACGACCGCGAAGGAGATTCTGGAGGCCCTCGATGGGAAGGTGGATGCCTTCGTCGCAGGCGTCGGCACCGGGGGCACCGTGGCGGGCGTGGGTGAAGTGCTGAAGGAAGTCAACGCGGAGATTCTCGTCGTGGCCGTGGAGCCCCAGAAATCGCCGGTGCTCGCCGGCGGCGACCCGGGCCCGCACAAGATCCAGGGAATCGGGGCCGGGTTCGTGCCGCAGGTCTATGACCCCAGCGTGGTGGATCGCATCGTGTCGGTTTCCGAGGAGGACGCCTTCGCGGCGGCCAAGCGCTCGGCGACGGACGAGGGCATCTTCATCGGGATCTCGGCGGGCGCGGCCCTCTGGGCGGCCTGCGAAGTGGCGAGGGAACTGGAGGAGGGCAAGAACGTGGTTGTGGTCCTGCCCGATGGCGGCGAAAAGTACATCAGCATCGATCAGTTCCGCACGGTCTAGGATTGACGAAATTAGGGACAGGCCCCAATTTCCGAGAAGACGTCCGCCGGAAATTGGGGCCTGTCCCTAATTTCGTCTCAGTTCATCATCCTCTGGGAACCGCAGGAACACGACGAAGGCCAGGGCCGAGACGATCGCGATCGTCCCGAAGGCGATGCGCACTGCTGCGGCCGGGTGGCCGTAGAACAGCCCCTGCGCGGCCATCACGATCAGCGACGAAGCGCCCCAGGCCACCTTCACGAAGAGCCCCTGAGCGCCGAAGTACATCGCCTCGCGGCGCATTCCCGTCAAGCGCTCGTCGAGGTCCACGATCTCGGCCAGGATGGCGTTCGGTAGCGAGAAGAGCGCCGCCACGCTGAATGAGCCGATCACCATGATGGCGCGCGCCCAGAGCACTGGATCGAGCGGCGCCACGCCCACGCTGACCAGCAGGAGCGACGCCCCCACGAGCAGCGCCAGACCCGCCACGGACAGCCTGCGCTTCGAGACGCGTGCGGCTAACGGCCGAAGGGCGACGAACCACAGGAACGCCGGGCCGGCGGCACATGCGAGCAGCAGGCCGGTCTGGGTCTGGACGGCGGACTCTTCGCGGAACCCCAGTAGGTCCCGGACCAAGAAGGGGGCCACCGCCAGGACCGAATGAACGCCGACCCAGTAGAGACACTTGCTGACCAGGAAGACTCGGAACGGCCGGTTGGCGAGCGTGAGGCGCAGTGCCTCTCCCAACCGCAAGTCCTCCGCACCCCTGCCGGGGGCCTCGGTCTCCCGCACGAAGAGCGGCGGCAGCAGACAGACCAGCGCCACGACTGAGACGGCGGCGACGGTGAGTCCGAAGCTCGCGGCTTTGCCCGCGAGCAGTGAGCCACCTACCATCGCCGCGACCTGAGCGCCCAGCCCGAAGGCCGCCAGCAACGCGGACAGGGAGACTCGGTCCTCCGCCGAGCGTGCGATGTCGGGCAGCATCGCCAGGTAGGGGTTCACCACGATGGAGAACAGCACGAAGAACGCCGTGCCGATCCCCAGCAGCCAGACGATGTTCCAGGCGCTGTTCGCCTCCGCCGGCGGCATCCAGACGAGCACGAACAGCGCGACGAGCGGCAGCGTGCCCAGCGCGATGAACGGCCGCCGCCGGCCCCAGCGCGTCCGCGTGCGGTCGCTCCACCAGCCGACAAGCGGATCGACTGGCGCATCCGCGAACCGCGCCACCAGCAGCGCCACCCCCACGAACGCCTTCTGCGTCCCCGTGAACAGATCGCCGTACCGGTAGTTCGCCCACAGCATGAACAGCCCCGACAGGAGGCTCACCCCGAAGTAGCCGGACGAGTACAGGAGCTTCTCGCGGAGGGGCAGACTGGGCCTGGGTTCTGGCTGCTGGGCCATGCGGACTACTCGCCTGAGCCGCGGGGTAGGGGAGAGGCGTAGAGGGGAGTTCGGAGGGAGGCGTGCGGGGTCCTCCTGTGGCAGGTGGTGGGGCACCGCGCGCGAACTTGTGAACCGACGGCGCGGGAGGTTCGCAGGATGCCATCGGAGTCCGCGACGCGAAGGCGCAGATGGACTAAGGTCGGCTGGGGCATCTCGTGGGGCGTGGCTGTGCTGGCGTGGCTCTGGCCGGTCAACGAGGCGCCGATTCGCCTGCTGCTGCTTCTGGGGTTAGCCGGGGTCTGGCTTGGAACTCTTCTGCTGTTCTGGCGGCACCGGTGGGCACGTTACCCCGTGATCGCGACCGTGGCGCTTGGCGTCTTCCTGGCTGCTCCCGGCGGGGGCAGCAGCACGGGCCGCCTGCGTTCTGAGTACATTCGCTGCTTGCGCGCCTACACGGGAGCGAGGTACCTCTGGGGCGGCGAGAGCCACCTGGCGATCGACTGCTCGGGGCTGGTGCGGCGGGGGCTCATCGACGCGAACCTGAGGGTCAGGTTCGCCAGCGGCGACCCAGCGCTTGCCCGTCGAGCCATCTCCATGTGGTGGTTCGACAGCTCCGCGCGGGCGTTGCGCGATGGATACCGCGGTCTCACGCGGCCCGTTGCCGAGGCGAAGAAGCTGAACGGGTTCGACCACGCGGGTCTGCTCCCCGGCGATCTTGCCTGCACCGCCGACGGCGTGCACGTCCTGGCGTACGTTGGAGCCAAGACGTGGGTCTCGGCCGCACCGGGCCGCACAGTCAAAGAGTTCCGCGCCGAGCCGCCGAACGAGGGCTGGTTCGAGGTGCCCGTCAAGATCGTCCGCTGGCGGCAGCTGGACGAGCCGCAGCACTGAGTAGGTATCCGCGATTCCCGTCCGAGCCGTTCCCGTGTAGGGGCGCGGTTCAGATTGCGTTGAAAGAGGCAGGGTCGGGATTGGCATCCCGACCTACGAGCTGCGTAGGCTGCGTAGAAGCGGCGTCCTTCCTCGACGGAGCCCTTCTTCAACACAATCTTCATCGCGCCCGAATGTAGGGGCGTGATTTTGGTCATGTACGAAATAACCTGACATCGTCGGGTCGTTGTAGGGGCAGAGCGTGCTCTGCCCACGCCGTCGGTTCGGGCAACACCTGGGCAGAGCACGCTCTGCCCCTACAACGACACCCGCCAAGTTATTATGTGCATGGCCATCATCACGCCCAAATGTAGGGGCGCCATTCATGGCGCTCAGCCGAGCCGCCCGACTGCTCCCCCGACTGCCGTCTGGGTCTCGGAATGGGCCTCTACTCCTGCGGGGAGAGAGCGGCGAGGTTGACCGGCCCCATGATCCGATTCGGGGCGGGCTGATCCAACCTCTTGACCTCGACCGTCAGGCCTTTCGGTCTGAGTTCCGCGCGGGTGACGGCGAAGCGCGGATCGCCCTGGACGAGGTTCTCGCGGTAGTAGTCGCGCCAGGCCTGCTCGGCGCCAGCGAAGGCCCGCTCAATTGCCGTAAGGCTGCCGGGCGTGAGGGCGAACCCCTTCGGCGATGACCAGCTCAGCGACCAGGGGTTGTCGGTCACACCTTCCCCGCGTGCGTACTGAATCCAGAACCCGACGGTGTTGCTCCCTGCGCGGATGGCCTCGGCGAAGTCCCCCTCCATTCCCTCCGGCTTTCGGTTCATGCCCCAAAGCAGCGTCACCACGGGGAAGTCGCCGACCTGCGGCCACAGGGGGGCCACGCTGCAGGGGGGCTCCACATACACCATGTCGCCCGCGAAGTCGAACACGCCCCGGAAGGCGATCGGGCCGCGTTGAGCGGTCCAGCCGCCCACCGGCTTGCCGCGCTCGGCGCACAGGTCGTGGACGCGCTTGCAGAACCCCAGCTTCTGCTCCTTCCAGAACGCCTTCCAGACCGCGCCTCGGCTGTCGGCTTCCGCCTGCGGGTCAGGCTTGCCCGGTTGCTGCTCGCAGTGGGCAGCGAACCTCGCCTGACAGGCCGCGCAGTAGCACGGATCGCCGTCGAACTCGAAGTTGTCGTCCAGGATCACACCGTCGAGATCGGGGTAGTTGTCCAGCAGGCTGCGGACGATGGCGAGGTTGTGATCCCACACGCCGCTGTCCAGCGGGCACACGGGTTGACCGAGCGTCTTCTCGGGGACGGGCTGGTTCCTCGCGACGTGCGGGGGCGCGTCGTTGAGGTGCTGCTCGAAGCGTCGCCAGTCCAAGTACAGCCCGCCGATGACCTTGATCCCCCGCGCGTGGCACGCCTGGACGTAGTCTGCCAGCAGGTCGCCTTGGTACTGAGTGAAGCGCTCGCGTGGGCGGTCGCCGGGGATTCCGTGGAGGCAGTTGATGACACCCCCCTCGTAGCGCAGCAGCGGCTGGACGACCGAGACGTGGAGCGCGGCGAGGAAGTCGGCCGCGGCGTCCGGCTCAAATGAGATGAATGAGCACGCAGACGGGTCGTGGAGCCAGGTTCCGATGTGCTGCTTCACGGGGGGCAACTCGCAGGCCACACGCACGAGCATCGTCTCCCCCTCGGCCAGCGCCGCGACAGGCACAGCGACGGTCTGCAGCGATCCCACTGCCCGGGCTTCCTGGTCCGGCAGACGCCGGCCATCGACGGAGACCGACGCGATCTTCGCCTCGCGCGGCAGGCTGACCCGGATCGTCTGCGGCGAGGCGTGGCGCTGAGACCCGCGCGGCAGCAACCACGCCAGCAGGTTGTCGAGCACGGCGGCCGCCTGCCGGCTGTCATCGGTGACGAACCGGTAGTTCGAGGGGCAGAAGCCCAGCACCGCGCAGCGCCCGGCACCCTCTTCGCGGAGCGACCCCAGGCACCGCCCCTCGTTGTCGTGGGCCACCTCGATCCCGTCGAGCAGGTCGAAGGCGACCATCTCGCGCCCCTTCTCGGTCAGTTGCACATGGCCGCAGAAGTCGGGGAAGACCCAACGCTGCTCGCCGAGCCCTGTTGTGAGGGGCGACTCGGTCAGCGTCAGCTCGTTGATGTACACGCTACGCGCGTTCTTGACGCCGCTCAGGGCCAGCAGCGGCTGGCAGCCCATCGGGCCGCCCCAGTTCCCGTACGTCGCGCCGCCTGCTGTGACGTACGCCTTCAGCCCGGCGACCTGCTCCGGGGTGAAGCTGCGCTTGAGGTCCGTGACGACGAGGTCGAACGCCTGGAGCTTCGTCGCATCGACCAGATCGTCGGGCTGGCCTTGGGTGACCTCGAACCCGCGGCGCAGCAGGGCCGCGTAGATGGTGAAGTCATACCCGTTGTAGCTGTTCTCCGGCTGGATTACGAGGGCCGTAGCTCCGGCGAGGGAGACGGGAGCGGCGGCGAGGCGAGAGGCGAGGACGAGCGCGAGGGTCAGAGCGAGAGAGCCCGGGCGAACCAGAGCGGGCATGATGGTGTCCTTTCAGGGCGCTCGCTCGACCCGACCGAACGCCTCCCCGATTGCTGCGGCTTCGCCATGGAGGACGGTCTTCGCATCGATGACGACGCGGTCGTCGCGGATGCGGGTGAAGATGGGCGGCTCGGCGAGTCGCAGTCGCCGGGCGAGTTCGTCAGCGGAGAGACCGGGAATGCGGACGGACACGACCTTGGTGGGGAGGGTTTCGCCGGGGGCGGAGCCGCTGCCGATCTGCGCGCGGGAGGCGGCGATGACGACGCTCGCGTGCGGCGCGTTCTGGCGAATCGCCCTGGCGATTCGGGCCGCTCGGCGCGCGCAGGCCTCGAGCGGCTCGGCGATCATCCGCAGCGTCGGGTTCGCCTCCATCAGCGTGTCGGGATCGAGGTACAGCCGGAGGGTCGTTTCCAGCACGATCAGGGTCAGCTTGTCCACGCGCAGCGCGCGGTATAGCGGGCTTCGGCGGAGGTGAGCGATCAGGTCCTGGCGGCCGAGGATCACGCCGCCCTGGCAGCCGCCCAGGAGCTTGTCCGCGCTCGCGCAAACGAGGTCGGCGCCGGCACTGAGACTTGCAGGAGCCGTGGGCTCATCGGGCAGTCCGTACCGCGAGAGGTCGATCAGCGCGCCGGAGCCGATGTCGTCCATCACCGGGAGGCGGTGTCGCCGACCGAGCTCGACGAGTTCGCTCAGCGAGGCCTGCTCGGTGAAGCCCACCATCTTGAAGTTGCTCGGGTGCACGCGCAGGAGCAGGGCCGTCTCTTCGGTGATGGCGGCCTCGTAGTCCGCGATGCGCGTCTTGTTGGTGGCGCCGACCTCGCGCAAACGGGCACCGCTCTCGGCCATGATCTCGGGGATTCGAAACGAGCCGCCGATCTCGACCAGGTGCCCGCGCGAGACCACGACCTCGCGGCCGTTCGCCAGCGCGCGCAGGCACAGGAGCGTCGCGGCGGCGTTGTTGTTGACCACGGTTGCCGCTTCGGCGCCGGTCAGCTCGCACAGCAGCCGCGCGACCGCCTCGTCGCGATGGCTGCGCCGACCCGTCTCGCGATCCGCCTCCAGCAGGCAGTAGCCGCGCGCCTCCTGGGCGATGGCCTGCAGCGCGGCCTCGGGGAGCACCGCGCGCCCGAGGCCCGTATGGATGATAACCCCCGTCCCGTTGATGACATGCCGACACGCCGGCCGCGCGCCCGCCGCCAACGCCTTCAGCACCATCCCCGCCAGTTCCTCAGGTGAGAGCGCCTCGTGGCGCGTACCGGAGGCGATCTCCTCCCGCCCGCGTTCGAGCACCCGCCGAATCGCCTTCACCGTCAGCGAATGCCCGGCTTCGGCCCTGGCCTGCGTCAGCTGCTCCAGCGCCAGCATGTCATTGACCGACGGGAGACCGCGCAGCAGGGCTTGTTTGGGATCGGCCGGAGGGTCGCTCATGGTCGATGCACCTCGCCGGGAAGGAGTCCGATTGTGTTGGCAAAGGCATGGTCGGGATTGGCATCCCGACCTACGAGATACGTGGGGCGCGTAGAAGAGGCATCGCTCCTGGGAAGAGGCATCCCTCCCGGGGAGACGCCTTCTTCAGCACGATGGTCCGTCAGCCCGACAGCCGCGGGAAGAGCCGCAGTGCATTCGCGGTCGTGGCGGCCGCCACCTCGGTCGGCGTGAGCCCTCGCACCTCCGCGATCTTCGCCGCGATGTCCGGCAGGAAGGCCGGCTCGTTCTGGTTGCGGTCGCGCCCCTTGGGCGCGAGGTAGGGGCAGTCGGTCTCGAGCAGAATCCGGTCCAGCGGCGCACGGGCTGCGACCTTGCGGAGGGCGCCCGCCGTCGTGTAGGTGACCGGGCCGTCGATTCCGATGTGGAACCCGAGCGCCAGCGTGCGCTCGAGGAGGTCCGGCCCTGCGGAGTAGCAGTGGAGCACCCCGCCCATGTCGTCCGGGCATTCGGCCTCCAGGATCGTCAGCACTTCCTCGTCCGCCTCGCGGTCGTGCACGATGATCGGCAGCGACGTCTCCCAGGCCAGCTCGATTAGCCGCTTGAACACCTCGACCTGCACGGGCCGTGGCGAGAGGTCGCGGTAGAAGTCCAGGCCGACCTCGCCGACCGCCACCACCTTCGGATGCTCACACAGCCGGCGCAGCTCGGCGATCGTCTCTGCATCGCACGAGGAGGCGTCGTGCGGGTGAACGCCCACCGTGGCGAACAGGCCCTCGTGTTGCTCGGCCAGCGCGATCGCCCGGCGGCTGGAGTCGATCTGCGTGCCGATGTTGACGACGCGGCGCACGCCTGCGTGTTCCGCGCGGTGCAGAGCCTTCACGGTGTCCAGCCGGAACTCCGGCAGGTTCATGTGCGCGTGCGTGTCGATGAACTCCGGGCGCGTGCGGCTCACCGCGCGAACTCCCCGTAGACATCCCGGATGACCGCGAGCTTCCCGTTGTCCTCCGTGCAATCGGCGAGGCGGAACATCAGCACACCCGTCGCCCCGCCGCTCAGCCCCTGGGTGAGCGCTTTCCGGAAGCCCTCGGCGTCAACGGGCGCGTCGCCGTAGCGCCCCTCGCGCTCGGTGGCCTGAACGACGGGCCACACGTCCCGGCCCGTCTTCTGCGTGAGGTACTCGTTGAACTGGCCCACCCACTCCTCTGGCCACCCGCACATCGCGTGGTAGGACATGGGGCTGAACACGTCCAGCTCCGGCGCGAGCAGCGCGAAGTCCTGCGCGATGATCCGGTGGATCGCGTCGTCGTAGTTCGCTTCAGTCCAGGGCACCACGAACGCGCCGAGGAGTGCGTTGGGGCGCGCGGCCTTGAGGGCGAGGCGCGCGTCGCGACAGGAGTCGCGGATGGTCTCGCACTTGAAGCGCGTCCACTCATCCGGGTGCTCGCCGAGGATGAACTGCGCCTTCCGCGCGAGGTCGCCGGCGGGCAGCGCAATGCCGGTGGCCTCCCTGAACGCCTCCAGGCACGCCTCGTTGAAGCAGCCCTGCTCGAGACGCGGCTGGTGCACTTCCCAGTGTCCCGGGTAGCGGATGAAGTCCAGCCACAGGCCGTCGATCTCATAGTTCGCCGCACATTCGCCGATGAGCTTGACCTTCTCGTCGCGGTACCACTTCACGTTCGGGCACAGGCCCAGGTACCAGTCGTCGCGCGCTTGTCGCTCGCCCTTCTCGTTGATCGGCCACAGCTCGGGGTACTTCTCGGCGGTCGCCGCGCCGGCGAAGACCCCGAACTCGGCATAGACCTTCGCACCCTCGCGATGGCAGCGCCGGATGAGTTCGTCGGTCAGGTCACCGTGGCTGACGAAGACCGCATTCACGTGGTAGTCGGCAAGCGTCGCTCCCCGCTTCCACAAGTCCTCCGGCGAGCCGAAGATGCCCAGGCACTCGATGCGCGAGCCGTCCGGCGGGCGAACCTGCATGGCTCCCTCGCCTCCCTGGCAGAACGCGGTGGAAGCCACCATCGCGAGCAGTGGGACAAGCGACATGCTGCACCTCATGCAACGATCGGATCAGTGCTCCCCGCGCGGCAGTTCACCCCAACGCCAGGGCGGCCAGTAACGGTAGATCGCGCGGCCGCGGATGTTCTCGATGGGCAGGAAGGGCGCCGGCCGGTCCTTTGGTCGCCCGCGCGCGTCCGTGCCGGGCGCGAGCCAGCGAGTGGAGTCGTTGCTGTTGTTCCGATTGTCACCGAAGACCAGAACATGACCCTCTGGCACGGTGACCGGACCCCAGTTGCGGTCTATGCGAGCGTCCTGTAGGTACGGCTCCTCGATCGTGTGCAGGGCGCGCTCCCCCCGCTCTTTGATCCACAGACGACCATCCTCTACCTTGACCGTATCCCCCGGGAGCGCAACCAACCGCTTGATGAACTCCTTCCGCGCGTTGAGGTTCGGGTTCTCCATGGGATTGGCGTAGAGCGCTGCTCTGGGCGCCAGGAAGACGATGATGTCGCCGCGCCGGAGCTCGCCGTCGCGGTGGCTGCGCTTGTTGACGATCAGGCGGTCGTGTTGGAGGAGCGTGGGGTTCATCGACGCGGAGGGCACGTAGTAGGCCTGCACGATGAACGGGCGGATGACCGCGAATACGAGACCTGCCTGCACCCCGGCCGCCAGCAGCAGACTGAGCACCACGGTGAGGGCCACCGGCCGGGGGCGCACCGCCATGACAATCGTGCCGGCCGCCTTGTCGTGGAGGGTCTGGCGGTGCGGGTCCCACAGCATCCAGAGCGGGTCCAGGAGACCGGCGCCGATGGTGTTGGTGAGAAGATCGGCGATCGTGGCGACCACGCCGCGGAGAGCGGCTCGCCCCCAGCCCGGCGCCGCCCCTTGAGGACCAACGACCTTCGTGCCGGCGATCCACTTCCCCACGGTCTGGCCCCAGATCGCGATGGGGATCACGAAGTACACGACCGAGGCCACGCTCATCCACGTGAGCGCGGAGAGGAAGACGCCGGCGTTGCCCCGCCCGGAGGCCTCCAGAACCGCGCCCACGTACAGCGCGATGACGAGCAGCGGCGCGGTAACCGCCGTGTCCGCGAGATACCCCGCGAGACGGAGCCACACCGACGCCAACGGAGATCGGCTCCCCGTCTCCCGCGTGGCAACGAGCGGCAGCTCACACTCCGGACAGCGGTATGTCCGCGTCCGGTCCTCGCGTACCGTCCAGCCGCACTCCTGACAGCTGAACCAACGGTCCCTGCTCACCTGGCGCGCCTCCAACCGTCGCTGTGTGGCCTGCACCAGATTCCCCGAGGAGGGCACTCAGCCCTGCGGGCCCGAGAAAGCGATGCACCGACCGTCCCGGGCGAGACGGCCGGCGCAAGGAACGAACCTACACGCCCCATCGAAACCAACTTGGCGCAAGTAGGGGCGTGATTCATCACGCCCAAACGTAGGGGCGCCATTTATGGCGCCCGCTCAGTACGTATGCCCGAAGCTCAGATGGACCTCGGTGCCCTCGGTCCCGCGGCCGAGGTCGAGGCGCATCTTGCCGAACGGACCGACGTCGATCCGTGCGCCGACGCCGACACCAAGATTGGGATGGAAGGTCTCGTGCTCGGCGGGGATGACGAACCCCGGGGACCGCGTCGGGAACCGGCCGCCCCACGCGTCGCCGATATCGACGAACGCCACGCCCATCAGGTTCTTGTTGATCGGCACGCGGTACTCGGCCATGAAGACCGCCAGGTTCTCGCCGCGGAACCGGTCCTCCCGGTATCCGCGCAGCGTGTAGGACCCGCCGGCGCTGTACGATTCGACCAGCGGCAGGTCGCCCAGCGTCGTCCCCGCCAGCAGCCGCAGGGCGAGAACGTGGTCCGCCTTCGGCATCTTCAGGTACTGGCGCACGTCAAGCGAGACCTTCGTGAACGTGCTATCGCCGCCGAAGACGCCGGCCTGCTCCAGGAACAGCGAGGTGAACTGGCCGCGCGTGGGACTGGCGAGAATGTCCCGCGTATCGAAGAGGGCGCCGAAGGTGGCGCTGCTCAGGTCCACGTCCGCCAGCGGGGCATAGACGATCAGCGGCAGCAGCGAGTCCCCAGGCTCGGCGACGTCGGGGTTGAGGTCAGGATTCGACGGAACCGGCGGCACGTCATCCTCGCGCCCACCCCACCCCGGCGGCAGCGACCCCGCGGTCCCGATCGCGGCGGATCCGGGCGACAGCGTTCGCGCTACTTGGAAGAAGGGGTCGGAGATCTTCTCCTGGCGGATGCGCAGGCTGAGCCTCAGCGTGTCCGCCATCGGCCGCGCCACCGTGAGGTTGAACCCCTGCCGCCGCTCATCGAACTCCCGGTCCGCCGTGCTGAACGATCCGCCCCCGGGCAGGAACTGCCGCCGACGCTCCGTATCGAACACATTGACCTCGAAGCTCGTGCCCGCCGAATCGATGAAGGGCTCGAAGAAGCCCAGTTCGTAGCTCTGCCGCCCTCCGAACTGAATCGTCCCGCTGACCCGCTCCCCGCGACCGCGGAAGTTCGTCTCCTGCGCCGACACGATCCCGACGACATTGTCCAGCGAGCTGTACCCGACGCCGGCGGTCGCGGTGCCCGTGCGCTTCTCCTTGAGCGTGATGGCGATGACGATCCCCCGCTCGGGGTCCTTCACGCCCTGACGGTACTGGACCGTGGGCTCCTCGAACCAACCGAGGTTGTAGATCGCGAGCACGTCCTTGCGGACCTTCTGCTCGTCGTACACGTCTCCGGGCTTCGTCTTGATCTGGCGTCGCACGATGCCGGGCTTCGTCTTCTTCAGGCCCTCGACCACGATGTCCTCGACCACGGCCTCGCTGATCACGAAGGTGACGACGCCGAAGTCATCGATGTCGGGCGAGACCAGCCCCGCCATGCGCCCGTTCGCCGTGTAGTAGTCGCTCAGCTTCTGCGCGTCGCGGTGCAGAGTCGCCGGGTCGATGATCTGACCCTCGCGGCTGGCGATCTGGTCGAGCAGCACATCATCCGTGAAGCTCGTGTTCCCGACGAAGGTGATGCGAGTGATCCGCTTCTTCTCGACCACCGCGAACGTGATCGTGACGCCCTCATCGCCGCGCTCCACCGAAGTGCGGACGCCATCGAAGAAGTTGAGCGCCACCACCGCTTTGCGCGCCGTCTCCAGCCTCGCCTGGTCCTCCGGCGCATCCGGGTTGAAGGGATCGCCGACCTTGAGGGTCTCGTTGATCTTGGCGAGGACGCCATCGGCCGACACGAACCGACAGCCCTCGACCTTGATGTTGGCGATCACGTTCGCCTGCGACCAGGCCGTCTGGCTCGCCAGTGCGAGCAGCACCGCCACGGCGACGAGTAGGACAGGCAATCTTGCCTGTCCCCGGATCGCGCGCTGTAGTCTCGATACCGAGGTCATGATCACCGCTCCCTGACGCTTCTGCTGACAACTATGCCCAAGGCGAACGAGGGGGTGTTATTTCGCTTCCCCGACCCACGCCACCTGCTCCCCTCGCGGGGTCAATCAACGAGGTAGCGCCGCAGCTTATCCCGCAACAGTGTCCGTGCCCGGAACAGCCGCGACTTCACCGCCTTGACCGAGCAGCCCACGACCTCCGAGATCTCCTGGTACGACAGCCCCTGGTAATCGCGGAGGATGACAACTTCCCGGAAGTCGGTCGGAAGCCGCGTGACCTGCGTAGCCAGAAACAGCCCCAGCTCTCGATTCTCCAGCGCCCGTTCCGGTGAGAGGCTCCAGTCCTCCACTTCTCGATCCAGCGTCTCCCCATCGGCGGGGAGAGGCTCGTCTAATGAGACAACTTCCGCCGACCGTCGTCTCTTCAGTTGCTTCAGGCGGTTCTTGCTGAGGTTGATGGCGATGCGGTAGAGCCACGTGTAGACTGCCGAGTCGCCGCGAAACCCGGACCACGCACGGTAGGCGCAGACGAAGGTATCCTGCGTGAGGTCAGCCGCCTCGTCCGCCTCCCCCACGTAGCGGTAGATCAGGTTGTAGACCTTCGCATGATACCCGGCGACGATGGCGCGGAATCGACCGTCGGCATGGGCCTCCGAGTCCATGTCGCGCACGTCGCCTGCGGGCATGTGGGTGCCGCTCATCTCTGGCGGGCACGGTCCTTCGTATAGACAGATTCAGCGGCCCTTGGTTCCCGCTTCTCTCTGACCCACGTTGGGGACTGACGTTGGGGACTGACGACGGAACTCGGGCCGTTTCGAGTTCCGTTGTCTGTCCCTGAAGCTGCCTTCCCCTCAGAACCGCCACTGATACTGGACGGCGAACTCGCTGCGCCGCCGTTCGTCGGAATGCCAGCTCGTCTCGTACCGGCCCTTCACCTGGTACGAGACTCGCAGGTCGTACTCCTCATCCGGCCCCCCGGCCGTTCGCCGATACGACACGAGCAGGTTCTTCACCAGGTACTTTCCGACTCGCAGTTCGACCGGCTGGTTCACTCCCACCGTGATGTCGAACTGCTCCAGCCCCAGCGTCTCGCGCAGCTCCTGCTGTAGCGGCGCCAGTACGCCGTGGAACATGCGCGAGGCCACCGCATTCGCGAGCATGTCATCGATGCCCTCGCCCCGATCCGCCGAAAGCTGTTCCCCGGGGCGCACGGGTGCGATGGCCAGAAGTTCGTTCACCTCGCTGGTCGATAGCGGCGGCTCCGAACTCGCTGTCAGCACATGGTCGGGCGGCAGGGCCCCGCCCAGGTCGAGGGCGATCTTGAAGGGCCCCAGCGGCTCGCCCGACGCCCCACTGCCGCTGACGTTCCCCTCGGCGTGCCCCCATACGCGACTGGTCAGCGCCAGCTCGCGCCTTACGGGCGGGTGACCCCCGACCTCCGGGAGCGGCGTGATGTCCACACTCACCCCGGCGTTCGGCACCTCCAGGGTCCCCCGCAGCAACCGCAGGCCGCCGTTCCGCATCGACGCGGAGGCGTGCAGCTCCGGTGCCTGAGGCGTGCCTGTCAGCCGCAGCGCCGTCCCATCCGGCACGACGCCTCCGTGTGCGACCACGAACGTCCTGCGGGCCACCAGGGCCTGGAAGTCCACGCTGCGACCTAGCGCGACGGTCAGGTCCAGTCGCGGCGCCGGAAGGCTCGACGGCACACCGACGACCGTCCTCGGCTGGCCGGGCTGCGCGGGAGGCCTGGCGGGCGTCGCCTCCGAAGGTGTCCTGCGCGGCGGCAGGCCAAGGGTCGCCCGCGTAACCTCCAACGCCCCGCGCTGGCCCGGCGCACCCTTCGGCGCCGTGGCGATCAGCAGCGCAGCCCCCGGATCGAGCGAGTCGTCGGCCGTCTTCCCCGCCAGGAACCACTCCGGTAGCGCGCGACCCGTCGCCGAGGCGAACTTCCGCGCAACGATCGCCCCATCCACTTGCGCCCGCGGCAGCATCGACTCGTACTGCATCTCGGCCTTGTCGAGAGCCAACCGAAGGTCACACGGCAGCTGGGCGAGCTTGCGCACGCCTAGACTATCGACGAGAACGCTCCCCGTCAAGGTCGCCGTACCGCGCCCAAGCTGCGCCGACCCCTTCTCCACGCTGACAACGTGCCACCCGTCCTCGTGCGTCCGTGCCTTCACCACAGCGTGGAGGTCGCGCGCCACCGTGCCCCCGGGGAACCGCTGCTTCCCACCCTCGGGCGTATCGACCGTGAGCGTAAGTTCATCGATCCGGTTGTCCAGCAGTTCGTTGGGGTCGAGGTGCGACACCTCGGCCTGGCCATCCAGGGCGAACTGCGTGTTCTGCCACTTCCCCCTAACGTTCAGTGCTTCGACAGTTGCGCCGACGCCGGTAGGGGAACGGCCCAGGAGCAGGTCCCCTCCGATGTCGGTGATCGTGTTCTGCGACGACCAGTCCGCCAGGCGGAAGGTGGCTCCCTGCGCGATGCCCACGCCGCCCGTGACCTCCGGCTGCCGGAGCGTGCCGGCGACGTTCAGCCGGGCCGTCAGCAACCCGTCGGCCTTGCACCGGCTCCAGAAGGATGGCGGCGCCCCGGTCGCCGACGGCCCGGCGCCCAGCTCATCCGCAAGATCCACGAGCACGTGTGCCGGCAGGTCGTCCACGTGCGCCTCAAAGGCAACCCGGCCATCAAGGTCCAGCCGCAGCCGATCCCGGTCGAACGGCAGCGAACCGTGGGCCTGCACCTCGTTAGAGCCGAGCTTCAGCAGGCCGTCGGTCATTGCGATCTCGGTCGGGCGAACTTCCACCTGCGCCGCCTGCAGGAGGTCGAACTCCACGCCGGCCACCGTTGGCCGGAAGACCTCGAACGAGCCCACGACCCGCGGGTCCTCCGTGGGGCCTTCCGCGCGAACGGTAAGGGCCAGATCGCCTCCTACGGCCAGACCGCGCGGGAGCCACTCGTTGATCGCGCCCATGGGCACCAGGTCGGCCTCCGCCACCAACTCCATGGCGCCTTCCGGGCTCCAATCCACGCTCCCCCCGCGGGTCACGTCGCCCCCGTGCACCAGAATCACGCCATCCCCGATCGGGTCGCTCCGCACGCGCAACCCATCGACGCGCGCGTGTGCGAGAGCTGCCGGCGGCCCGCCCTCCTCGCCCTCGGGCGGCCGGGGCTTGGTCGCATCAAGCGCCAGCCCGGCGAAGTGGAAGTCCGCGGTCAAGCCGGGGACGGATTTGCGGTCCACCTCGACCCGGTAGGCGGCTAGCCCCTTCACGCGGCCCTCCAGGTTCCCTGGGAAGCCCCCCACGGCCACCTGGCTTGCGCTGAGCCTTCCCCGCACACGGTGCCCGTACGCGTACATCCGGTTGCGCCGCGTGATTGTGTCAGGGTCGTCCTGTCCGCGCGCCGCCACATCGGCGGCCAGGAACACGAGTTCCCGCGCATCGAGGTCGCGGGCCGTCAGGTCCGCGAACAGCTTCCGGTCAGACGGCCGGTAGCTCGCCGACCGCACCTCCAGCCCACCACCGGCGACACCACACGTGAGCCCGGTGACCGACAGGACTCCGTCCGAGTAGTCCAGGCGGGTGCGCACCTCCGTGGCCCGACGCCGCGCCAGCCGCACCTCCGGAGCGTACACCTCTGCGTGCACCTTCGGCCACGGAGCGCTCAGGGGCCCTGCCACCGTCCCCTCCAGGCTCTCCACCGTGCCGTCCACCAGGCCGGCCGTCCCCTTCGCAGGCGCGTACGCCCATAGCGGCACCTCGCGCGCCCGGAAGTCCGCGAGGAGGGTCGGCCCCTCCTCCGCCCGGAACCCGCTCACCTCGCCCGATACCTTCAGCGACCCCGCCTCCGACGTCGCCGAGCCCTCGCTGAGCGCAACCCGATCGCGCGTGGCCGCGACGTGCCCCGTGTACTCGATCGGACCGGCCGCCAGGTCGCCCTTCCTCTGAGCCACCCTCACGTGCGACGCCGCCACTTGCCCCTCGGCCCACGGCTCCTGCAATATTCCACCGATCTGTAGGTCCGCGGTCACCACGCCTGCCAGCCGGACGCTCGCCGGGAGTTCGAGGAAGTCATCGCTTCGCGCTAGATCAAGCCCCGCAACTTGCACAGACCCTTCCAGCTTCCCATCCACCTCGGCCTCCACTTCCGGCGCGTCCTCAGGCGGAGGCGGCTCCTTCGAGAAGCGACTACCCGGCGGCCACACAATCTCCCGAAGCGCCGCGGCGCCCGTCAGGACCGCCGCCCCTCGGCAGGCCACCAGGTTCGAGACGCTTGCCTCGCTGGGCGAGGCGGCCACCGAGGCCGTCAGTGCGTCCGTCGCGATCCGACCGAATCCCCCGCCGAACACCGCTACATCCGCCGTGACCTGCGGTGCGCTCCACTCGCCCCGCACGAAGCCATGAGCGAAGCCAGTCCCCCTCGGCGTGGAGTGGTCGTCGGCGGGCTTCTGGGCGGTAGCATTCTGTATCGGTTTTCCGTCGAATTGCTGCACCGCTGCCCGCGCTTGGGCCAGCGGGACATCGGCCAGGCTGACCTCCAGGTCCGCTGGCCCGTCCCAGGCAATCGACCCGCGCGCCCAGAGCGCCCCCAGTGGCCCGCGCGCCGTTGCGTACCGCACATCGAGCGCCTCATCCGTGGCGCCCACGTGCGCATGGAACGCGTCCACCTCTACCGACTCCAACCTCGCCCCGCCGCCTGAGACCTCCGCGGCCAGATCGAGCTTGCCGTCTGCCGCGGCCAGCACGCCCGACGCACTCCCGCGCCCCTGCACCTCGTATCCCTCCGGCGCCACCATCTGGGCGATAGGGGAGAGGTCAACGTTGTCGGCGTCAAACTGCGCGTAGGTCTTCGGCCTATCGCTCGACAGGTCTATCAGCGCATCTGCCGCCAGCCGTCCCCCGAACACCTGCCGCGCAGACGCCTCCGCCCGGATCACGCGTCCCACGAGCGCATACCGCGCTTCCACACCGCGAACCGGTCCGCGGTCCGTCTGCACCTCATCCACGGCCACTCGGCCCGCTGTCGAGGCGGAATGCTGCGAGTAGATGACCTCCGCGCTCACGTTGCGCAACGGCCCGGGCTTGGCTTGTCGGAGGTACTTCTGCTCAGGGAGCAGGACGCCCAGGTCGCTCACATCGAGTTCGGCCGCCGAGAGGCGCACCGTGGCATCCGGCCGCTTCGTGTCCGGTACGGAGACGGTCGCCGTGAGCTTCGAAGCCCGCGCTGTCACCTCGACGGGGGGCGGCGGCTCCGATTCCGGCGTGGTTGCCTCCGGCTGCGTCTTGTAGTGCACCAGGACGGGCTCGGGGAAGTCGGCCGCGACCGTGATGTCCGGGTCCCTGAGAGGGCCCAGCACGCGCCCTTGCAGCCGGACGTTCCGCGCCCCCGTCACCTTGGGCAGCGACGCCGCGACCTTGGGGGCAAGCTTGCTCCACCGCGCCAAGTCCACACCCTTCGCGGAGGCCGCAAGGTCCAGCGTCGGCCGCGACAGACCAATGACCGCCCCGTCAGCGGTCAGGTCAGCGCCGAGTGCCTTCGCGTGCGCATTGCGGAGCCCCACACCGGCGGGTGTCGCGAGGAAGTCGCCCTGCGCAACCACCCGCTCCCCGTGCAGGGCCGCCACCTCCGCCGTTACGTCACTCGCATGGCCCGTGATCGCGAAGTCCACCAGCTCCCCCGGCACGACGCACACGTTCCCCGTCGCATCCGCGCGGCCCGACAGCACGCGCAACGACTTGTGACGCACGAACCGGTTGTACAGCGCCGGAACGTCAGCGCCGACCACACCGACATTGCCCGACACCGCACGCGTTGCGAGCTGGTACGAGCCCGCCCCCTCGATCCGCGCGAAGGGCGCCTGCTCTCCTGTTGCCCTTCCGACGAGGCTCACGGCATTGGCGTCGGCGAAGTCCGCGACCGCGTCGATGCCGGTCAGACGAAGCTCCAACCCTCGCAGGGCGACCGGCCGGGGTGCGTGATCCTCGTAGGCGAGGGTCGCGCCTTCCGCGACGATCCGTCCGCGAAAGCGAGGCTTGGGAGGTGCGCCGGGCGGCGCCGGCTTCGGGAGGAACCGGTCGATGTTGAGTTTGCCGTCTGTTCCGCGCGACAGGTGGCCGCGCAGCCCGATCAGCCGCACCACCTCGACCGCCTCGATCGGCGGCGTGCCGCGCCACAGTGCGGCCCACGAGTTGCACTTGACCTCGACGGTATCGACCGAGGCGAGCGTCCCCTCGGCGAAGCTCCGACCCTCGGATACGGCAACATCGCGCAGGCGGAAGCCCCTGACGGGATCGCCCTGGACCTGCCCCACGCGCACCTCGGCGTCGAGGCGCTGGGCTAGGCCGATCACCAGCGCCTCCTGCAGCCCGCGCCGGGCGGACTCACTCCGCACGCCCACGCTGATGCCCGCCAGGGTGAGCGTGGCGACGGGCACAACCACGGCGAGCAGGAGCAGCACGACACGGCGGATCATGATTCGGTTCGGGCCCGGAGAGTTCGCGCGGCCTCCTCAGCATGGTAGGAGGACCGCACGAAAGGCCCCGCAATGACGTGCTTCAACCCCAGGGACTCTCCCACCTGCCCGTAGCGGGCGAAGAGGTCCGGGTGGACGAAGCGCGCCACGGGGAGGTGCGTGGGCGAGGGCTGCAGATACTGGCCGATGGTCACGATCGAGACGCCAACTTCTGCGAGGTCGCGCAACGCCTCCGCGACCTCCTCGTCTGTCTCGCCCAGCCCAACCATCAGGCCCGACTTAGTGGGGATCGCGGGCGCGAGGCGGTGTGCGGCGCGCAACACGCCAAGCGAGGTCTCGTAGCCGGCCTGCGGGCGGACCTGCGCCTGCAGGCGGCGTACGGTCTCCAGATTGTGGTTGAAGACGTCCGGCGCCGCCTCCAGCACCGTGCGAATGGGGGTCTCATCGCCCTGGAAGTCCGGCACCAGCACCTCGACCTGCGCCTCAGGGCGTGCAGCCTTGATAGCGCAGACCGTCGCCGCGAAGTGTCCGGCGCCCCCGTCCGGTAGATCGTCGCGCGTGACCGAGGTCAACACCGCGTAGTCCAGCGCCATCTCGGCCACCGTCTCAGCCACGCGCCGCGGCTCATGCTCGTCCAGCGGCTCTGGCGGGCCCGCTCTCACCGCGCAGAACCCGCAGTTGCGCGTGCACCGGTCGCCCATGAGCAGGAAGGTCGCCGTGCCGGCGCCGAAGCACTCCCCGATGTTTGGGCACTTCGCGCTCTGGCACACGGTATGCAAGCGGGCGTCCTGAACCAGCCGCCGGGTGCTCTCCGACAGCCGAGCCTTGCCCATCTTGACCTTCAGCCAGTCCGGCAGGCGCCCGGCCGGGCGTGGGGGACTCTGCTCAGGCATCGTGCTCCCTGCTCGTGCTCACCAGGTAGACCGGCCTACACTACACCATCGCACGCGCGTGTCAAGGAGTTCCCCATGTAGGCGAAGGCGAGGGGTAGGGCGAAGTGCAGCTCGGGACAAGTCTCGCGCGCCATTGATAGGAGGCCCGGAACATCGTGAGGATCACCCTCACCGGCGCCGCCGGAGTGTTGGCCACGGAGATAGCTGCCCAACTTGAGGGCCGCAAAGATGTGCAACTCCGCCTCACGGACATGGTGGACTTGCCCAGGGAACGGGCTCGCGACTTTGTCAGAGCTGATCTGTCGGCCTACGACGAAGCCTGCCTGGCGGTCCGCGACGCCGAGGTCGTGATCCACTGTGCGGCGCTTCATCCGTGGAAGCCCTACACGGACGATCAGTACCTCGACTGCAACGTGAAGGGGACCTACCACCTCCTGAAGGCGTGTGTGGACCACGGTGTC
>VGFC01000053.1 GCA_016869045.1 Armatimonadota bacterium
CGCCAGCGTCCGCGTGATCGCGCTCGTCAGCGTCGTCTTCCCGTGGTCGATGTGTCCGATCGTCCCAACGTTTACGTGCGGCTTGTCCCGTACGAACTTCTCCTTGCCCATCGCTCGTTGCCTCCCGAGTACGGATAACGCGAAGTGAGAAGTGCGAAGTGCAAAGTGACGGCAACTGCAGCCCCTGGACTCACGCCGCCTCGCCCGCCCCTATCCGTCACTTAGCACTTGGCACTTCGCACTTCGCACTGGCCTCTCACCGCCCGGTCATCTCCTTCTGGAGTTCGGGCGGGACCGGCTCGTACGAGTGGGGCTGCATCGTGTAGGTGCCCCGTCCCTGAGTCAGGTCTCGCAGGCCGGTCGAATACTGGAACAGCGTGCTCAGCGGGGCGAGGGCGCGGATGATCTGCGATCCGCCCGTCCCCGCCTCCATGTGGACGACCCGCCCGCGGCGGGCCGCCAGATCGTTGGTCACATCGCCCATGGAGCCTTCCGGTGCGACCACCTCGACCTCCATCACGGGCTCCAGCAGCGCGGGGTTGGCTTGCTCGGCGGCGTGGCGGAAGGCGTCGGCGGCAGCCGCCCGGAAGGCGAGGTCCGAGGAGTCCACCTCGTGCGCTTTGCCCTCCACCAGCGCGACCCGCACGTTGTCCACCGGGTAGCCCGCCAGAATGCCGCTCGTCATGGCCTCGCGAACACCCGCCCGGATCGCCGGCTTGAACTCGGCGGGGATGGCGTCGCCGCGCGTCTCGTCCACGAACTCGAAGCCGCCGTTGCTGCCCGCCGGCTCCAGCCGCAGCACCACGACCCCGTACTGGCCGTGCCCGCCGGTCTGGCGGATGCACTCGCCGCGGGCCTGGGCGACCGTGGTGATCGTCTCCTTGTAGGCCACTTGGGGCGCGCCCACGCGGGCGTCCACGCGGAACTCGCGCAGGAGCCGGTCCTTGATGATCTCCAAGTGCAGCTCGCCCATGCCGGAGATGATCTGCTGGCCCGTCTCTGTGTCGGTCTTCGCTGCGAAGGTCGGGTCCTCGTCCACGAGGCGCTGGAGCGCCTTGATGAGCTGCTCCTCGTCCGCCTTCGTGCGCGGCTCTATCGCCATCGAGATGACCGGCTCGGGGAAAGACATGCTCTCCAGGACGATCGGCGCCTTCTGGTCGCAGAGCGTGTCGCCCGTGGTCGAGTTGTTCAGGCCGACGACGGCGACGATGTCCCCGGGCCCTGCCTGCTCGACGTCCTCCCGGCGGTTGGCGTGCATCCGCAGCAGCCGGCTGCAGCGCTCGCGCTTGTTGATCCGAGGATTGAGCACCGCCGCGCCCTTCTTCAGCGTGCCCGAGTACACCCGCACGTAGCAGAGGCGTCCCGTGAACGGGTCGGACATGACCTTGAACAGCAGCCCGCTGAAGGGCTCCTCCGCGTCTGCCTGACGGGTCGCTTCGCTGTGCTTCTCCGGGTGCATTCCGACGACGGCGGGGACATCCAACGGGGAGGGGAGGTAATCGACCACAGCGTCCATGAGGGGCTCGACGCCGACGCCGCGCAGAGCCGAACCGCACAGAACGGGGACCAACGAGCAGGACAGGGTCGTCTTGCGGATGACCGCCATCAACTCGGCGCGCGTCGGCTCCTCGCCCTCGAGGTACTTCATCTCCAGGTCTTCGTCATGCTCGGCCAGCGCGGCCACCATGTGATCGCGGAACGTGTCTACCAGGCCCACCATGTCGGTCGGAACGGGGTGCTTCACCGGCTGCGCGCCCTGTTCGTCGGGGTAGAGCAGGGCCTCTTCGTTGATGAGGTCCACCATGCCGCGGAAGTTGCTGTGGGAGCCGACAGGGAGCTGCAGCGCCAGAACATTCGCGCCGAGCTTGGCGCGCATCTGGTGCAGCACGTCGTGGAAATGGGCTCCCATGCGGTCCATCTTGTTTATGAACGCGATTCGCGGAATGTGATAGCGGTCGGCCTGACGCCACACCGTCTCGGACTGGGGCTGCACGCCGCTGGCGGCGCAAAACAGGGCTACACAGCCGTCCAGAACCCGCAGCGAACGCTCTACTTCAACCGTGAAATCGACGTGCCCCGGCGTATCGATGATGTTGATCAGGTGGTCGCGCCACTCACAGGCCGTGGCGGCCGAGGTGATGGTGATCCCGCGCTCCATCTCCTGATCCATCCAGTCGGTCGTCGTCGTGCCCTCGTCAACCGACCCGACCCGATGGATGCGCCCGGTACGAAACAGGACGTACTCCGTCGCCGTCGTCTTCCCGGCGTCGATGTGGGCGGCGATTCCGATGTTGCGCACTCGGTCGAGTGGCGTGTTTGCAGCCACGGTTGCTCACCCGTTGCGGCGCCGACCGGCGATACTCATTCGGGGGGCCCGGCCTTGCGCTCAGGCCCGAAGACGACTTCGCCACAGCAGATCACTGTTCCGAGGGGCCAATGGCCCGAGGGGAGCACGGAGGACGGGCCACGTCGCCCGTCCGAGTCCCTGTTACAGTCTACCAACGGTAATGGGAGTAGGCCTTGTTGGCCTCTGCCATCCGGTGCATCTCGTCCTTGCGCTTCAGGGCTCCGCCGTCGCCCTGGGAGGCCGCCCACAGCTCGGCGGCGAGCCGCCGCATCATCGTCCGCTCCGACCGCTGCCGCGCATACTGCACGAGCCAACGAATCGCCAGGCTGACCTGTCGGTCCGCCCGCACCTCGACCGGCACCTGATACGTCGCACCACCGACGCGCCGCCCGCGCACCTCAAGCTGGGGCATGCAGTTGCGGACCGCCTGCTCGAAGACGTCCAGCGGATTGGCGTTATGCCGCTCCTGAATCTCGTGCAGCGCGCCGTAGAAGATCGTCTCTGCGACGCCCTTCTTGCCCCCCTTCACCAGTTTGTTGATGAAGCGGTTGACGAGGCGGCTACCCAGGACCGGGTCGGGTTCGAGTTGCCTCTTCGGCACAGCGCCCTTGCGCGGCATTCGTCCACACCTCTCCTGCGTGTCTTCGGCGCGTTACGACGTTGGCTTGGGCCGTCGCGTTCCGTACTTCGACCGGCCCCGCCGGCGGCCATCGACGCCCGCAGCATCGTACACGCCGCGGACGATGTGGTACTTGACTGAGTTGAGGTCCTTCACACGACCCCCGCGCACCAGCACGACCGAGTGCTCCGAGATGTTGTGCCCCTCGCCCGGGATGTAGGCCGTCAGCTCCTGGCGGTTGAAGAGCCGCACGCGCGCGACTTTGCGGAGCGCGGAGTTCGGCTTCTTCGGGTTCAGCGCCCATACGCGCGTGCACACGCCGCGTCGCTGGGGCGCCCCGTCCAGGGCGCGCGCCCGGCGCTTGATCGCGTTCCAGCAGACCTTGAGCGCCGGCGCCTTCGCCTTGCGGTACTTCTCCTTGCGGCCCTTCCGCACGAGCTGGCTGATCGTTGGCACGAGCACACTCCTCCTGAAGCGGCCTCGGGGCTGGCTTCGGGCGACCCTCTGAGAAGCGCGAAACCCCTCGCAAACGCACGAGGGGCTCACGAACACGACGGTGAGCGTTCCTAAGGTGGCTTGCTTGCGTCAGCCTGGCGCGTACCGCAAAGAAGCCCTCTCGCACGCAGCGTGCATCACTTGCCCATACGGGGCAAGCGCACACAGTCACACAACCCCGCCACCCACCATGAACACCCCGCGACAGTTCAATGCTCCAAGGGCGCCTCACGACGCCGCGGGCAAGGAGCACCGCTTGTCGCAGGAACACGGAGAGTGATTATACCCACGACCCACAAGGGTGTCAATACCGGCGAACCGGCTTTTTTTCGCCGGCCCGGAGTGCACGTCCCGGCAGGTCACAGGGGCCCCGGCGGCCAACCCCTTTCGGTCCGATCGCTCTCGGAGGATCGCCGGGCCAGATGAGCACCGTGTCGCTTGTCAGGTTTGCCGACCCGCGAGCCAGCGTCATCGAAGCCATGCGCCTCGCAGGGGCCGAGGCCACAACTGTGCCGGGAGCGTCGGTCCTCGTCAAACCGAACCTACACGGCGGCCACGGGCACACCTCGGCCCGGGTGATCGAGGGCGTCTGTCGGTGGGCCAGGGAGCAGGGCGCCGCGCGTGTGGTCGTGGGCGATGGGCCGTTCTGGTCGTGTCCGGCGGAGCAGGCCCGGCAGTACTTCCGCCAGGCGGGGGTCTACGCCGCGGCCGAGGCGAGCGGCGCGGAGGTCGTGAACTTCCACGAGCAGCCCTACCGCACCATCCCGACGAACGATCCCGCGCTGCCCGACCAGATCGGCCTCTCTGACCTCCTGTTCCAGGCGGACGTCGTAGTCAACGTGCCCATCCTCAAGACCCACTTCAACACGCTTGTCACTCTCGGGATCAAGAACCTCAAGGGCTGCCTGCGGCCCAAGGACAAGAAGCGCTTCCACGAGATGGAGCTCAATGCCGCGTTGGTGGGGCTGGCGAAGATCGCGGCGCCCCGGGTGACCGTGACGGTGCTCGACGCCACGACAGCGGTGGAGGGGCTGGGCCCGGCCGCGGGCACGGAGGTCGGGATGGGGCTGATCGCGGCTTCGCGAGACCTGGTGGCGGCGGATTCGGTGGGCTGCTTCCTGGCGGGAATCGAGCCGGGCGAGGTACGGATCATCCGCGACTGTGCCCAGGCGGGCCTGGGCGAGATGGACCTTGGCCGGATCGAGGTCCTCGGAGAGGACCCTCTCGCCCACCGGCGGCGCTTCCGGCGACCGAACGAGGAGGTCGCGGAGCAGTTCCCCGATCTTGAAATCGTGACCGACGGCGCGTGCAGCGCCTGCGTCATGAACCTGTTCGAGGCCCTCGCCTTGATCCGCCAGGAAGGGCAAACGGTATCGGTACCGGCAGTCGCCATCGGCGGCAAGGGGAGAATCTGGGCGGGGCTGACCGTGGGGGCCTGCACCCGTGACATGGGAGCGGAGGGCCAACACCTGCCCGGCTGCCCCCCGTCCACGGCCGAGATCCGAGAGGCGCTGCGAAATTAGGGACAGGCACCAATTTCCGACATGACGTCCGTCGGAAATTGGTGCCTGTCCCTAATTTCGCACGATACGTGCAAGCGCGCGGCTCTGACGACCGTCTTCCGTGCGGGCCTCGACCGCCACCAGATACGTCCCAGACGGGGCGGAGAGACCCGTGTCCGTCTGCCCCGTCCACACGAGCGTTGTCGTCCCCTGGGCGCAGTCGCGACCCCGCACGAGCTGCTTGACCGGGCGGCCCGCGAGGTTCAGCACGGTCGCGTCCACCGTCGCCGCCGAGCTGAGGTTCAGGGCGATCTGCGCCCCCGCGGCCGTGGGTACGGCAGTCACCGAGGCCAGGGCAACACCCGCCGCGCCGTCCGCCACGATGGACCCACGCTTCCTGGTCGGTTCGCCCCCGGCGAAGAGCCCGCTCTGCGCCCGGGCGCGGAAGCGGTAGGTGTAGGTGCCCGCGGGGAGCTTCGTGCCGCCGCGCAGGATGGAGCCCAGTAGGTAATTCGGGAACGTCGCCACGGGATGCAGGCGTACGAGTTTGACGCGCGTTGCGCCCTGGAAGATCAGCACAACCGGATCGACGGGCCCCCACCCATCCGCGTCCTGGTAGGTGACGTGGAAGCGGAAGTACGTCGAGTTGGCGACGCCCTGGTTCGGTTTGACGCCATCGTCGTAGCCTGCCTCGGAGGTGAAGAAGAACCAGGCTCCCGCCGGCGTGGCGAAGCGCAGGTCCTGCGTGCGGGTCTGTTGGTAGCTGATGTAGGGCAAGGTGGCGAACCCGAGCTTCATGGAGGGACTCGCGCCGACGCGGCCCGTCGTCTCGGCCGGCTCGATGTCCCAGGCGGCGCCGTCCCACCGCGCGTACTTCACGTCTTCGTTCGTGGCATCATAGTACGCGATGCTCACGTGGTTGGTGGCGTCGAGGTCAATCGACGTACCGGCGCCGACATCGCCCGCGTCGTCCACGGTCTGCACGTCCCACCCCGAGCCGGTGTAGGTGGCCAGCTTGAGCGCGCCACTCGTGGCATCGTAGTAGCTGATCCGCGGGCGCTTCACGTTATCGAGCGCAATCGATGTGAACTGCCCGACGTCCCCGTCGGAATCCACCCGCTCGTCATCCCAGCCGGTCCCAGTATTCCATGCGTGCCGCAGCTCCTTGTCCCGGATGTCGTGGTAGGCGATGTGGCGCACCCCGTCGCTGTCCACAACAATCGAGGAGTACGTGCCGAGGTCGCTCGTACCTACGAACTTGATGGCCCAGTCAGACCCCGTCCAGCGGGCGTACCGCAGCCGAGAGTCGGTCACATGGTAGTAGCTGATGTGGGGCCGGTCCGAGCTGTCCAGCGCCAGCGACGCATACTGGCCCAGGTCGTCCTTCGAGTGGTCCTCCACGGTCTCGATGGCCCATTTGGTCCCCGTCCAGCGGGCGTACTTCAGGGACTGGTTCGTGGCATCGTAGTAGCTGATGTGCGGGCGCTCGAAGGAGTCCAGCACCAGCGAGCACCAGCGGCCGACATCGCCGGCGGCGTCCACCGTGCTGGTCAGCCACTTCGAGGCGGGCTTCGTCGCGTACTTGAGGTCGCCGTTGGTGGCGTCATAGTAGGCGATGTAGGGCTTGGAGTTCGTGTCGAGGGCGAGCGAGGAGTACTCCCCCTGCGCGCCCACCGTATCGACCGCCTCCGGGTGCCAGATGAGCGCCAGGCCTGGGCCGGCCCAGCACATCAGGCCGATCACCGGCAGGACCAACCTCTGCCATGTACGCATGGAGCGGGTCTCCTTGCGGGGGAGTTCCTCTGTTTTCGCGCCGGGAGGGCCGTTTCCTGCCCGGTGCGGCGGCCGCCCTCGGCAGGAGCGTCGTCTGGGCAGCGGGAAGCACGCCTCCAGTGTCCGAAGCCCCCGGAGGTGTGACATGCGAATGCGCTCCACTGGTACGACCGTCGGAGTAACCGCTATCGTTCCCCTGCTGCTGGCGTCCTGCGGGCGGGCCCAAGCTCCACAACCCGCCCCCGATGTTGAGACGCGCGCCAACACCGCGACGCTTACCCCCTACGATGTGTTTGAGATCACGTTCCGCCACGCGAACGCGTACACTGACCCGTTCCACGACGCGACGGTCGAGGTGACCTTCACCGCCCCAAGCGGGCAGCGGCGGATCGTCGGGGGCTTCTTCTACGGGTCAGACCAGAAGCCTGAGATCCGTCGGTCCGAGCCCGATGAGCGTGGTCGCCGCACCGTGCGGTACGTCCAGCAGTCGCAGGACCTCTGGAAGGCCCGCTTCGCACCGAACGAAGTCGGCAAGTGGGCCTACCGGTGGGTCTTCTCCGATGCCGCAGGCCTGAACCGGACGGGCGAAGGCACGTTCACCTGCGTGGAGGGCCGGGTCCACGACCCGGGCTTCCTACGCCAGGACCCAGGGAATCCCTTCCGCTGGGTCTACGCCGACGGCAGCCCCTACTACCCCATCGGGTTGCAGGAGTGCCTCGGTGACGGCGAGGGTACCGGCTCCTGCCTGGCCGGGATGTCGCTGGAGGGGCCGTTCCGCCTCGACCGCCAGGGGCGCCCGACGTTGCCGCCGGGGCCGCTGTACGTGGCCGGGCCCTCGATGAACCCGCAGAACGGGGATACGTACTTCCGGCACTACGCGCGCTGCGGCTTCAACCTCTTCCGCTTCAGCCAGCAGAACTGCTCCTACGTGCTCTACGACGACCTCGACCACTACCTCCCGCAGCAAGGGATCATGACCGACGAGCTGCTGCAGTGCGTGCGGAAGTATGGCTTCCGCGTGATGTACGGCATCTTCGGCTACCAGCAGGTTCTTAACGACACCCCTCAGGACGCGGCGGGCATGGAGAAGGTGAAGCGGTTCGTCAAGTACACCGTGGACCGGTGGGGCGCCTATGTCGACATCTGGGAGTTCCTGAACGAGCAGAAGGCCGCCGATGGGTGGTACGAGATCATGATCCCGTACCTGCAGTCCATCGACCCCTACAACCACCCGATCACCACCAGTTGGGAGCGCCCGGAGCTGACGGGGATCGAGGTGAATGCCCCCCACTGGTACGACGGCTACAGCAACGGACTGGACTGCGACCAGCGCACCGCCGGCAACGCGCGCAACTGGAAGCAGCATGGGAAGCCGGTGATCGTCGGCGAGCAGGGCAACCACGCCTCGGACGAGCAGCGCAAGGTCCCCGGCATTGGCGGCGCATGGGACCCGGGCTCCTCGATGCGGATGCGCATCCGCAACTGGACCGCCTTCTTCAACGAGATCGCCTTCATCTTCTGGGCCACCAGCTACGCCCGCGACGGGCACTACATGAACATCTGGCTCGGCCCGCAGGAGCGCCAGTACGTCCGCGCGATGCAGGACTTCTCCTATGCTCTCGGGCCGAACCTGCGCATGGCGGCGGCCACCGTTTCCGACCCGGCGGCCGTCCGCGCCTACGGCCTCGCCTCCGGCGAGCGGGCCGGGGTGTACCTGCACCACTACCGCGACCACGAGAGCGCCGTGAAGGGGCTGTCGGCGACCCTCGACGTGCCCCAAGCCGCCAAAGGGTACTGGTACAACCCACTGGATGCGTCGATCCTGGGCACCTTCGACGCACCGGCAGGCCGCCAGACCTTCGCCGCGCCGGACTTCACCGTGGACCTTGCGCTCCTGATCACCCCCGCCGGGCCGCCCGACATCGACCGAGATGGCAAGCCGAACGATGTAGATGAGGACGATGACAACGACGGAGTCCCCGATGCGCAGGACGCCTTCCCTCTCGAGCCCGAGGAATGGGCGGATGTCGATGGCGACCTCGTCGGCGACAACCTGGATGCCGACAGGAATGCCGACGGGGTCGGCGATGACGACAACGGGAACGGTGTGCCCGATTGCGACGAGCTGGACTTCGACGGGGACGGCGTGCCTCGGGCAAAGGCCGTGCCGTGGGATGCCTTCCCGCTCGACCCGAAGGAGTGGCGCGATGCCGATGGCGACGGGATCGGCGACAACGCCGACCTCGACGACGACGGGGATGGCTACACCGACGCCGAGGAAACCAGGGCGGGCACCGACCCGCTGGGCCGCGTGAGCTTCCCGCCGAGATAGGAGCGAGCTGATGCTGGGTGTCCTTGCGCCTCTCCTGATGTTCGGGCTGCCGACCCACGCTGAAGTGCCGGTGCAGCTCGATCCACTCTACTTCGAGGGCTGCCGGCGGCCGTGCGAGTACGTGGGCTTCTCGTTCTCTGAGGATTCTGCGGCGATGCGCGAGATGCGGGAGCATGGCGCGAATGCGGTTGGCTCCGGCTCGATGTGGATACCCACCGACGACCCCACGGCGCCTGACGGGCTGGGGATCGGCGATCTCGCGGGGCTGCGGGATGTGCTGCACCTGGGGCAGAGCTTCACGGTCGGGAAGCCCATCACGGGCGTCGCCCTGTGCACACCCACCTTCAGCACGCAGGGCGGCGGCTGTACGCTCAGCCTGTACGCCAGGCCGCCAGACCAGTGGCAGGGGGAGGCGCTCGAGCCTCTGGCGACCGTGACCTTGACCGATGTGAAGGACAACCAGCAGTCGTGGCTCACGTTCGCGGAACTGCCGGCGGGCTCGTACTACCTGGAGCAGTCCGCGCCTACCGGCCCGGCCATCGGCGTTTGGGCTCTCGGGCGGGATGCGTACGGAAGCGGACAGGCGTACATCGGCAGGCGGCCGGTCGCGGACGACCTCGAACTCCGATGCCGTACAGCCGGCGGCGAGGAGGTGCTCGTAGCGTCGGAGGAGAGCCACCACGCTCTGCGCCTCGGTCAGGGGATGCCGGGGCAGATCGCGGACCAGGGCCTGGCCTTCGACTACGCGGTGGGCAACTGGAACAACGGGGGCTTCCCCTACTACCCGAAGTGGTTCATCGAGCGCTTCCCTGAGCACGCGATGCTCGACCAGAACGGCCAGTCGATCATGTGCGGCATGTTCGGCGAGTTGGCTCCCTGGCCGAACATCGACAATGCGCTGATCGTGGACGGCACGGAGCGGTACATCCGCGCGGTCGTCGGGGCACTCAAGGACAACCCGAAGCTCCTGTACTGGACCATGGGCGGGGAGGCGCTCTACGCGACCTACCTGATGCCCGGCCGGTGGACGGACTACAGCGAGGACGCGATCGCGCACTATCGGGCCTGGCTGAAGCTCCAGGGGCGCACGGACGTGGCTGAGGCCGAACCGCCCCGCCAGCCGGGACACGATCTCGCGACCCTCGACTGGTTCCGCTTCCGCAATGTCGCGATGGGGGAGCGATTCCAGTACCACTTCGCCGCCACCAAGGCCGCCGATCCCTCGCGGCTCGTCGTGACCTGCAACCACGGGGACTTGTTCAGCGGGATGTCCGGAACGCGTCTCGGCGAGGACCTGGCGCTCTTCGCCGGCGTGTCGGACGGGTGGGAGATGGGCCAGATCGTCAGTGACGACGATCCCGACCTGTACAACCTGATGTGGATGCGTTCGGCAGGCGCCTTCGGCAAGCCGCTCTGCCCGGTCCGGTTGGCCTACCGCAAGAGCAACCCCCGCGCCCGCGGCGGCGGCACGTCCTTCACGCCCGAGTCCGCGCGGCGGTACTTCTGGGAGTCGGTCGGCACGGGTGCCTGGCACATGGGCTTCATCCAGTGGAGCGGCAGCCTGCCCGATGGCGAGTGGGGCGTGAAGGGCACACCCGCCCAGCGGGAGATCGGCGACATCCTGCGCGAGTGGCACGCGATCGAGGGCTACTTCGACGATGCGTGGCCCGTTAAGGCACCGGTGGGGCTGTACTTCTCGCAGCTTACGTGGACCCTCGACGGCTTCCAGCCCGTCTGGACGCGCCTCTGCCGGGAGCTGACCCAGAGACAGATCGGGTACCGCATCCTCAGCGATGACCACCTGCGGTGGGGCGACCTGGAGGGGCTATCGCTCATCGTCTCGGCCGAGAACCCGGTCATGGCGCGCGAGTCCGCGGAGTCCCTGCGCAGGTTCGCGGACGCCGGCGGACAGGTTGTGCTCATCGGCCGCAACGCCGAGGAGGATGAGCGCCTGAAGCCGCTGAGGCTGCCGCGCCCCACGAAGGCCGTCCACCGGAAGAGCGACCCATTGGACGTCTTCTTACTCGAGATGGGTATCCGCCGCGCCAACGCGCGTCTGCTGGGCGTGTGGGCGAAGGCGGACGGGTCCTACCTAGCGCGGGTCGCTGAGGCGACCAGCCGGCAACATGACACGCCGTTCGATCTAGCGGGGCATGAGTCCGTCGGGCAGACCTTCACTGCGCACAAAGCCGGGCTGCGGTCGGTGAGCGTCTCGAACCCTACCTACACGAAGACGGTGACCGCGCATCAACTCACGCTGGAGTTGCGCGAGGGCGGGCCGGGCGGAAGGGTCCTCGCCTCCAGGACCTACGTCGCGGAGGATCTCACGGACAACGCGTGGCACGCGGTGGAGCTTGAGGCCCCGGCACCGGCAGGGGCATACTATCTGCGGCTCCTGACGCCCCCCTCCCTGCCGCCGCAGACGCTCGGCACCTGGGGCACGCGCGACGACAGTTACCCCGGCGGCACGCTGTATCTCGATGACGAGCCGGCCGGGGGCGACCTGCGGGTGGAACTGGCCTTCGATGTGGAGCGGCCCGCGAAGGCGGCCTTGGAGGCCTTCCCGCTGTCGGATGGCACCAACGCAATTGTGATCCTGACGAACATCACGGGGGTCCGCATCGAGGCTCGCGTGGAGGTGTCGCCCGCGCTCCTCCCCGAGCGCGAGTACGTCGTGCGGGATCTGGCCACGGGGACCGAGCTGGGCAAGGTGCAGGGCGGTTCCGCGCACGTGACGGTGACCATCCCGCCCAACCGCAGCGCGGTGCTCCTCTTCGGCGCGGCGGATCCGGGACCGGTAGAGGCGAGGCTGCGAGAGGCTGAGGCGGCTATCGCCAAGCTCCCGACTGAGGCGACCGGTCCTCAGCGCGCTCACCTCGACCGCGCCCGGGACGCGCTGGCAGCGGGCAGGCCCGAGAAGGCCTTGGCCTGCCTCCGCCGCGCGACGGAGCGGGAGCCGCTGGCTCTGAGCGCCGACGTGCGGGACGGGCAGCTCGCGATACGTGCCGAGACGTTCAGCGACGAGGGCAAGGGGGACCTGAAGGCGCGGTTCGTGCCCTGTCCGGGCGTCCAGGTCCCCCTCCGGCGCCAGCCGGGCGGTGTCTACGCAGTGTCGATGCCCTTGGGGAGGCTGCCGTTCCGCTACGACTACCGTCGTCGCGAGTACCTGCCTTACTGGGGCGCGCTGGAAGTTGTAGTGACCGGGCGAGTAGGAGGGCGCGTCGCGGCGGGCTCGTGCGTAGTTGAGGTGCCCAAGAGCTAGCCGAGGCTCTCGTCGATCCAGCGGACGTAGGCTTCGCTGCCGCCGATGATGGGCAGGGCTATGGCCTCGCAGACCTCGTAACTGTGGGCCTCGACGACCGCCTGCGTGACCCGAGCCACGAGGTCCTGACGGGTCTTCATCACGAGGAGCACCTCGTCGGCGCGGTCGATCTTGCCCTCCCACCGGAAGAGGGACGTCACGCCGGGCACGAGGTTCGCGCAGGCGATGAGCCTTCGGTCGAGGAGCAACGTCGCGATCTGCTCGGCCTCGGTCACGCTCGGAGCAGTCACAAGGATGACGGCGTGGTCGGACATGGCCCGCCTCCTGTACGGCGATGTCGGCTCAGGGCTTCGCCGAGCGCGGTGGCCCGGCCTGCAGGAGTGCGTCGGTTCCCCCTCGAAATCACGCCGGACTCCCACTCGCTCGCACGAACGGTGCACCAACCGCATGAGCCAGGTCGAATACGGTCCGCTGGCGCAGTACTACGAACTCATCAACGAGAGCTGCGTCCCCTACGACGACCAGGCGGCGTTTGTGCTGGCGTTGGCGGAGGAGTTCCTGCCCTCCCGGGATCGCCCGCGCGTGCTCGATGTCGCCTGCGGACCGGGGCTCCTGAGCAAGCGTCTGATCCGCTGTGACCTGGAGGTCGTGGGCATCGACCTGGCGGAGCCCCTGCTGGCGCAGGTCGCCGCCAAGGGCCGGGGACGTTGTGCTTGCGCGGACATGCGGCACTTGCCCTTTGCCGGGTGTTTCGACCTGGCCTGTTGCCTGCTGCACACGATCAACTGCATGACCCGCGACGAGGACCTGGGACTTGCGCTGTCGGCGATCGCGGACGCTCTAGCGCCGGGTGGCGTCGCGGCCGTGGACTTCATCGCCTACGAGCCGCCCAGTGAGTGGGAGGCCGCGTGGCGGGAGACCATCCGCACGTCGAAGGTCGAGATCGTCTGCGAACACCATCAGACGCCGGACTGGGAGACGAGCGTCGCGGTCGATCGACACGTGTACACGGTGCGCGAGCCCGATCGGACCTGGTCGGTCTCCGGCGAAGACCACCTGCGAATCACCAACCCGCATGAGATGCGGCAGTTCGCGGAGCGGGCGGGTCTCCAGCCGGTGGTGGTCTGTGGGAAGTACGACCTGAACGCCGGGCTCGGCTTTGACGGAGGGGTGCTGGTGGCGAGCAAAGGAACGGGGTGACGGGTTGCGTTGATTGATCGCCTGCGGGATGCTATAATCGGGCGTCGGAGGTCCTCCCCATTGAAGCTCCATCTGCGTGGCGCCGTTCGCAATGTGACGGGTTCGTGCTACATCGTCGAGACCCCCTCGGGTCTGCTGATGGTCGATTGTGGCCTGTACCAGGGGGCGCAGAGCCAGGAGGAACTGAACTGGCGGCCCTTCGCCTTCGAGCCCGCCCGGATCCGGTGGCTCGTCCTCACGCACTCCCACATCGACCACTGCGGCCTGACGCCCCGGCTGGTTGCCGAGGGCTACGGGGGTGACATCATCACCCACCCGGCCACGTGCGACCTGGCCGACATCATGCTGCGGGACAGCGCCCACATTCAGGAAGAAGACGCCTCGTGGGCCGAGAAGAAGTGGCGGCGCGGCGGGAAGAAGGCCGAGCGTCCCCCGGGGCCGCTCTACACCGTCGAGGACGCCGAGCGCGCAGTCGCACGGCTGCGACCGGTGCCGTACAACGAGGTGGTGGAGCTGGCGCCGGACATCCGCCTGCGGCTGATCGACGCCGGGCACATCCTCGGCAGCGCGAATCTCGAGCTGTCCCTCCGCGACGGCGACCGGGCTCTGCGGCTGACCTTCAGCGGGGACATCGGCGCGGGAGGCAGCCCCATCATCCGCGATCCGAGCACTCCGTCCGCCACGGACTTCCTCGTGATGGAGAGCACGTACGGCGACCGCCTTCACGACCACGTCGAAGCGCGGAATGCCAAGTTCCGGCAGGCGCTGAACGAGACCCTCGGTCGTCGCGGCTGTGTCGTCATCCCCTCCTTCAGCGTGGGGCGCACGCAGGAGCTGCTGTACGCGCTGAACGAGATCGAGAAGACACACTCGCTCCCGCCCTTCACCACCTTCGTGGACAGCCCGCTGGCCATCGCCGCCACCCGCGTCTTCCGGAAACACCCCGAGTGCTTCAACCGGGCGATCATGGAGGACATCCAGGCCGGCGACGATCCCTTCGACTTCCCCAACCTGCGCATGACGCAGACCGTCGAGGAGAGCAAGCAGATCAACCGCACGGAGCCGCCGTACATCGTGATTTCCGCAGCGGGGATGTGCAACGCCGGGCGCATCCGACACCACCTCCTCAACCATCTCGGTCGGAAAGAAGACCTCGTCCTGTTCGTGGGCTACCAGGGCGAGAACACGCTCGGCCGGCTCATCAAGGATGGACGGTCGCCCGTAACCATCCTGGGGCAGCAGGTGGCGGTGAAGGCGCAGGTCGGCGCGCTCGACGGCTTCTCGGCCCATGCGGACCGGGAAGGGCTGCTGAACTGGTTCGGCTCGATGCCTCAGCCGCCGGCCTTCACGCTCGTGACGCACGGCGAGCAGGAGGCCTCCTTCGCGCTGCGCGATGCGCTGCAAGAGCAGTTCGGGACGCGCGCCCTCGTGCCCGAGTTGGGCAGCACCATCGACCTGTCGCTCGATAGTCCGGACGTCGCCAGGCAGGTTGCCGAGCAGGAGAACCGGCCGGACCGCGGGCAGCCCGCGCCAGCCCCGGACAAGGGCCCGACCGAAGTCGAAGACGCGTGACGTCCGTTAGGGGGAATGCCCTGTGCGACGAGCTCTCGGGGTCTGCCTGGCGCTCTGCTCTGTCGTTCTCACGCCGGCCGTCGCGCAGTGGCCGCCTCAGCATGTGCTCGACGTGTTCGGCCAGGGATTCGCACCGCCACCGCCGGTGACGCGGGCCGAAGTCGAGCAGCAGGCGGCGGCCGCGACGCCCTTCGAGGGTCGGGACTTCAGCGGCGGGATGCTCGCGGGCCTGGCGCTGAAGGACCTAGACCTGACACGCACTGTCTGGAGCAAGGCCGACCTGCGCGGAGCGCGGTTCGCCAACTGCACGCTCGACGGCGCCGACTTCTCGGGCGGCTACCTGGGCGGCGCAGCCTTCGAGAACTGCAGCCTCCGCGAGGCCCTCTTCACCGCGGCCTCCCTCCGAGGGTCGTACTTCAGCACCTGTGACCTCTCGGACGCCGGCTTTGATGGCGCGGACACCGCAGGGACTTCGCTCATCGACATCACCCTCTCCAGCACCGGCGCGCCCTATCTGCCGGCGTTGCGCACGGCCATTGAGCTGCGCGGCGGCGCAGCCTATCCCGCGTCTCTCATCGCGGCGGCAACCGGGGACGCGTTCGCCTTCACCTACGACCGGGGCGACCGCGCCGGCTGGTCGGGGCGCCCGATGACGTTCAGTCCCCTCCAACTGGCCCTCGATACGCTGGGCTTCGATGTCACCTACAGACCGACCACCCAGGACCCCGGGGTCGCGCGGAAGGACCTGCGGGCGGTGCTGCGCCGCGGCCTGGTGGCCATCTTGCCTCTGCAGCTCGCGGGCGCCGGCCTCGATGGGAACGCGGTGACGGGGCCCGTCTGGGTCGTGGCCCACCAGATCACCCAGCAGGGCGAGGACGAGCAGGTGCACGTGGCCACGCCCTTCGGCCCGATGGCTTTGGGCCTGGACGAGCTCATGCGCCGCTGGCGAGGGCCCTGGCCCACGTTGTCGCCGGTCGGCGAGACCTTGAGCGCGGGCCGCTACCCGCTGTGTACCGTGGGCGCGCTGAAGGCAGAGGTGACCGAGCAGGCCGCCATCGTCGAGACGCTCCGCCATGCCTCAGCCATCGTGAACGAGCCGCGCACCTTCGGCGAGGTCTCCGGAGGGCTGCGGGCCTACGAGGCGCTCACGAAGGATGTCGGCGATGAGCAGGTCGTGATCGGCGACATCGTCCTCTGGTCCGGCGGTCCGCGGCTAGCACTGGCGGCGTCACGTCGCCTCGCGTCCGACTTCCTGCGGGAATCCGCCCCCAAGATGTCTGCGCCGGCACAAGCGCCGATGCAGGAAGCGGCCACCCTCTATGGCGAGGTCGCGAGACTGCTCGCCGAGGAGTGGCCGATGCCCGGACCCAGCGCCTTCACGGGCGACGGCACAGCCACGGCCGCGGGCATCGCTGCTTCTCGCAGGTGGTCCGTGGGCGTCGTCCTTCAGGGAGTCGTCGAACGGGAGCGACGAGCGGTGGCGCTTCTCGACCAGGCCGTCGCCGAAGCCGTCCGGACGCCGGCTCCGTAGTCGCTCCCCACTCCACACTTCCTCCATACCGACTCCCCGTCGGCTCCGGCCCCAGGAGCTACACTCGGGCGGGAGGACAGTGCCCCGCCTGGGTCGTTCCTCCGATTGCGGTGTCGCGAAGGAGATCAGACCCCGATGAAGGCCCGTCACTGGCCCGGCATGCTGGCCGTCGCACTCGTCCTGCTGCTCACTCTCGCGGTCTGCGGCTGCCCGAAGCCGAAGGAACGGGCACCCGAGCCCGGTGTGATTGTGCTTGCCGCCTCTTCGCTTACGGAGGCCTTCACGGCCTTCGAGCCCTACGCTGAAAGGCAGATGGGTATCGATGTGAAGATCAGCTTCGGGGGGTCGCAGGCTCTGCGAACCTCCATCGAGCAGGGCAACGCCGCCGATGTCTTCGCCTCGGCCAACATGGAGCACATCGAGGCCTTGCAGAAGGCCAACCTCCTCAGCGACGCCTTCGAGTTCGCCCACAACAAGCTCGCCCTCATCGTCCCCAAGGACAACCCGGCGAAGATCGAGAGCCTGGCCGACCTCGGTAGCGGGAAGGTGCGGCTAGTGGTCGCCGTGGAGGACTGCCCCGCAGGGAAGTACACCCGCAAGCTCCTGGCCGCCTGTGACAAGGACCCGGCGTTCGGCGCCGGCTTCTCGAAGAGGGTCCTCACGAACGTGGCATCAGAGGATGCGGATGTGAAGCAGGTCCTGAGCAAGGTCACCCTCGGCGCTGCCAACGTAGCCTTCGTGTATGACTCCGACATCACGAAGGAGGTGCAGGGACAGGTCAAACAGATCCCGATCCCCGCGTCGGTCCAGCAAACGGTCACCTATGGTGTCGGGATTCCGGCAACGGCCAAGAACCCAGAGGGCGGCCGCAAGTTCATCGAGCTGCTGCTCTCCGAAGGTGGGCAAGCCGCCATCGCCGAAGCAGCGATCATCGAGTTCATCCCGTCGGCGAAGCCTCCATGGACGGCCAATTGACGGCGCGCAACGCCTTCCTGGTGCTGATGGCGGCGGTCTTCGTCGCCTTCGTCACCGTGCCGCTGGTGTGCATGGTGCTCAACGTCCCGCTCGCCCGCCTGGGGCGCTACCTGCACGACCCCATGGTGGTGCAGTCCCTCTGGCTCACGCTGAAGACCACCGCGATCTCCGTGCCCATTGTCGTGATCCTTGGGTCGCCCATCGCCTACCTTCTCGCCCGGCGTGAGTTCCCGGGCAAGCAGGTCCTGGATGCGCTCGTGGACCTGCCGATGAGCATGCCGCCGGTCGTCATGGGCTTTGCCCTGCTCATGACCTTCGCCCCGCGCGGGCCCATCGGCGGTCTGCTGAGGGGGATGGGCATCGAGGTCGTCTTCACCACCACGGCAGTCATCATCGCCCAGGTGATGATGGCGGCTCCCCTCTACGTGAAAGCCGCTCGCACAGGCTTCGAGAACGTGGACGATTCCCTCTTGCGCGCCTCGCTGGTCCTGGGCGCCTCCCGCTGGCGCACGTTCCTTCGCGTGACGTTGCCCCTCGCTGCGGGCGGAGTGATCACGGGGACGATTCTGGCCTGGGCCCGAGCGGCCGGGGAATTCTGCGCCACGATCACCTTCGCCGGCAATCTTCCCGGCGTCACGCAGACCGCTCCGGTCGCCGTTTTCGTCGGTGTGAACCGCGACCTGAGCGTCGGGGTCACGCTGGCGACGATCCTGCTTGCGTTCTCCTTCGCCGTGCTGCTCGGCGCACGCATCCTGCTGAAGCGGAGCCCCCGGTAAGTGCTCGAAGCCCAGGTCCGCAAGCGACTCCGCGAGTTCGACCTATGCATCGCCCTCCGCGTGCAGGCCGGCGAGACGCTCGCGATCATCGGCCCCAGCGGCGCCGGCAAGACCAGCGTCCTCGGGCTGATCGCCGGGCTGATGGCTCCTGACGAGGGTCGTATCGTGGTCGGCGAGCGTGTGCTCTTCGACTCCGCGCAGCGGGTCAACCTCCCGCCGGAGAAGCGCCACCTGGGCTACGTGCTCCAGGAGTACGCGCTCTTTCCGCACCTGACCGTGCTGCGGAACATCGAGTACGGGATGGAAGCGCGCGGCATGTCCCGCGACGAGGTCGCGCGCCGCGCGACCGAGACCATGCGGATGCTCGGGATCACGCACCTGGCCGGAATCCGCCCCGGCAGAATCTCCGGCGGCGAGCGCCAGCGCGTCGCTCTCGCGCGCGCCATCGCGGCCAGCGGTGATGCGCTCCTCCTCGACGAGCCCCTCGCTGCCCTCGACGCCCAAACCCGCCAGATGGCGCGCGGCGACCTGCGGCGGGTGATCCGCTCGGTCGGCCTGCCGGCGATCTTCGTGACCCACGACTACGTCGATGCGCTCGCGTTCGGGGACCAGATCTGCGTGATCGACCGGGGCGAGGTCGTGCAGATGGGCACCCAAGAGGACCTGCTGCTCCGCCCTAAGGCGAAGTTCGTGGCCGAGTTCATGGGCGTGAACTTCCTCCACGGCACCGCCCAGCAACCCGAGGACGGCCTCTGCAAGGTCCTCGTCGATGGGACCGAGGTCAGCACCACGGTGGACCAGCCCGGCGAGGTCTTCCTGGCCTTCAGCCCCGCCGATGTCACGCTCAGCCTCGAGCCGCCCGCCGGCTCCGCGCGCAACGTCTTCCCGGCCCGCGTCACCGGCCTGCTGCAACTCGGCGGCCGCATCCGAATCGACCTCGACGCCGGCTTCCCCCTCGTCGCCGAACTCACCCCCGACTCCGTCGCCCGCCTCCACCTCGACATCGGCTCCCAGGTCCACGCCAGCTTCAAGGCAACGGCGGTTGAGGCGTACCGATAGGGGACATCGCGGGAGGGACTTCAGCCCTGATAGTCGGCCCTATGGCGCGAGATTCTCCGCCTCCAGAGCCTTGAGTTCGGCCTGCGCCAGGGCGAGGTTGTCCATCGTCTGGCACCACTCGTGGGGGAAGGCCTCCTCGGTTCGGACCCGCAAGGCCGCCTCGTAGCACTCGATGGCCTGCCTCACGTTGGAGGCGCGGTCGCCGGCCAGTAGGTCACAGTAGGCCTCCCCGAGGTTGCCCTGGGCTGCGGCCCAGTACTCCGGGAACCCGGCCTCCGTGAAAACACGCAAGGCCGCCTCCTGGTGCGCGATGGCCCGCTGCAGGTTCGCCGAGCGGTCGACAGCCGGGAGGTCGGCGTAGGCGGCCCCGAGGTTGATCTGCACCATGGCCCACCGAATGGGTAGTGCCGCCTCGGTGGCGACGCGTAGGGCCGCCTCGTAGCACTGGATGGCCCGCCGCAGATTGGACGTGCGGTCCCCCGTGGGGAGTTCGGCGTAGGCGGCCCCCAGGTTGCACTGCGTGCCCGCCCAGTCGATGGGGAACTCGGCCTCCGTCCTAACCCGCAAGGCCGCCTCATAGCATGAGATCGCCCGCTTCAGGTTGGTGCCCCGGTCTCCCGTCGGGAGTTGGGCGTACGCGGCCCCCAGGTTGTTCTGGGTCGTTGCCCAATCGACCGGCACGACGGCTTCCGTCCTGACCCGCAACGCCGCCTCGTAGTACTCGATCGCCCGCTCGAGATTGGAGGCCCGGTCTCCGGTGGGGAGCTCGGTGTACGCGGCGCCGAGGTTGTGTTGCGTCAGAGCGAGGCCCGCCGACCAGTCGTCACCCGCCCGCCCGCGCAAGGCGGCTTCGTAGTGCTCAATAGCGCGCTGCAGGTTGGCCGCACGGTCGCCGGTCGGGAGGCCTGCGTAAGCACTCCCGAGGTTGCTCAGGGCCATCGCCCGGTGCGCAGGCAGGCCAAGCTCCCTATACGCCAGCTCAGCAGCCTCGTAGTACGCGATTGCCTTCCGCAGATTCGCGGCCCGGTCACCCGTCGGCAGCTCCGAGTAGGCCATGCCCGCATGGATGGCCGCCCGCGCAGCTAGAGACGGCTCATGCAAGCCCTCGACGCCTGCGCTGAGCTTCTCAGCAAGTGCCACGGCCTCTACGTAGCGACCTGCATCCAAGAGTAGGTGAAGGACGCGGACCAGGACCTCGAGTAGGGCCCGCACGGTCCGCGGCGTCGCCTCGGCCCCGCCCAAGTCGACCATAAGGTCCCCCAGGCCAGCAAGACGCTCCTCGGCCTGCTGCTTCGGGAGCGGCGTGTGCGGGCCCAAGTGCGCAAGCTGTCGGGCGGCCTCCAAGAGGACCGTTTGGCCGACGGGATGCGGAGGGAACCGGTAGAGGCCGCTGCGCCAATCGTAGAAGTCGGGCGCCACGGTGGCGAGGAGCGCGAGGGTCTCGCCATACAGCCAGAAGACGACCGGGCACCGCAATTCGTCTCGGAACCGCTCACGTTGCAGGTTCATCCCGACCAGCGCACGACGCAGAAGGTCGCCTTCGCCCTCTGGCCTCTCCAGTCCGTGAGCGAAGAGGACAACAGGGCCTTCGCCGCGCGCCTCGGCCAGCGCGTCGAAGACGTCGATGCGGTCCGCGAGGTCTACAGCAACCAGCCGGGTGCCGCGTGCTTCGAGGATGCGCTGCGCCCGGCGAGTGACCTCGCGCCGAACGTCCTCCGAGTCGCACTTCGCGAGGTAGAGGCCAAACCCGCGCAGCATCTCCAAGCCCTCGAGGAGGCACCAGAAGCTCTCCTCGGCCTCCTGCGCCGAGGGCGGGGCCTCCATCTCAGCCACGCGGTCAGCCATCGTCGCTCGCCTCCGCCCGCTCCGGCAGCCTGCTCTCGAAGGCGGGCAGAGCAGGCATGTCGCAGTCCGGCATCCCGCAAATGGTGGGATGCACGCGATAGCAGCGTTGCCCGTTCGAGTAGCAGAGCAGGGCGCTGTTGAGCAGAAGCTGCCCGCTCACTTCCTCGGCGATGCGGCCGGCCCTGTCCTCCGGATCAAGGTGGTGCTTGACCAGAGCGTCGTAGTGTGCGGGCTGCAGCCAGTCGCCGAAGGAGCGCGTCATGTCGAGGCAAGCTCGGCGAGCGCCCTCCATCGTCACGGGAGGACGAGGCCGGCTGCGCAGGATGGCCTCGCGCGCGAGGATGAAGATGTGGCGGACATCGCCGCCGGAGGCCCGGCAAATGAAGTCGAGGACGCCGGACTCGAAGAGCGACTCGTCACACCGCCGGGTGATGATCTCAGTGGCCTTGGCGCAACCGGCGGGGGACTCGACGTCGAGCGAAGGCATCCGCTCCACGATCCCGAACGTGTCCTCGACCGTCCGGCTGCGCGCGCTGCACACGAGGTCGATGGGCACGGTCAAGACCATGTGCGCGGCGACCCGGTTCAGCAACTCGCGATTGGTGATGAAGACTTCGGTCTGGAGCCTGTCATGCTTGATGCGGTCCAGGCCGTCGATCAGGAGGACAAGCTGTGTCTCCGCCCCCGCGGTCTTGCGGACCCGCAGATGTGCGTCGGCGAGCACGTCGCTGAGGTTGTCCACGAGGTCCGAGAGATAGCGCTGATGCTGCACGGTTGCGGTTCGGACTTCGCTCTCGCCGCGGCGGATGTAGGCCCTGAACATGGCCCCAAGCATGGCGACGAGCACATTGCCCTTGACCCCGGCCTCAACTGAGGCCTCCAGCCCGGCCTCCTTCACGTCCTTGAACTCGCTCCTCTCCTCTCCAAACCATCGGGCGATGTCCTGCAGCCTCTGCTGGTTCAGCTGCACGCCCCTCGCGGAGAGCTGCTCGACCAGACCCTTGAGGACGATACTGACGACTGCCTCGGTGTCGAGGTTGTCGGGCGTCACCTCGGTGTGGGCCTCGATGACCAGTGGCCAATGACCTGCGTTCTCCAGCTGCAGCTTGACCTGCTGCAGCTCCGTGGACTTGCCGCAGCCCTGGTGCCCGGCGAGCAGGGCCCGGCCATAGTCGGCGCCGGCCGCGCCCTTTCGGTACCCTTCGGGCAGGCTGACTCGCTCCACGAGCCGCCTTTGCAGGCCTTCGGCGCCGCGGACCTTTGAGCAGTCCACATACCAGTACTTCAGCTCATCCCCGCGCAGCGGCTCGTTCGGGTTGCAGCGGTTGTAGGCTTCAGCAATGTCCGTTGTCGGTCTGTACGCCTTGGGCACCGTCATCGCTACACCACTTCCATCCGGGGCGCAGGCCTGGATCTCCCGTAGTATAGCACGTTTCACCGTGTCCGGGGTGGGTCCCTCTACCTGACCCCGCTCGTCAACCCCTCGATCATGTCCATCTGGTCGGGGAAGGGGGTGTTGAGGAGGTCGAGGGTGAGGTCGTGGGTGCTGGGGAAGTTGAGGAGGTCCGGGAGGGGCTTGGCGGAGGGGTCGTTGAGGCGCAGGGAGTAGAGAATGCGGCTGAAGGCGGGTTCGAGGGTGGCCTTGTCGGCGGCGGGGCCGCGGGTGAGGGTGACGACAGCGGCGCCGCGCGGCTTGGGCAGGAGGACGGTGCTGAGCCAGACGAGGTACTGCGTGTCGCCGGACTGCTGCGTCCAGGTAGTCAGGACGGCGCCCTTGCCGGTGGTCGGGCGGCCGAGGGGCTCGGCGGGGCCGAAGGGGGTCAGGAGGTCATGGGCGAGGGCGACGGTGGCCTCGTCGAGGGTGAGGCGGTCTTCGAGCGCATCGACTGGAAGTGTGGCGACGGCGATCAGGGCGCCTGAGTCGGGCAGGGCGGCCAGCTCCAGCGCGGAACTCGGCGCGTCGCCCAGGAGGGTGACGTCCAGGAGCGACCAGCCCGCGACCGTCGCGCCGCTCGACAGGCCGGCGAAGCGCGCGGACCAGTCGGCCGGGTAGTCCACGCTGAAGAGCCCGTCGGGGTGGTCCCAGGCCTCGGTCGGGCCGGTATACGGCGCGGGCGGGAGCGTCCTCTCGATGCCGAGGGCCTTCGCGAGGTTCGCGCGGAAGTTCGCCTGGCCCTCGGGGCCGGCGGCTTCCCACTCGGACTGCAGCCAGGCAAACGTCTCCTCCATGTGGGACAGCAGCATCCAATCGCCCGGGGCGGCGTAGGGGTAGTATTCGACGAGATGGGCCGTGAACTGCTCACGCTCCACGTCGCTGAGCGGCGCGGCGCTTCCGCCCGCGCGCTGGGCCAGCCACTCGAACAGCGAGATGAGCGCACCCACCGAACCCTTCCGCAGGGGGGGAATGCCCTCGGCGAGAACCGGGCTGGACGCGTCATACAGCCCGCTGATGAGCCTGCCCACGGGATCGTCCGCACTGCGCCGGGCCGCAGCCAGCAGTTGCTCGCGCAAGGCCAGGCGCAGCACTTCCTTGCGCGCGCCCGGCGCCGATGATACCTGCTCCCACGCGCCCTTCGCCTGGGTCAGCTGGTCGCGCACTGCGCCCTTGGCGTCGCGCCACTGAGTGACGAGCTGCTCCTGTAGGGCTGCGCTCTCGTCCTTGGTCAGCGTGCGCCCAAAGGCGAGTTCGACGAGCCGCTGCCACGCATCGACGTCCGACTGATTCAGCGCGGGATTGCCCTCGACGAGCACGGCGTCCTCCGGCTCGGCGGCGGGCTGCGGATGCGTGAACCCGGGCAGCGCGAGGATCGCGGCGGATACGAAGGCGATCGTGCATGGGAGGGAGCGAACCGGGCCCATTATGCCTCTACTGACGCTGCAAGGGCGTGCGTTGTTTCGCGGCCGACAACCGTATTCGACGAGGAAGAAGGAACTCATTCCCGGCGGAGGAAACTCGACCCGGCGCGCGTTGCACCGATTGTCGCGCAAACCAGGATACCTGAGGCTATGGCGATGGCACCGAAACGCATTGACGAACTTGTCCGCATGTCCCAACGACTTGGCGACCCCGCAAAGGAGTACTTGATCCTCGGCGAGGGCAACACGTCCGCGCAGTGTGACGCAGAGAGCTTCTGGGTCAAGGCCAGCGGCATGGAGCTGGCGACCATCGGCGAGGAGGGCTTCTGCCTGCTGTACTTCAAGCCTGTCCTCGACATGCTGATGTCGAAGGAGCCGCTCAGCGACGACGCGATCAAGGACAGCCTCGCGGCGGCGACGGTCCACGCCTGCCTGGTGCGCCCCTCGGTCGAGACCGTGCTCCACGCACAACTCCTGAACCTGCCAGACGTGCACTTCGTGGCCCATACGCACCCGCACGCGGTGCTCTCGCTGCTCTGCTCGAAGGACGTGAAGGAGGCGATCGCAGGGCGGATCTTCCCCGACGAGATAGTCGCGTGCGGCATCGCCCCCGTGTTCATTCCCTACACCGACCCCGGGCTGCCGCTCGCGCAGGCGGTGCACGACGGTGTACACGAGTTCATTGACACCTACGGCGAACGCCCGAAGGCCATCCTGATGCAGAACCACGGCCTTATCGCCCTCGGGGAGACCCCCAAGGAGTGCGAGAGCGTTACCGCCATGTGGGTCAAGACGGCCCGCGTGCTGCTCGGCACCGCCGCCTTCGGCGGACCCAACTTCCTCTCCCCCGAGCATGTCCAACGCATCCACACGCGCCCGGACGAGGAATACCGCCGCAAGATGATCGCGGGCGCGTCGTGAGACTGCGTTTCGAGGATCACTGTCATGTCTGCCATTGAGGACTACCGCGCCGCGCGGTTACCGGTTCCCCAGAAGATGCTCGCCTGGCATCTCACAGGCACGGGGCTGGAGAGCCTGCACTTGGCTGAGGTGCCCACGCCGAAGCCGGGCGCGGGCGAGCTGCTCTGTCGTATCGATGCGGCGGGCCTGTGCTTCTCCGACATCAAGATCCTGACGCTCGGCTCCGAGCACCCGCGCATCGCGGGCCGCGACCTGAAGAAGGACCCGGTCGTCATGGGCCATGAGGTCGCGCTGACGGTCGTCGGGATCGGGGAGGGGCTGGAAGCCAGCCACCACCTCGGCGACCGTTTCGTCGTGCAGGCCGACATCTTCTACCAGGGTCAGGGGCTCGCGTTCGGGTACGCGTTGCCCGGGGCCCTGGAGCAGTACGTCCTCATCGGCAAGGAGATTCTGCAGGGCGACGAGGGAAGCTACATCATCCCCGTCGAGCCGACCACGGGGGACGCCGAAGCCGCGCTGTCGGAGCCCTGGGCGTGCGTCGAGCGGTCCTACCGCGCGGGCCATCGCTCGACGCTGAAGCCCGGCGGGACGGCGATGGTCGTGGCGCTCGCGGGTGACGACTACTCGGGCCTGACCTGGGGCAAGCTGGCTGAGGGCCCGTGGCCTGCGAAGGCCGTGGTCGCGGGGCTGCCCGACAGCCTCCTGGGTCCGTTGACGAGGGGCGTCGGCGAGGCGAGCATCGAGAAGGTGGCCTGCCAGAACTGCGCACTCGGCACAGGCTACCAGTACGACGACATCATCCTGATCGGCGACCACGCGCCGGAGACCGTCGAGGCTGCGGGGAAGGCGCTCGCCAAGGGCGGAATCCTCTGCCAGGTCCGGGGCACGCCGCTGCCGCGCAAGGTGGAGGTCGATGTCGGCCGCATCCACTACGACGACACGCACTACGTCGGCACGAGCGGGAACGACCTCTCGCAGGGCTACGTGAGCCGCGAGTCGGACATCAAGCCCGGCGGCAAGGCGTGGTACATCGGCGCGGGCGGGCCGATGGGCCAGATGCACGTGCAGCGCGCCGCCGAGGACCCGAACGGTCCCGCGCTGGCGCTCTGCACCGATGTGGATGACGACCGGCTGGCGACTGTGCCCGCGCGCTACAACGACGCCGCGAAGGCCAACGGGACCGACCTCGTGCCCCTCAACCCGACGAAGCTGGAGCCCGCCGCCTTCGAGGCGAAGCTGGACGGACTGGCGCCCGAGGGCTTCGATGACATCGTGTGCCTCGCGCCCGTGCCCGCGCTCATCAGCGGCGCAATGGACCACATGGGTCAAAGTGGCGTGCTCAACATCTTCGCAGGCCTTGCGCGCGGGACAATGGCGACACTCGACCTCTCGCCCACCTTCCTCAAGGGCGTGCGGATGATCGGGACATCGGGCTCCGCGATCTCAGACCTGGAGTTCACCCTCCGCAAGACGGAGCGCTGCGAGCTGTCGCCAAACCGCTCCGTCGCCGCGATCGGCGGGATGAACGCTGCGCACCGGGGCCTGGAAGCCGTGAAGGGCGGCGAGTTCGCCGGCAAGATCGTCGTCTACCCGCAGATCGCCGACCTACCCCTCACGCCGCTTGAGGAGCTGAAGAACGTCCTGCCCGAGGTCGCCGCGAAGCTCGGGCCCCTGGACACGTGGACCAAGGAAGCGGAGATCGCGCTGATCGAGCAGTCCTTGGGGTGATGGGTGATAGGTGCTGGGTGATGGGGACGGCGGAGACGGCGAAGGAGTGGGCCATGTCGGAGGTCAGGCCGCGCCTGTCAGGACGGAGTGCTGTCGTCACCGGAGCCTCCCAGGGCCTCGGCGAGGCCCTCGCACTGCGACTGGCGGAGGAGGGCTGCTCCGTCTGCCTGGTTGATGTCAACGGGCCGGGCGCGGAGGACGCCGCGAAGCGCATCGCGGCGCAGGCCGGTCAGCCCGTCATCTCCGCCCAGGCGGATGTGACGCAGCCGGAGGAGGTCGAAGCGGCCATCGGCAAGGCCGTGGAGGCCGTCGGCAGGCTCGACATCATGGTCTGCAACGCCGCGATCCTGATCTCGGGCGCGACGACCGAGTTCGACCCCGACAGGTGGCGCAAGGTCATCGAGGTCAACCTCTTCGGCTTCTTCGTCTCGGCTCAGGCGGCCCTGCGGGTGATGGAGAAGCAGGGCTCCGGCGTCATCGTGCAGATCAACAGCAAGTCGGGAAAGAAGGGCAGCGCGAAGAACTCCGCCTACGCGGCGGGGAAGTTCGGCGGCATCGGGCTCGTGCAGTCCCTCGCCCTGGAGTACGCCGAGCAGGGCATCCGCATCAACGCGATCTGCCCGGGGAATCTGCTCGACTCGCCGCT
>VGFC01000054.1 GCA_016869045.1 Armatimonadota bacterium
CCGCTTCAGCTCCGCGGGGAGGTCCTCGAGGTCCACCTCGTTGCGCTCAGGGAGGATCACGGTTTGCAGCCCGGCGCGCCGTGCCGCGAGGCACTTCTCCTTCACGCCGCCGATCGGCATCACCTGGCCGCGCAGCGTGATCTCGCCCGTCATCCCGACGCGCGGCTTCGGCTTGCGCCCCGTGAGCAGCGAGGTCAACGCCGTCGCCATGGTGACGCCCGCCGACGGGCCGTCCTTCGGGATGGCCCCGCCGGGCACGTGCAGGTGGAGATCCGACTTCTCGTAGAAGTCCGGCTCGATGCCTAGCCGCTTCACGTTCGACCTCACCCACGAGAGCGCCGCGGTGGCGGACTCCTGCATCACGTCCCCGAGTTGCCCCGTCAGCGTGAAGCTCTTCTTGCCCGGCATCCGCGTCGCCTCCACGAACAGGACCTCCCCCCCGTTCGGCGTGTAGGCCAGGCCGCACACTACACCCGGCACGTTCGCCCGCGTCGCAACCTCCGAGGCGAAGTGCGGCGGGCCGAGGTACTCACGGGCGACCTTGCCGCCGACGGCGGGCGGTTTCGCCTCGCCCTCGGCGACCTTGCGGGCGGTCTTCCGGCAGAGCGTGCCGATCTCCCGCTCCAGGTTCCGCAGCCCCGCCTCGCGCGTGTAGCTGCGGATGACGGTCCGGAGTGCCGAGTCGGAGATTCGGAACTGCTTGCCGTTCAGGCCGTTCTCTTGCCGCTGGCGGGGGATCAGGTACTGCTTGGCGATCAGCAGCTTCTCTTCCTCGGTGTAGCCGGGGAGCGTCAGCACTTCCATCCGGTCCAGCAGCGCCGGCGGGATGGTGGCCAGCGTGTTGGCCGTGGTGATGAACAGGACGTGCGAGAGATCGAAGGGGACCTCGATGTAGTGATCGCTGAACGCCCCGTTCTGCGCCGGGTCGAGCACCTCCAATAGCGCCGCAGAGGGATCACCCCGGAAGTCCGCGCCCAGCTTATCCACCTCGTCCAGCATGAAGACCGGGTTGTTGCTGCAGACCGTTCGGATGCCCTGTAGGATTCGGCCCGGCAAGGCGCCGACATACGTGCGCCGGTGGCCCCGAATCTCCGCTTCATCGCGCACGCCGCCGAGGGAGATGCGGTGGAACTCCCGCCCCATCGCCCGCGCGATGGACCTCCCCAGCGATGTCTTGCCTACCCCCGGCGGGCCCACAAAGCACAGGATCGGCCCCTTCATGTCGGGGTTCAGCTTGCGGACGGCGAGGTACTCGACGATCCGCTCCTTCACCTTGTCCAGGTCGTAGTGGTCCTCATCCAGGATCTGCTGGGCGTTCTTCACGTCCAGTTTGTCCTCGCTCGCCTTCGCCCACGGCAGCTCGATCAGCCAGTCCAGGTACGTCCGCGCCACCGTGTATTCCGCCGCCGCCGGGCTCATGCGCTTGAGCCGGTCCAGCTCCCGTGTCGCGGCCGTGTGCGCCGCCTCGGGCATGCTCGCCGCCTCGATCTTCTCGCGCAGCTCCTCGATCTCCTGAGACCCCTCCTCCTCTTCGCCCAATTCCTTGCGGATCTGCTTGAGCTGCTGGCGCAGGAAGTACTGCCGCTGCGCCTCGTCCATCTCCCCCTTGGCTTCCTCCTGCATCTTGTGTGTGAGTTCGAGCAGCTGTCGGTCCCGGTTCGCCAGCTGGATGACCGTTCGCAGCCGGGTCCTCACGTCCACCGTCTCCAGCAGCCCCTGCCGCTCTGCCACGTCGGCGTTCAGGTTCACCGTCACCAGATCGGACAAGACGCTGGGGGACTCGATGTTCAGGGCCTGGATGTACAGCTCGTCCGGCAGGTGCGGGGAGAGGTGCACGATGTCCTGTAGCAGGGCGAGCAACTGCTGCCTCAGGGCCTGCAGTTCCTCATCGTCCACCAGGATGTCGTTGACCCGCTCCACGTCGGCGATGAGATAGGGTTCGGTGCGCACGAACCGCATGATCCGCACCCGCGCGACGCCCTTGACCAGCAGGTGCCGCGCCTCGTCCGGCATGCGGATCATCCGGTGCATGAGCACCGCGGTGCCCATCGAGTGCAGGTCATCGGGCCCGGGATGCTCGATCTCGGGGCTCTTCGTCGTCACCAGCGCAAAGGTCTTGTGTGTAGAAGCCGCGTCGGTGACAAGCTGCGCCTCTGGCCCCTCCTCGACCGCGAGAGGCGCCATCATGAAGGGGAACGCGACCATGTTCCGCAGCGGCAGGATCGCCAACTGCGACGGTATGGGCGTCTCGGTCTGGGGCTGTTCAGTTTCCATGGCTCGTGCTGTCCCGCCATCGGAGGACAGGCACTCTTGCCTGTCCACACCTCGCCTCGCCCGCTACTCGATGGCCACGATGAGCGCGCCCCTCCGTCGCGCCGCCAACCTCGGCAGGCGCACGGTCAGGAAGCCGTCGTCATACCGCGCCACCGCCGCCGTCTCGTCAACCGGGCCGGGCATGTGCAGGGAGCGCTGGAACCGGCCGGTCTGGATCTCCATCTGCTCGTACTGCCGATGCGACCCGGCGGCCGGATCGGGTCGCTCGCCCGATATCGTCAGCAGGTCCTCGTGCAGCTCCACACTGATCGCCGGTGACTGGCTCCGCAGCCCCGCGACCTCCAGCCGCACGATCACCTCGTCCTCCGTCACGTACACATCCGCCGGCGGTTCGAAGGCCATCCGCGACGGGATCAGCACGTGCCGACCACGCGGTGTCAGGCGAACGAAGCTGCGTCGTCGCTCGAGTGGCGGAGACGCTATCACGGTGTTCCCAATTGCCATGCGTGTCGCCATCTGGCGTGCCTCCCTTGCAGACGACTGCCGACCTCGGGGAGCCATAAGATAGCACCGCGCCAACTGAAACGCAAGGATGGCGGGGGCAGACACGTGGGTCTGCCCATACGCCCCCTACGACGGGTGTAGGGGCGGACCCATGTGTCCGCCCCGCCTACCCCTCCCACCCCAGCAACCTCGCCAGCGCCTGCGTACCGTTCTCGCCGTAGCCCTCGGCAACCGCCTCACTGAACAGCCGCGTCGTCAACTCCGTGCCGGGGTGCGGCGCACCGATGGCCTCCATCGCCTCCGAGGCGATCCGCAGGTCCTTCGCCTGCAGTCGGATCATGAAGCCCGGCGCCCAGTCATCCGCGATCATGCAGGGACCCAGGCTCGACAGCAGCCAGCTCCCCGCCGCGCCGCTGGAGACCACCTTGTGGACGGTCTCCAAGTCCAGGCCCGAGCGCTTCGCGAAGAGCATCCCTTCGCTCGCTGCGAGGATGTTGAGCGCGCAGATGACCTGGTTGACCGCCTTCACCCGTTGGCCGTTCCCGTGCGGGCCGCAGTGCACGATGTTCCTCCCCATCGCCTCGAAGGCGGGCTTCGCGCGCTCGAAGACCTCCGCCCTCCCGCCGACCATGATCGTCAGCGTGCCTTCCGTGGCCCCCTTCTGCCCGCCGGAGACCGGCGCATCCAGCATCTCGACCCCCATCGCCTCCAACCTCTCTGCGAACTCCACGGTCGCCTCAGGGGAGATGGTGCTCATGTCCACCACGATCTGCCCCGGCGTGAGGCTCTCCGCCAGCCCTCCCTCGCCGAACAGAATCGCCTCCACATCCGGCGTGTCGCTCACGCAGAGGAACACGACCTCCGCGCCCTCCGCCGCCTGCGCGAGCGACGCGGCCACGGTCGCGCCCGCGTCCCGCGAAGCCTCGCACTTCTCCGGCGTGCGGTTCCAGACGGTGACTTCATGCCCGCCCTTCAGCAGATTGCGGCTCATGGGCGACCCCATGATGCCCATGCCGATGAAACTCACTCGCATGGCGTATCACTCCCTGAATCAGGCACCGAGGGTCTCGTGAGACCCGACCCGGCGTCCACAAGCGCCTCCGTGACCTTCGGACTCGGGGGACAGACCCCGAACGCCGAACCCCCAACCCCGAACCGTCGTCCCCTCAGCCAAACCGCCCGGTGATGTACTGCTCGGTGCGTTCGTCGCGGGGCATGGTGAAGACCTGCTCGGTCGGGCCTTCCTCCACGAGCTCGCCGAGGAGCATGAAGACCGACCGGTCCGACGCGCGCGCGGCCTGCTGCATGTTGTGGGTCACGATGAGGACGGTGTACGTCTCGCTGAGCTGGCGCATCAGCTCCTCGATGTGCAGCGTCGAGTATGGGTCCAGCGCCGAGCAGGGCTCGTCGAGCAGGATGACCTCCGGCTCGACCGCCAGCAACCGCGCGATGCACAGCTGCTGCTGCGCGCCGATCGAGAGGTCCAGCGCCGGCTCGTCCAGCCGGTCGCGCACATCCGCCCAGAGCCCCGCGCCCTTCAGGCTGGCCTCGAGAATCTCCTGCAGCCGATCCCGTGGCGTGATCCCGTGGGCGCGCGGACCGAACAGCACGTTGTCCCTCACGGAGAGGGGGAAGGGGTTCGGCCGCTGGAAGACCATGCCCACGCGCCGCCGCAGCCGCACCAGGCTCATGGTGGGTGCGAAGATGTCCTCGCCGTCGAGGGTTACCTCGCCCTCGACCCGCGCCCCGGGTACCAGGTCATTCATCCGGTTGAAGGTCCGCAGCAGCGTGGACTTCCCGCAGCCCGACGGACCGATGATCGCCGTGATCGTCTGGGGCAGGATGTCCAGCGTGACGTCCGACAGCGCGTGGAAGGCCTTGTAGTAGAGGTTCAGGTTGCGCGCTCTCAGCTTGGGGAGTTGGGCTTCAGGCATCAGCCGAACCTCCCCTCGAGGAAGTCGGCGGTGCGTGGGTCCCGCGGGTTCGTGAACATCTCCGCCGTGGGCCGCCACTCGACCAGCTCCCCCATCAGCAGGAACGCCGTTCGGTCGGTCGCACGCGCCGCCTGCTGCACGTTGTGGCTCACCAGGACGATCGTGTACGTCGCCTTCAGGCTGTCCAGCGCCTGCTCGATCTTCAGCGTCGAGATCGGGTCCAGCCCCGAGCACGGCTCGTCCAGCATGACGACCTCCGGCTCCTGCGCCAGCGTCCGCGCGATGCACAGCCGCTGCTGCTGTCCGCCCGACAGCGCGAGCGCGGAGTCGTCCAGCCGGTCCTTGACCTCATCCCACAGGATCGCCCCGCGCAGCGCCCGCTCGGCGCGCTCCTCCAGCTTTCGCCGGTCGCGCATCCCCGCGATCCGCGGCGCATAGACCACGTTCTCGAAGATCGACTTCGGCAGCGGCGTCGGCAGCGCGAACACCATCCCCACCCGCCGCCGCAGCAGGATCACATCCTCCTGCGGGTCGTAGATCTCGCGCCCGTCCAGGTAGACGCGCCCCTCGTGCCGGCACGCACGCACCCGGTCGTTCAGTCGATTCACCATTCGCAGCAGCGTCGTCTTCCCACTGCCGCTCGGCCCGGTGATCCCGAGAATCTCGTTCGCGTGAACCGGCAGGTCCACCGACTTGAGCGCCTGCACTCCGCCATAGAAGACGGACAGGCCCTCGACCCGCACCTTCGGCTCCCGCGCCATCTCTGCCTTGTGCTCAGCCATCGCTCCGCCGTTCGGGACTGCCAAGTCCTGATCCCGGCGGGGACTGTCCAAGTCCTGATCCCGCGCTAGCGCGGGATCAGGGCGCATGGAGTGTCCCCTGTTTCCGTTCGTCTACCCTCTACTGCGTCCTCGCCCTGAACCTCACCATCAACGCATTCGCCGCTGTGTTGATCAACAGGATCAGGATGATGAGCACCGCCGCCGTGCCGTACGCGCGGGGCATCGACAGCCCCTCGCGCGCCAGGATGTAGAAGTGCACCGCCATCGTCCGGCTCGACGCAAACAGCGAGGTCGGTAGCCGCAGGGCCGTCCCCGCCGTGAAGATCACCGCCGCCGTCTCACCGATGCTGCGGCCGATCGCCAGCACGATCCCCGTCACCACGCCCGGCAGCGCCGCCGGCAGCACCACTCGCGTGATCGTCTGCCAGGATGTCGCGCCCGCGCTGAAGCTCGCCTCGCGGTAGGAGCCCGGCACGGCGCGGATCGCCTCCTCGGCCGTGCGGATGATGGTCGGGAGGATCATCACCGCCAGCGTCAGCCCGCCGGACAGCACCGACCAACCCATCCCCAGCCGGATCACGAAGAAGATGAACCCGAAGAGCCCGAAGATGATCGACGGCACACCCGCGAGGCAGTCCACCCCGAACCGGATCACCGCCGCCAGCCGCCCCGGCTGCGTGTACTCGGTCAGGTAGACCGCGGTGCCGACCCCCAGCGGCGTCGCGACGACCAGCGCCACCAGCGTCAGCGCCAGGCTGCCTACGATGGTCGGGAAGATGCCTCCCGCGCGACCCATGCGCTCGGGAGAGGCGAGCAGGAAGTGCGGAGTCAGGACGGGCAAGCCCTTGGCGAGCACCAGGATGATGATGTAGGCCAGCACCGACAGCGCCAGGCCCGCCGCCGCCCACAGGCAGACGGTCGCGATCCGCTGGGTCACCTCGGGGTTCAGCCGTTTCATGGGCTGGGCCTCCGTCGCCCAAAGCGCAGCGCCGCCAGCGAGTTGAGGAGCATGATGAACATGAACAGCACGACCCCCGTCGCGAACAGCGCCTCCCGGTGATCTCCGCCCGCGTAGGCCATCTCCAGCGCGATGTTGCTGGTGAGCGTCCGCGCCGGGTCCAGCAGGCCGGCGGGCACCTTCACCGCGTTGCCGACGACCATGATAACCGCCATCGTCTCACCGATCGCGCGCCCCAGCCCCAGCACGATCGCGACCGTGATCCCAGGCCGCGCCGCGGGCAGGATCACCCGCGTGATTGCCTGCCAGTGCGTGCACCCGAGGGCCAACGCGCCCTCCTTGTAGGTGCGCGGCACCGCCTCCAGCGCGTCCTGGGAGATACTGATGACCGTCGGCAGCACCATCACCCCCAGGATGATCGAGGCCGCGAGTACGGACAGCCCCGGCCCGCCCAGGTGCTCGCGGATGAGCGGCACGAGCACCACGATCCCCACGAAGCCGTAGACCACGGACGGGATTCCGGCCAGGAGCTGAATCGCCGGCCGCACGATGTCGGCGACCTTGCGCGGCGCGATCTCCACCAGGAACACCGCACACGCGAGCCCCAGCGGACCCGCGATCACCAGCGCGCCGATCGTGACCCACACCGACCCGACGATCATCGGGAAGATGCCGAAGGACCCTTTCGTCGGCGCCCACTTCCGCCCCAGCAGAAAGTGCCCCAGCCCCTCTCGCGCCATGATCGGCGTGCCCTCGATGAACACGAAGATCGCGATCAACGCCAGCATCGCGACGGCCGACAGGGCCATCAGCAGCAGCGTCTTCTCGATCAGCCATTCCTTGGTCTTCATCAGCGTCCGACCCGACCAGCGGGCGCTTGTCGCCGCGCCCTCATGCCGTCGTGTAGGGGCGCCATTCATGGCGCCCAAGTGTAGGGGCGTGATTCATCACGCCCGAATGTAGGGGCGTGATTCATCACGCCCGAATGTAGGGGCGCGATTCATCACGCCCGAATGTAGGGGCGCGATTCATCACGCCCGAATGTAGGGGCGCGATTCATCACGCCCGAATGTAGGGGCGTGATTCATCACGCCCGAATGTAGGGGCGCGATTCATCGCGCCCGAATGTAGGGGCGTGATTCATCACGCCCCAGAACCCCGTCCCGCCGGCTTCACGGGGATGTACCCCTCTTCCGCGATCGTCGCCTGGCTCTCGGGTGTCACAACGAAGTCCAGGAACGCCCTGGCTTTCGGCGTTGGCTCCCCCTTGGTCAACAACAGGAACGGACGCGTCAGCGCATACGTGCCATCTGTCGCGCTTTCGTGGGTCGGCTGCACCCCATCCAGCGCGATCGCCGCCACCTCGGGCGTGACCATCCCCAGCGAGATGTACGCAATCGCATCCGGGTCGGTCGCCACGATCGCCCGCGCGGCCCCGGTGGAGTCTTGCACGATGCCGTCCGGAGCGATCTCCGTCTCCTTGCCCATCACGAGTTCCTCAAACGCGCCCCGCGTCCCCGAGCCTTCCTCGCGCGTGATGAACGTGATGGCGCCAGATCGCCCCCCGACAGCCTCCCACCGCTGCACGCGCCCGGAGAAGATACCGCGCACTTGCTCCTTCGTCAGCGAACGCACGGGGTTGCCGGGGTGCACGATCAGCGCGATCGCGTCCCGCGCCATGAGGTACTCCTTCAGGCCGGTCTCCTCAGGCTTGAGTTGGCGCGAGGACATCCCGATCTCCGCCGCGCCCGAGAGCGCCGCCCGAATGCCGGCCGAGGACCCGCCTCCCTGCACCTCAACCGCCGGCCCTGCGTGCTGCGCCATGTACCGGTCTGCCAGCAGCTCCGCAATCGGCTGGATCGACGTCGATCCCGCCACCGTCACGCCTCCCCGCTGCGATGGCCGGCAAGCCGGCAGCGTAACCACGCACACGGCCAGAAACGCTGCCGCCGCCAGGCGCAGCCTGGTCACTCTGGTCAACACAGCAGACACTCGCTCCTCGGGGTATACGTCGGCACAGAGGATCGTACTACCGGGATGTTAGCGCAGTGTTAGCGAGGCTGCCGTTCCTGGGACCGCGCGCACCCTTGCGCGCATCGCCGTCGCCATACTTCGCACTCATCACTTCGCATCTCGCGCTGCCGTCCTCTGCCTACCCGTACTTCGCGGACAGCGTCTCCAGAACGTTCGCGGCGTCCTCGCAGCGGTCGGTGGCGCGTTCGAGCCGCTCGTAGATCTCACCCCAGTGCATCGCGTGGATCATCGCGTGGGCGAAGTCCTGCCACGTCCCCGCGTCAATCCCGTCCTTCGCGCGTTCGAGTTCGCCCGCCAAGCCCGCCCGCTCGATCTCGTCGGCCTGATTCTCCAGCAGGTGGATGCTCCGCCAGTGGTGACTGTGGTCGCCGCCGATGTGGCGCAGACCCGCCACGACGTGGTGCACCTCCGTCGCGCACTTCAGGAGCACGTCGCCCAGGTCCTTGGCCGGCTGGGTGATCTCCGTGATCTCGAATCGGGGCAGGCGCACCGCGACTCCCTCACACAGGTCAAGCACGTCGTCCAGGCACTGCGCAAGCTGCGAGATGTCCTCGCGGTCCATCGGCGTGACGAACTGCCGGTCCAGTCGCCGCATGATCTCCTGCGTGATCCGGTCACCCTCCTGCTCGGCGGCCTTGATCGCCGCCACCTTCTCGGTGACCGAGCTGTAGTTGGCGAGCAAGTCATTGAGCAACTCGGTCCCGTGAGCCATGTTCTGGCCTGCCTGCTCGAGCAGGTCGTAGAACTTCTCCGACGGCGGCTGGAAGGCTCGGATGATCGACTGCAGCCCGCGCACAACTGGGTTCTTGGGCATTTCTGGTCCCCCTCCTATCGCAGCCCGAGCGATCCAAGGATGAGTGCGATCGTGATCGCAATGGCCGCCGCACCGGGGATCGTGAGCACCCAAGCCGTCACGATCCGGCCGGCCACCCCCCAGCGGACCATGGAGAGGCTCTGCACGCTGCCGACCCCGACGATGGCGGCGCTGATCGTCTGCGTCGTGCTCTTCGGGATACCGAGGAACGCCGCCACGATGATCACGGTCGCCGCCGAACTCTCGGCCGCGAAGCCGTGCACGGTCCTCAGGGAGGCGATCTTCATGCCCATCGTCTTGATGATCCGCCAGCCGCCGACCTGCGTTCCAATGCCCATCATCACACCGCACGTCAGCACGACCCAGAAGGGGACATGGAAGGTCTTCAGCGCTCCGTAGCTGACCAACGCCATGGTGATGATCCCCATCGCGTTCTGCGCGTCATTCATCCCATGGGAAAGCGCCATATACGCACTGGAAAGGACCTGGAGCGGACGGAAAGTGCGATCGGCCTTGGCCGGATGGAGACTTGCCCAATGGCACACCCAGTTGGTGAGTGTCAGGACTGCGAGACCGACCACGAACCCTAGCGCCGGCGCGAGCAGCATGCCGATCGCGACTTTGATGAGGCCCTCCGCTTTGAAGACCCCGAAGCCGAGGCGGAGCGCCGCGACGCTCATCAGACCGCCAACCAGAGCGTGCGTGGAGGAGGTCGGCAGGCCCACGTACCAGGTGATCATGTCCCAGAGGATGGCCCCGAGACAAGCCGCCAGCACCATGCTCTGGGTGACGTGCTGTGGGTCGACGATGTCCTTGCCGATGGTCTTGGCGACCGCCGTGTTCAGCAGCGCCCCCACCACGTTCAGCGTTCGCGCCAAGGCCAGCGCCTGCCGGGGGGTCAAGGCGCGCGTGGACACCACCGTCGCGATGGCATTCGCGCAGTCGTGCATCCCATTCATGAAGTCATAGGCGAGCGCTGCGATGATGACGGCGATCAGCAGACCCAGGTTCAAAGCGGCCCCCGAGCGGCACGGAGTCGGATGGCGAAACACTCGAAAGCGGCCGGCTAACAGCCCTCGGCCGCCTCGCGGTCTACACAGCCCTCTAGCCGGATGCTGACGTGCGGTTCGTCAGAGATCGCGAGGCAACCTCCCCCGCGTGCCGTCATCGCCGTTCGTAGGCCGGACTTCCTAGCCCGACACGCCGTGCCGTCAACCCTGAACCCCAGACCCCAAACCCCGAACCTCCGTCAGCCGGCCCCCGGTACGTAGATCGAGAACGTACTTCCCTTCCCTAGCGCGCTCTCCAGCCCCACGCGCCCGCCGTGGACCTGCGCGATGTGCTTCACAATCGCCAGGCCGAGCCCCGTCCCGCCGAGGTCACGGCTGCGGGCACGGTCCACCCGGTAGAACCGCTCGAACACCCGCTCCTGGTCTTCGACGCTGATCCCACAGCCCTCGTCCTTCACCCGCACCACCACCTCGCCGTTCGTCTGCTGACCCTCCACTCTCACGCGCGAGCCCCGCGGGCTGTACTTCACCGCGTTGTCGATCAGGTTGATGACCGCCTGCTCGAGCAGTTCCGGGCTGGCCCTGGCCGTCAACTCCGCGTGACACGCGAGCTCAACCGTGACCCCCTTCTCAGCCGCCCTCAGTTGACACGCCTCGATGGCCGCCGCGAGCACGGGCCGCACCGCTGTCGCCTGAGGCTCCATCTGCGCAGCGCCGTCCTCCTCCAGCCGCGACAGCGTCAGCAGGTCCTCGATGATCGCCGCCAACCGGTCCGCGTGCTTTCGGATGATGCCGACAAACCGCCTGGCATCCTCCGGGCTATCGAGGGCGCCGTCGCTCAGTGTCTCCACGAAGCCCTTGATGGACGTGACCGGCGTGCGCAGCTCATGCGAGACGTTCGCCACGAAGTCACGCCGCATGTTCTCCAGTCGGCGCAGGCGGGTCACGTCGTTCAGCACGATGAGGACCGCGTCCTGGAGCAGCGTGCCGTGGCCCTGCAGGTACCGCTCCCCGTTGGCCTGCAGCCGAATCTCCGTCTCGACCGGCCGCTCCGCCGAGCGCGCCTCGGCCGCCAGCCGCTGCAGAGCCGGATTCCGAATCGTCTCTTGCAGCGTCCGGCCCGTCGCCCGCTCCGGGTCCGCGCCGAACAGCTCCCCCGCCGCCCGGTTCATCGTCATGATTCGGTCCCGGCTATCCACGGCCAGCACGCCCTCCACCATCCCCGCCAGCAGCGCCTCTCGCTCGTTGCGCTGCTGCACGAGATCACGAATCTGCTCGTCCAGCCGCGCGGCCATCTCGTTGAGCGCCTCCGCCAGCGCCACCGCCTCCGTCGTGGTCTGCGGCGGAACGCGGAAGTCCAGCTCGCCTTGCGCAAACCGCCGTGCTGCCCCGGCCATCGCCGTCAGCGGCCGCGCCAGTCGCTGCGCCAGCAGGGCTCCGGCCAACACGACTCCCGCCGCGATCAGCAGCCCGACCAGGATGATCCGATTGCGCAGGTCGGCCAGCGTCTGCTCGATGGCCGACACCGGCACCGCCGTCCGCACGACCGCCGCCACCCTCCCCTGCTCCCTTACCGGCACGCCAACGTAGGTCTCGTCCTGGCCCAGCGTGAAGCTATGCCTCGTCGCGGCCCCCGGCTCGCCGCTCAGCGCCTTCGCGACCTCCGGCCGGTCCGCGTGGTTGTCCATCGTGGCGGGGTCATGCTCCGAGTCGCCGATCACCTTCCCCGACGCCAGGATCACCGTCACCCGCACGTGGGTCTCCGCCCCCAGGACCTTGCACAGCGCATCCACCTCGCCGCCATCGGCGGGCCGCAGTGGATGAGGCAACTCACGCGCGATGAGCAGCGCCTGGGTCGTGAGGTGGGCGGACGTCTCGGCGTGGTACAGCTGCCGCAGTTGGTGGACGATCTGCGCGCCGAGGGCATACAGCACGATGAGGGTCACGAGGACAACCGGGGGGAGAAGCCGCCGAAGCAGCCGGCGCGGGCGCATCCGTTACTCCTTGAGCCGATACCCGACTCCGCGCACGGTCTCGATGTACGTCGCGCACGGTCCGAGCTTCTTCCGCAGGCTCACGATCTGCACATCGACGGATCGGTCCGTCACCGGGTACTCATCGCCCCGCACCGCGTCCACGATCTGCGACCGCGTGAACACCCACCCCGGCCGCCGCGCCAGCGTGTGCAGCACGCTGAACTCAGTGAACGTCAGTTCGACCGCCTGCCCCTTCACGAGCACTTCCCGCCGGCTCGGGTGGATGATCAGCTCGCGGATTCGGATCGTCTGCTCCTCGCTGACCGGCTCCGCGCGCCTCCGCCGCAGCACCGCCCGCACTCGCGCACTCAGCACCCGCGGGCTGAAGGGCTTCGTGACGTAGTCATCCGCCCCCATCTCCAGGCCGGTGACGATGTCGGCCTCCTCTGTCTTGGCGGTCAGCATGATGATCGGGATGTGCGCCGTCCGCCCATCGCCCTTCAGCAACCGGCACACATCCAGCCCGCCGACGCCCGGCAGCATCAGGTCGAGCAGAATCAGGTCCGGCAGCTCGGCCCTCGCTAGCTGTAGAGCCCTCTCCCCCGACGCCGCACACGCAACGTCGTAACCCTCTTTGCTCAGGTTGTACCGGACGAGTTCGAGGATGTCCTCCTCGTCCTCCACCACCAACACGCGGTAGAGAGCCGTTCGGGACTGTCCAAGTCCTGACCCCGCCTGGGCGGGGTCAGGACGCATGGACTGTCCCCTCTTCCCGTCTCCCCCTCTCCCCTCAGTCCGCATTCCTCTACACATCCTGCTCCACCGAGATCTTCTTGATCACCACCAACTCCCCTCGATCGAGCCACGTCCCCCGGCACGCCGTGCAGCGATCGACGTACACATCGGTCTGCTCGCCGAAGATGCGCTCCTCCAGCGAGATCTGACACACGGGGCACAGCAGGAATTCGGGGACATGACCCAGTTCGCGTCGTTGCGAACTGGGATCGTGTCCCCGAGTTCCTCGGTTCCGGCAGGCGGCCACGAGGTGCTCCTGCCACATCTCCAGCCAGTCCATCGGCAGCGTCATCAGGACGCTCAGGGCATCGACGTCGAGCCAGACGCCCCCGCAGTCCTCGCAGTGATCCACCCGCGCGTCGCCCACGTCCAGGTCGGCGAGGTCAGCGGGCTTACAGCACAGACAGCAGTCGCACCGCGGGCACATCAGCGCGCCCCGCCGCCCTCGCAGCGCCGTCCCGCACTTCCAGCACACGAGCGAACTCGCCGGATTCTCCTCTCCACACGCCGGGCACGGGAGCCGCTGCATCAGCCCCACCGCGCTCCGCGCCCGATGCCGTTGCGCCTGCGAGACCCCCGTCTCGCGCCGTCGTGCCTGCGGGTCACCAGACCCTAGTAGTACAACCGTAGATGCTGTTTGGTCGTCGGTCCACGAGGAGGAGGCGTTGGGGCGACCTCCACGCGGAGGTGACGACGGTAGCTGTCACGGGCTTGCTGGCGCTTGCGGCGGCGCCAGACGGACCAGGCCTGCCGCAGAGCGACCGAATGCGGAGGCAACGGTAGGGTGATCGCGAGCAGCGCGCAGACCTCGGCGACGGTGAGTTCGGCGAGGCCGCCGCATGACGACGTCACAGGGGCGTCCGGTGCCCCCTTTTTCGCCGGCTTGGCGGCGGACCGAGGCGAGCCACGCATGGGCCATCATCACCAAGGTGATGTGACGATGCCAACTGTGCCAGGTGCGGACTTCGTATTCGTCCAGACCCGCCTCTCCCTTGGCCTCCTGGAAGCACTGCTCGATGGTCCAGCGCGCGGCGGCGACCTGAGCCAAGGTCAGCAGCGGTGTCTCCACCGAGGCGTTCGACAAGTAGTAGGCCATCTCACCGGGCTCTTTCGTCGAGCGCCGGGCCAGCAACCACACGGTCTCACCGGACAACCCCTCCCGGCTCTCGACCACGCGCTGTCGCGCCCAATCGTAGGTGATCGGTCCCTTCTCGCCCTCCGCGACCGTCAGGCGTTCCCAGCGGTCGGCGGGCCATCCGGCCGCTACCTCCCCGACGCTCGTGGCCGTAGGGGCCTCGACGGCGATCCGCGCCTTACGGCGCAGTCTCCCGCTCGCCGTTCGTTGTACCGGCGTCACCGCCGGGCGATCCCGCCACACCGGCGTGTCGGCCGAGACCGTCAGCACGTACTGCCGCTGATGGTCACTGACACCTTGGCGGAAGTAGGCGGCGTTCCCGTACACCTCATCGCCCACCACCCACCGCATCGGGACCCCGCGCTCCCAGGCGTGGTGCAGCATCGCCAGCGCCAACTGCGGCTTTGTTCGAAAGCCGGTGGCTTCAGGCACATAGGCCTTGGCGCGCCGCGCCGCGTCCTCGCACCAGTCCTCCGGCAGGTACAGCCGGCGGTCCAGGAACGCGTGCCCCCGGCGGCTGGCGTAGCTCAGGAACACGCCCACCTGGCAATTCTCGATCTTCCCTGCCGTGCCCGTATACTGCCGCTTGACGCCCACCGATCGGCGTCCGCTCTTGAGGAACCCCGTCTCATCCACCACGCCGATGCCGTCCGCTTCGCCGAACTGCTCGACCACGAAGTCCTGAACCAGGTCCCGCGCCGCCTCCGCATCCCATTCGGTTCGATACAAGAGCCGTTGCAGGGCGTCGGGCAGCGCCTGCCCCGTCTCCTCCGCCAACTGCCAGCAGTTCTTCCGGCTCACCTTCGCCATCAAACCCCGCACATAGGCGCCGCACAGCGCCCGCGGCTCACTCCGACCGAACAAACCGCCAAACCGAGCGTGGAACGCCTCGAACTCCGCCTGCCAGTCTCTGGCATCCTTCAGCATCGTGGACCGCCTCCTGGGCTGCGATGGTGGCTGCATTCTGCGGTTCGGACGATACCATAGCACATCTACGGTTGTACTACTAGGCTTGGCACCAGCCGAACCGCACGCGCCACGCCATCCTCTGCCCGGATCGTCTGGCCCAGTTCCTTGGCTCGCCGGCGCATCGGCTCGTCGCTGACCGCCGCCGTGATCGCCCCCGCAAGCCCCTGCGCCGTCAGCCGGCGATGAGGGATCGGCTGGGGCCCCACTCCCAGGTCGACGAGCCGCCGTCCCCAGAATGGCTGGTCGGCGAAGACGGGCACGACTACCGAGGGAATGCCCGCTCGGAGCCCGGCAGCGGTGGTGCCGGCACCGCCGTGGTGAACCACGGCAGCCATCTGCGGGAACAGCCAATCATGGGGGACGGAGTCTATTGGCAGGACGTGGTCGGGTGCGTCCAGGGCCTCCTCAGACCCCCAGCCTCGGAGAATGACGCCGCGCTGGCCAGCGAGCCGCAGCGCCTCGAATGCCAGCGTGGCCGTGTCGCGGGACTCGAGGGCGCCCATGCTGCCGAAGCCGACATACACGGGCGGCCGGCCGGAGGCGAGGAACGCGACGAGCTCGTCTGCAGGCCTCCAGTCTGGGTCTCGTTCCAGGAACCAGTATCCGGTCACGTGCACTGAGTCGTCCCAGTCGTCCGGCCTGGGCACGACGTGGGTGCTGAACCCGTAGAGCACCGGGCACCGCGGCCCCGGTCTCCGCCGCCGGTCACCGGCAGTCCCCGGTATGGGGCCTACCAGATCCCTCAGCGCGCTCTCCACCGCTGGCCGAAACGCTCTCACGAAGGCCTGCTCGGCCAGCACGTGCGTCAAGCGGTTGAGTCCGCCTCCCAGGCGAAGGGGCGGCGGGGGCATCAGGGCACAGGGGAAAGCTCGTGTCGGTGTAGCCGGCACGGGTTGCACATGAGCCTGGATCAGTGGGATGCCGAGTCTGGAAGCGACAGGGAGGCCCCCGAAGATCGCAGACCCGCCGGTAAGCAGGAGGTCTGCACCTTGGCACCCTTCCCACGCGTCCGACACGAGCTGTCGGGCCATGGGCTTCATGACGCGCATCATCTGGCCCACCAGCCCGACAACGCCGCGCCCCTTGCCCATCAGGTCGCGACCGCTCTGGCCCCGCAGGATGGCCCCCATGTTCCCGGCGAGCAGGCGGAACTCCAGGCCCTGGCCGGAGACCAGCGGCTCGAAGTCCTGGTGCGTGACCACGCGGAGCGCGTGGCCTGCCTCACGCAGGCCGCGGCCGAGCGCGACGAAGGGCTGAACGTCTCCGCGTGATCCCGGAGCCACGACGGTGATCCGCACTTGCCCTCTCCTTCGGGTACTACGTTGTCGGACCTCGGCCCAGTTCGTCCGTCATCGCCGGCGACCTGCCTGATACCGGCGGCAGATGCCAGCGCGCACGAGCAACAGATCGGCTTCACGCGCATCATATCCCCCACATGGGGGAGGGAACCGCCCTCGATAGGGGGAACCCCTGGGCCGTCAGAGAGACGTTGCCGAAGGGCGTCCTCTTTGGAGCCCCGGTCCACAAGGCGCGTCGGTGCGGGCGCCATAGGCCTCTGCGGCCGGGATGAGAGTGAACGCGCTTGCGGCCGCGTCCGGACACCGGTCGCGCGATGTGGCTGATGGGCGGTCCCATCTTGTCTCCGGTGGTGCATCGGTAGTGCCCTTTCCCTCAAGCCCAACCGCTGTGGCTGTCCCCCATCATGCTGCAGTAGCCCTGCGGCGGAGTGGCGCCGCTTGCCCCGCGCCGTATCCTGCGCCTCCTCATGTGTGTGGCCGCGCAACTGGGCTCAGATGGGCGTTCACGCGGCTGCGCGTGGTCACAGCACGTTGGGGGAGCCAGAAGGAGGAAAGTCAGTGGGTACGACGGCGCCGCGGTGCGCTTGCGCCGGCAGACCTCTCGTGGACGCCAACCGGTTGGTGTTGGTCTGGAGCCTGGTGGTGGCAATGACCTTGCTGTGGTGCGTTGGGTGCAGACACCAGAATGGCTTGGCAGCGGGGCAATCCAAGTCGGAGGCCAGACCCGTCGCGGCGGAGGCGGTCGCTGCATCGGCCGACCTGGCCCTGCGTCCCGAGTCACCCGCGCCGCCGCCGACCGCCTCCAAGTCTCCCGCACCCAACGGCGGTCCCGCCAGCAGTACGGCCTGGAGCATCAACGAGGCGGGCCTCGTGGTGGGCGGCAGCGACACCTCGGAGGGGGTGGAGCACGCCTTCCTCTGGACCCCCGGCGATCCCGTTACCGGCGCGGCGGCCAAGATGGAGGACCTGGCGAAGCTCGACGGCAGCGAACTCGGTGCGAGCCAGGCCCACGGCATCAACGACGACGGGCTTGTGGTGGGATGGGTGGCGAAGCCTGCTGGACGGGAAGCCTTCGTGTGGGACCTGGCGACACGCCGTATGCGACTGCTCCCCGAGATGTGGCGAGGAGCCGATACGAGACCGAACGCGATCAACAAGCACGGGCTTGTGGTGGGCAACAGCAACATGAACCCGGTTCTCTGGGACCTGAAGCGCGAGCCGGTCGTCTGCCACGCTCTGGGGGGCGCGGTCGATGCGATCCACGGAACGTGGGCCTGCGACGTGAGCGACCGGAACGAGATCGTGGGCTGGGGCACGCAGCTCAACCACAGCCACGTGGGGTTCCTGTCCGCGTGGGACCGCAAGCGAGGCCGCTCTACAGCGTTGCCCTTCGACGTCTCGAACTGGAGCCCGGTGGCTCTGAACGAGCACCGCGACATCGCGGGCTACATGGACGAGGACGCCGTGCTGTGGCGCATGGAGAAGGCCCAGTTCGTTCGCCTGCCGCGCCCGGAGGGAGCCACTCGGGCGTCGGCCAACGGGGTGAATGCCGAGGCGATGGTCGTCGGAACCTATGAGTCCAAGGACGGAACGAAGCACGCCTGCGAATGGCACTTCGAGTACTGTGAGAGCCCTTACCTGGACAGCTCGGTCGTGAAGACCCTCCCGGCGCTCGGCGAGCCCGAGTGCGGAAGCCTCGCCGCCGCCGTCAACGACAAGGGGCAGATAGCCGGCAAGAGCGAGACAGCTCCGGGTTCGAAGGTCTTCCACGCCTGTCTGTGGGAGCGAGACGAGAAGGGCGAGTGGTCGATTCGCGACCTCGGCACGCTGCCGTAGCGCGCGGCGAGACCCCCGGTCCTGCGCTTGGCGACCGAGAGGAAGAGAGGAGAACGCTCGATGGCAGACGGTGCGACGTGTCCACAATGCGGTTCGGAGGTCACCGTGCCGCGCCTCCACAGGCTGTCCAACTGGTTCGTCGCCATTGCGATGCCGGTGGTCGCCGCCATGACCCTGTGGAGCCGGTTCGGCAGCCCGGAGTCATACCGCCCGGTCGACACTGTGCAAGCTGGCCTAGATGTGCTGATGTGGCCGGCCCTGGTTGTGATGGCGATCGCGCTGGTCGCCGCGGCGTACGCCCTCGTGCGGCAGCGGCACTACTGCGCGACGTGTCGCAAGTGGTGGAGGACACAGGCGGGCCCCGGCGAGGACACCGCGGCGTAGCGGCGACGTCCCCTCCTGTCTACGGGGGTTGCGTCGCCCCTCGACCGGGCGTCCGCCTACGCGCAGGCGCCACATGGCTCAGCGAGCGGCCGTGGACCGAGGCCACGCCGAAAGGAGAATCGCGTGAACACGACTGCACACCTGGCCACTTGCTTGCGCGATGTGGCTCGTTCGTTTGCGGCGGTCTGCGCGCCGCTGGCTGTCGTGGTACTCTCGTTCGCTGCCGGATGCAGGAGCACGAGCGACTCGGCGCCGATGGCCGGGAAGTCGGCGACGGCTGCCGCCAAGACGGTGCCCCCCGCGGTGGAGGAGTCTCCTCCGCCTCCCCCCACGGAGGAAGCCCTGGAGGCGGCCAAGGCGTCCTCGGCAGCCGACAAGCCCCGCAGCAGTTCGGCCGGGGGCTCAACAACCGGGGGGTGGTCGTTGGCGCCAGCGACACCTCCGAGGGCGTACAACATGCCTTCCTGTGGAACCCCGGCGATCCCGCCACCGGCGCTGGCGCCCATATGGAGGACCTGGCGAAGGCCGACGGGCGCTATCTCGGGGGCAGTTCCGCCTATGGAACCAACGACGCCGGACTGGTGGTCGGCGCGATGGATACGGCCCGGGGGCGGCGGGCCTTCGTGTGGGACCCGGCCAAGCGCGCGATGAGACCCCTGCCCGCCCTCCCCGGGGCCGGCGCGTCCGCCGGCGCGATCAACGAGCAGGGGCTGGTGATCGGCGGCTGTGGCGGCGCCCCCGCCTTCTGGGATCTCGGACGGGATCCGGTCACGTGCCAGTCCATTCTCGGGGGCCCGCTGACCTCGGACGGGGAGAGGGCCTACGCCATCAACAACGAGGGGCAGATCGTCGGGTCGGGACATGACCTGGTGCTCACCTCGGTGGCGTTCCTCCGGACGTGGGACCGCGACGCCGGCGTCGCCCAGAGCCCGCCGTTCGACTTCACCAACTGGGAGCCCTGGGGATCAACGACCAGTTGGACATTGTGGGCATGTACGGGTGGGACGCGACTCTCTGGCGGATGAAGCTCAAGGAGCTGCTGCTCCTGCCCCCTCTCCCCGGCACTACCCGGGCTGGGGCCTACGACGTCAGCAACCAGCCGATGGTCGTCGGTTGGTGCGGACCCGACGAAGGACCGAACCAGGCCTGCGAGTGGAACGCCGGCGAAGGCGAGAGCCCCATTGTGTGGGGGTGGTGGCGCGTGCACCCCCTTGGGTCGCCCGGCGGGTCCAAGTGCGCGAGTGAGGCGATTGCCGTCAACGACAAGGGCCAGATCGTTGGCCGGAGCGAGAGCGCCCCGGGCTCCAAGGTGTGGCGCGCGTGTCTCTGGGAACGGGACCCAAAGGGCGAGTGGGTTGCGCGCGACCTCGGCACGCTGCCATAGGGCGCTGCGCAGGGAGTTGGTGGCCACGCGCCGCCCGGCTACCGCGCAACCGCCCGGAGGGCGAGGTGAGGGCATGTGGACGACGAGCCCGTTCTGCAGCGGGGCAGCCCGCTGCACGCGACGCCCGACCCTGAACCTCTTGGGGCCCCTCTGCTCGGCCTGGCCCGACGGACACGCCGATGGCTCCAGGAGAGGCCATGGGCCGCCTGGCCCCTGCTTTCCGGGTTCATCCTGGCTTGCTTCCTTGTGCAGCCGGATGTCCGCCTGCACGTGAGAGGCGGCGAGGTTGTTGGGTGGGTCTACGTTGAGCGGACGTACGACGGCGAGGGAGGCACCTGGTTCCACGCCCACCTCGGCCCCTTGGCGCAGACGGAGGGCCCCGTGGAGTTCGACCACTACCTTGGGTGGGCAAGCTCCGCCTTGGCGAACGGCGAGCGCCTCGAGGCGGCCTGCCGGAGCAGAGGAGTGACCTGGGGCACGTGGGAGCAGCGGTGACTACTCGTCCGCGTGAAGTACGCGGGGCTTGTCTTCCCCACCGTGTGCGACGTGCAGGAGTCTGCGCCGAGCGAGCAAAGGCGCTTGCGGGACGAAGCGCCTGGTCGGGGCCGGTTTCGATAGCGGTCCGAGCCGGAGTCGGTGACTCTACACCCAAAGAGGAGGGTGCTGACGATGAGCCGCTCGCGGAAACGCCGGGTTCTCTTTGCCGGCCTTACCCTCGTCGCCGTGGCGGCCGTCCTGGTGGTCCGCCCTTCGCGCATCTTGGGCTGGCTGCTGAGGGCCCACCCGATGTGGTTCCGGGTCGGCCGCGCCATGGAGCCAATACGCAACAGACCCCAGCCCAACATGCTCACTCCCGACGTCGATGGGCGGGTCAGGAAGTCGCTGGCGGCCATGGGCCGGCGGGCAGTGCCGGTTCTCATCGAGTACCTGGCCGACAAGGACCACTTCGTTGGCGTTACGGCTCAGGCAGCACTCACGGACATTGGGCGTCCGGCGGTGCCCGGGTTGCTCGGCGGGCTTCGGCACTGGAACCGCGAGGTTCGCCGAGGCTGCGCCGGGGCGTTGGGCCACATCGGTGATCCGCGCGCCGTCCCGCGATTGCTGGACTGCCTCAATGACAGCAGCCCCTGGGTCCGGGACGAGGCAGTCAGTGCGCTGGCGCAGATGGCGGGTCAGTCGCGCCCTGTCCTGACCACGTTGGTGGAGCGCCTCGGGGACCATGACCCCGACGTGCGCCGGGGCGCGGCGGAAGCGCTGGGCTGGGCGGACGAGGCTTCCGCAGAGGTCGTGCCCCCGCTGCTGAAGGCCCTGGGCGATGCGGACTCGACGGTCCGAGCCGCTGCAGCCGAGTCACTGGGAGCCCTTAAGCCGGCGGATGAGCGAGTGCTGTCGGCGCTTGTGGCGTGTATGGGGGACCCCGACACGGAGGTCGTTCGCGTGGCTGCCGGCGCTCTGGGCAGACTGACGGAGGCCGTCAACCCGAGTGACGAGGCGCGCAGCGCTCTCGTGTCCGCGATCGCCGGCAAAGACGAGGGCGTCAGCAACGCGGCCGCGTCCTCCTTGGCTAGCTTCGGGACGGCGGCCGCTCCGGCAGTTCCCGAGTTGGTGAGGTACCTCACGGACGAGAGATGGTCGGTGCGGCGCAACGCTGCTGTGGCGCTGCGCGGCATCGGCCCGCCGGCGAAGTCCGCGGCGCCGGCACTGCGCGGGCTGCTCAAAGACAACCAGGCAGACGTGCGCGATGAAGCCGCACTGGCGCTGGCCCGTCTGGCCCCGTCGGCGGACGTGGCCAAGCTGCTGATCGATCGGCTCGGCCAGGCTCAGACCGGACGACGTGCGGCCATTGCCGCGGCCTTGGGTGAGATGGGCCCGCGAGCGGTGCCCGCCGTACCCGCCCTGACGCGATGCTTAGACGGCCCGGACGAGGGAGACCGGATCGCCGCCGTCAGGGCGTTGCGGCAGGTCGGCCCGGCTGCAGCCAGCGCTGCACCGGCCCTCTTGGCGTTCATGCGGAGCAAGGCGTGGGCCCAAGGGATGCTGCCTGAGGGCACGGAGGCCGGCGAGGCTCTGGGTCGCCTTGGCCCGGCGGCGGTCCCGGTCCTGATGGGGGCACTCAACGATCAGAACGACACGACCCGGCACTGCGTCGCTGAGGCGCTCGTGGACATCGGTCCGGCGAGCGTCCCCGCGCTGGTCAAGGCTCTGGGCAGCAAGGACCTCAAGGTGCGGCAGAGCGCGGCCGAGGCCCTCACGCAGCTCGGCCCGCTGGCCGCCCCGGCCACGCCGACCTTCGGCCGGTGGCTGGACGACCGGGACGCCGACACGCGTCACCGGGCAGTCCACGCACTGGGGGCGATCGGTCCGAGGGCGGTGGCAGCGGGTCCGGAGCTACTGAAGCTCCTCACAGACCCGGACGACCGTATTCCCGGGTGCGCCATAGGGGCGCTTGGCGATGTAGGGTACGCGGCCGCCGGGCCGAGCCTCCTTGTGCCGGTTCTGGGAGGCGGGCCGACGGGCTCGCGCCTGACCGCCATCGTCGCGCTAGGCAAGATGGGGTACCGGCCGGCCGTCCCCACGTTGAAGAAGCAGGCCCATGACCCAGCTATCGGAGTACGCATCGCTGTGGGGCAGGCGCTGTGCCGCCTGGGTGCGACAGACCCGGGAGTGCCGGTGCTCATCGAGTGCCTCGGCGACGCCAACACCACCTACCAGCGAGAGGCCGCCGAGGCCCTCGGAGAGGCGGGCGCCGCCGCCCGCGAAGCCGTACCTGAGCTGACGAAGCTCACCACGAGCAGCGACCTGTGGCTCCGGGCCACGGCAGCGGCCGCGCTGCTCAGGATGGGCGAGAAGGACACGGCGGTTCCGGTGCTGATCGACTGCCTGGGCTGCAACCTGACCAACGCCCAGGAGGTCGCAGCTCGCGCGCTGGGCGAGGCCCGCGTGAAGTCGGCGGCTCCGCACCTCCAGCGGCTTCTGTCCCAGCGCCGTCCCACCGGCCAGACGCGGCGCATCGTCACGGAAGCGGTGGCGAGGCTCGAGAACGCGTCGTGAGCGACGGGTATGGGTGCGCTGCACGCGGACCCGCCGTGCAGCCGTGCAGGCTGAGGTTCACGCCTTACCGACTCCCAGTACGGGCGGAGGTGTTGCACGAGATGGCTGGTGGCCCTACCCCTGGTCTGCCCACGCCGTCCAGCTCAGCCGCTGCCCGACGACGGGCCACTCGGAGGCAGATCCTGTGGGGAGGGGCGATCGTGGCGGGAATCCTCGTGGTGCTTGGCGCGTTGGCGGTCGGGATCGGCGTCTCCCAGAAGGCCATCGTCCTTGCGCCCAGTCCGCGCCTCGTCGGCACTTCGGGGATGTGGTGGCTAGCCATCACGCTCGCCGTGCTTGGGGCGGCGCTAGCTCTGGGCTGTCAGCTCGTGTGCTCTGCCGTCAGACGGGCGCACCAGGCGGTGTCCGCGGCGGACCGGCTCGCCGCGGAGTTTGGCGGCACGGTCCGGGAGGGCTTCTTCGGGCGGAGTCCGGTTTGCGTGTTCGCAGTTGAGGGGCGAGACCTCGCGCTGGACTGGTACCGCGTGAGCGGTGAAGAGACCTACACGGACTACACCCGGCTCCGAGGCCTGATCGCGTCGAGCACCTCACTTGCCGTGCTCTGCTGGAGCAGCGGTAGTGACCTCCCCAGTTGGGCGGCGGGCATGCTCCGGCTCGTGGGCCTGCCGAGGATGAAGGTGGCAACCGGCGACCCGGTCTTCGACGCGCACGTTGAGTGCTCGGGTAATCCGGCGGAGGCCGTGCACGCGGCACTTGGTTCCGCCGCCCTTCGTCGGTGGCTGGTCAGGCCAGCTTGCTCGCCGGTCCGCTGGCTGAAGGTGGGTTTGAGCCCGAGCGGCGGCCCCCTCGCCGGTTGCCTGTCAGCCTCCGGGACGCGTCGCAACGCGCTGGAGGTCAGCCTGGAGATCGAGGTTCACACCACTGACGCCGCCCAGATCCGCCCGATGATTGAGCTGCTGCCGGGAGTCCTGCGCCGGTTACAGGAGGCCGGGTTCGCCGAACCCGCGGCGACGGGCAGCTCTCGGTAACGACGCATGTCGCGCGCAAGAGCCCCAAGGGGGGAACGCCATGCTGACTCTTGCCGAGCAAACCTGCCTCCTGGACGCCCCAGCCGGCGAGAAGCCCAAGTGGTTCGCGCTGGAGTTCACCTACTGGGGGGCCGTGGAGGCGGCGTTTCTCGGCGACCTGCTCGTCTCGGGGCGGCTGGCAGTCGCCGACGGCAAAGCTCATGTCGCGGACCCGAGCCCGCTCGGCGACGACCTGCTCGATGAACTCCTGTACAACCTGGCGCGCACCTCGGTGCGCTGGGGTCTGCACTCATGGATCGTCAACCTACGCACGGTGCTGCCACAGTACCTAGACCGTCTCCGTGACCGGATGGTCGCCGGAGACCTGCTCTACCGGGAGACGCAGCAGTGGCTGGGCATCACGTGGGGCACGCTGTACTGGGTGCGGGACAGCGCGGCGCGGGCGGCTTTGGAGGACGAGTTGCGTCCCATCCTCCGAGGGGAGCGGGCCGCGGACACCCGAACCGCCGTGCTCCTGGCTGTGGCCTACGACACTCGCGGCGTGCGCGGCCTCACCGGCGCAGCGTGGGGGGTCTGGGGCCGCTCCCCAACGGTCGTCTCGCAGGAGCCACTGGCGGAGGCCCTCTGGAAGGCACGCACGAGCGCGGCGAAGGCCAGATCCGGCTGATGTGCGCGCAAGGGAGGGACAACGATGCTCAACCTGGCCGAGGAGCGGCTGCTGCTGACGTACACGGGACAGAGGCCGATGCTGTTCGGCGTGCTGACGAGCGGCGGGCTTGCCTCGCACGGTGTGCGGGGCGCGCTGCTGTCCGAGTTGGTGGTACAGGGGAAGCTGGTGGTCGAAGACGAGGCAGTGGTCGTCGGCGACGCAACGCCCACGGGTGACGTGCTGTTGGATGAGCTGCTGGAGGACGTGCGCAGCGTACCATCACCGCCGCGCGTCCGTCAGGTCCTGCCGCTGCTCTGGGGTCTGCAGAGCAAACGGGCTCGCCACCCGTGGCCGCGCGTGTTCGAGGGGTTGGCGGAGAAGGGCATCGTGCGCAAGGAGGTCCGCCGCGGGCGGATCATGTGGCCAGAGACGTACGTGCTCGAGGCTCCCGAGGAGGCGCGGCGCATCCGCGAGGAGCTGCGGGAGGCTGTGCTGGGAGCCGACACGCCCAGCCCGCGGATGGTCGCCCTGCTGGGTATCCTGCGGCACAGCCGCCTGCTCCCCAAACTCCTCAGCAAGCAGGAGCTGGAGCAGGCACTCCCTCGCATCCGCGAACTCACCGAGGGTGATCCCGTGCGGGAGGCCCTCCTGCGATCCCGCGTCTGGTATGACGTCCTCAGCGCGGCGTCGTACGTGTGGGTCCCCACAATGTGTTGGCTCTCGACCGACAGCGGAGGTTCCGTCTTCGCATCGTCAACCTGGGCCATCGCCGCTGCCGTCTATCTGATCGCCGGCCTGCTGTATTCCCGCGCCGTTCGGCGGGAGTAGGGCCGTGGCTCCGCGGCCCAGTTGGGAGAGCCCATGGAGAGGACCAGTCACCACGTCGTCGTAGCCGGCGGACTCGGCTACACCGGCTCGTTCATCACGAAGCGCCTGCTCGACGAAGGCCTGCGGGTGACTGCCCTCACCGCTCACCCTTCCCGTCCTCTTCCGCTGCGGGATCGCGTCACCGTGGCGCCGTTTGCTTTCGACGACCCGGAGGCTCTGCGCGAGAGCCTGCGCGGGGCCTCGGTGCTCTACACCACCTATTGGGTGCGCTTCGACCGGGGCGATGTCAGCTTTGCCGGCGCCATCGAGAACACGAAGACCCTTCTTCGCTGCGCCCGGGAGGCGGGCATCGAGCGCGTGGTGCACCTGAGCGTCACGAACCCCTCCGCCGACTCGAAGCTGCCCTACTACCGGGGCAAGGCGCTGGTGGAGCAGGCGGTGATCGAGTCGGGGCTGTCGTACGCCATCATCCGACCCACGCTCATCTTCGCGTTGGGCGACATCCTGCTCAACAACATCGCGTGGATGCTGCGCCGCTTCCCCGTGTTCGCGCTCTTCGGGGACGGCAAGTACCTCGTACAGCCCGTGTCGGCGGAGGACGTGGCTGAGATCGCCGTCAGGGCGGCGTCCGACGGACGGGCCGCCGTCCTCGACGCCGCCGGCCCGGAGACGTTCACCTTCTCGGACCTGGTCGGGCTGATCCGCTCGGCGGTAGGCAGCCGGGCCGCGGTGCTGGGCGTGCCGCCAACCGTCGCCCTCATCCCCGCGGCGCTCATCGGCTGTCTCCTGGGGGATGTAGTGGTGACGCGGGACGAGGTCACCGGGCTGATGACCAACCTGCTGGTCTCGGGCGAGCCGCCGCGCGGGCGGGCACGGTTCACTGAGTGGGTCGCAGCCAATGGCCAGCACCTCGGGAGGCAGTATGCCTCCGAGCTTACGCGGCATTTCCGGCAGCAATCCGGGTAATGCGAACAGGGGGACGGGTGATGATCCTCGCCGATGAGGTTGCCATTCTGGCGGTTGGCGGAGCTAACTGGGGAGAGCGCTTCACGCTGGGATGGTCGGGGGAGGTAACCGCCACGAGCTACGCGATCCGGGCCGCACTGCTCGCGGACCTCGCGGCACTAAGCGGCCCTTCGGGCCGACGCGCTACGCGCGGACGGCGAACGGCACGACCGGGTCGCCCGGTAGGATGAGTGGTAGGGTGAGCTGGCAGCGGCGCTGTTTGGCCGTCATTCGTGACCCCGG
>VGFC01000055.1 GCA_016869045.1 Armatimonadota bacterium
CCCGTTCGTGGGGAACGGCTTCCTGAGCCGGGCGATGTATCGCGAGTTCGTGCTGCCTTACGAGACGGAACTCATTCGCCGCGTTCACGAGGCCGCACCCGATGTGCCGGTCTACACGCACACGTGCGGGGCAATCGGCGACCGACTGGAGCTAATCGCCGAGAGCGGCGCCGACGGGATCGAGTGCCTCGATCCGCCGCCGCTGGGCGACGTCGAGCTGGCGGACGCCGTCGCGCGCGTGGGCGACCGGCTATTCATCAAGGGCAACATCGACTCCGTGAACACGCTGCTCTTCGGGCGACCGGACTCGATCCGGCGAGACGTGGAGCAGATCGTGCGCACCGGGATGACTGCGCCGGGTTTCGTCCTGAGCACCGCGTGCTCGATCGCGCCCGGCATGCCCGAAGAACACGTGAGGATCATCGCCGAGGTCGCCGAGGCCGTCGGTCAGTACCGGTAACGGCGTTTCGAGTTTCGGGTTTCGAGTTCGATGCCGTGACGGCGGGGGAAAGGGCCGACTTGGGACCTGAGACCCGAGACGAGAGACCAGAGACCTCCCGAGTATCCATGCCCCCCTACCCTCCCGAATTCGTGAAGTTCCTCGGCACCGCGGGCTCGCGGTTCGTGGTGTCGAAGCAGCTCCGCGCCTCGGGCGGGCTGTGGGTGCGGCTGGCGGGGCAGACGGTGTGGGTCGATCCGGGGCCGGGCGCGCTCGTGAAGGCGTATGGGAGCCGACCGAGGCTCGACCCCGAGACCGTCGATGTTGTGCTCGTATCCCACAAGCACATCGACCACGCGAACGATGTGAACGTGATCATCGAAGCGATGACCCATGGCGGTCACCGCCCGCGCGGTACGCTGCTGGCGCCGAGGGACGCGCTGTACGAGGACTCGCCGATCTGCGAGTACATCCTCTCGTACATCGGCCAGGCGCAGCCCCTCGAAGACAACGGCGCCTACTCGTTCGGCGATCTCACAGTCCGTGTCGCGGCCCGCCACGATCACCCCGGGGAGACGTACGGCTTCCTGCTCGAAGGCGGCGGGGCGAGGCTGGGGCTGCTGACCGACACGCGCTACTTCGAGTCGCTGGCCGAGCACTACGCGTCGGCCGAGGTACTCATCATCAACTGCGTGCTCGAAGAGAACCCCGACCACCGCATCTACCATCTGGACTGGCGGGATGCCGAGAACATCATCGCCGCGATCCGCCCGCGACAGGCCGTGCTGACTCACTTCGGGATGAGGCTGCTGCAGGCGAAGCCGTGGGAGATCGTCGAGGGGATGAGCCAGCGCCTCGGCCTGGAGGTCCTCGCGGCGCGGGACGGAATGGCTCTGGAGGTTGGGCCGGCGACGGCAAGAGAGGGGTGAAGGGGATGGGTGAGACGCCTACGTATTGCTCCCGGTGCGGCGCCCGGCTCGCGCCCGAGGCGCGCTTCTGTGTCGAGTGTGGCGCAGAGGTCGTCGCCGCGCCTGCAGCAGTCACCCCGCCCTACGTGCCGGCGCCGGATGTGGTGGCGCGACCTCCAGGCCGGTTCCCGTGGGGCGTCTGCGCCGTGATCGTGGGCGTGGTGGTTGTCGTGCTCATGGTCACCGCGGTCGTGGTGGTGGGCTGGTTCGTGTTCCGACACCCCCCCACGTCGGTGACGCCGGAACGCTTGCGGCAGGCCACGGGGGAGTCCGAACCGTCTGCCACGGTCAGCGCCGAGGAGGCTATCGCCAGGGTCAAGGCCAGGCCCGAGGTATCTGCGTTCCTGCAGATGGGGCCGAACCCGGGGGCCACGCCGCGGGTTGAGCTGGCACGTGAGGACGGTGGCAGCTACGTAGTTCATGCGTACACGGAGCTGACGCAGGCTCCGCAAGGCTCTCCCGCCACCCTCGACTTCGGCTGGTACCGGGTCTCGAAGACAACCGGCGAGGTCACGCAGGTCCCAGGCCCGTAGGCTCCGGCCAGCGTATCTACCACGTGGATTGTGGCGCCTCGGAGCCCGTTGCGACGCGGGACGGAGTGACGCTGGGGATGGGCCCGGCGACCGCGAGAGAGGAGCCCTGAGGTGAGCGGAATGCCCACGCCCGCGTACGAGCCGCCGCCCCGCCAGTTCCCTTGGGTCGCCTGCGCCGTCATCGGGGCTCTCGCCTTCGCCTTCCTGGCGGTCGCCGGGATCGTGGTCTGCTATTTCGCCTTCCTCAGGCCCAGCCGCCGCGACGAGGCCGTTGCCAAGGTGAAGGCCAGGCCCGAGGTGGCCGCCTTCCTCCAGACGGGCCCGAACCCGGCGGCTACGCCTCGGGTCGAGCTGGAGCAGGAGGATGCCGACGGCTACCTGGTTCACGCGTACACGGAGCTGACCCAGGTCCCGAAGGGTGTGCCCGCCTCCGTCGACTTCGGCTGGTACAGGGTCTCGAAAGCCACCGGCGAGGTTACGCGGGTCCCCCCGCCATGGGCCTTGGAGGCTGCGCCTCCGCCCAGGCCATGAGCCGGCGTGTCCGCCCGGTATGGCCGGGAATCAACCACGTGAGAGAGGTGCCCTCCGATGAGCGCGATGCCGCCGCCATACGGTCCTCAGCCGCCGTCCCGCGAGTTCCCCTGGGTTGCGTGCGGCATCATCGGCGGCCTCGCTTTCGTGTTCTTGGTGGTCGCTGGGATCGCTGCAGTTGGTTACTTCCTCTTCCTCAAACCCCAGCGCCCGCCCCCGACGATGACCCCGCAGCAGATGCAGCAGATGATGCCGAAGGCCGGGCCGCCCCAACCAGCGGCCGTCAGCGGCGATGAGGCCATCGGGAAGGTCAAGGCCCTGCCCGAGGTGGCCGAGTGGATCGCCAACGTCACGAAGGCAGGCGGCTCGCCCCACATCGACATCGACAGCGAGGACGCCGCGGCATACACGGTCCACGTCTACGAGGTGGTCAAAGGCGAGGGCGACATCCCCAGCCATACGGCCACGATGGGCTGGTTCACAGTGGACAAGGGGACGGGCGAGGTGAGCCAACAGGTGCCGTGATGCAATCGGAGGCTCACGCTCGGCCCGGACGGGCAGGTCGACTGGCTACGCGTGGGGCTGTTCGGCCGGCTCCTGCTGCTGGAGAATCTGCTCGACGGTGCAGTAGCCATCTTTCACGGCCATGCACGCCCTCAGCACGTGTAGCTCATAGAGCATGTCGTCGTGTGGGAACTCCTCGCGCACGAGGCGCTCGATCCCTGCAAGCTGCTCCGGCGTGATGCCGGCCTCGCTGGCAACATCCTCCCACGCGAACATCCTGGTGTCGGTCATGTCACACCCCCGGCGGAGAGACGATCTCGTCACGATGGTTCCCCGCCCTGGCTCATCCTACACTCCGTTCCTGACCTCCCTGACCCACGCCGCGACGTCCGCCACGGGCGCCGTCCACAGGCGGTCGCGATGGCGGTCGAGGTGGCGACACAGCTCGGCGAAGTCGACGGAGGCGACGGGGAGGTGGCCGGAGTCGATCCCGTGGAAGACGAGTAGCCCCCAGCGTCCGCGTGAGGCGCACTGCTCGGCCAGGCCGACGAGGTCGGCGCCGGTCCTGCGGGAGACATCCCACGACCACAGGAAGTGCAGGTCACAGGTCAGCGGGTGGTTCGGCACTTCGCCCAGGCCGCGCGCGGCGATGAAGTGCCGGGCGATGACGGGCACGTAGCTCTGGCGGGTGAGGCCCTCCCCGACGTGTGATTGCCAGCACGGATAGCAGAACGAGCGGCCGCCGGGGCGAGGGAACCGCTCGCTCAGTCGACGCTCCGCCTCCACCACGTCCACCTCGATGTCCTCCAGGGTCAGGCTCTCCAGGCCGCGCGCGTGCGGGTCATCGCCGAAGGCGCGCGAACAGGTGTGGTTGAGCGAGTGATTCCCGATCTCATGCCCGGCCTCGTGGACCGCGATCCAGGGTTCCAGCTTCTCGCGCCAGTCGTCCTCGCGCGGCGAGAGGTAGAAGGTGCCGGTTAGCCCGAGGTCATTCATCAGCGGGATCGCAATCCGCAGTTGCGAGGGGAGCCCGTCATCGAACGTCAGTGATACGGCTCCCTCGTACTCCTCCGGCCAGAGCTTCCGGGTAGACATCGGCATCGGTCCCCCAAGTTCGGCTTCAGGCAAGAGGGAGCCCGTCTCCGGGCTCCCTCCTGGGTCACTGCCGGTCGCTGCGGCGGCGCCTGCGCTACTTCAGCGCGACGGTCGCCAGCGCGGTGCTCTGACCGCCGCCGGCGCTCTGAGCGGTCACGCGGATGACGTACAGGCCGGCCGGCACCGTCAGGCCGCTGGCCGCCTTCCGGTCCCAGACCAGGGTCTGCAGACCGGCATCGAGCGGCTTGTCGGCGACCAGCGTGCGGATGGGCCGACCGGCAACGTTGACCACGGTGGCCGTCACGTTGGCTGCGCCGGCCAGACTGAAGGTGACCTGGGCGCCGGCTCTCGTCGGCAGCGCCGCCAGCGAGGTCAGCCCCGCGCCACCGGCACCCGTGATGGTAGGCGCCGACTGCCAGTTGGTGGGATCGCCCGTCGCGGCCCCGCTGGCGTCGGCGAAGGCGAAGCGGTACTCGTACGTTTCCCCGGGGCCGGCCTTGTTGATGGTGTTCCGGCGCTGGTAGATGCGGCCGAGGCAGTAGCTGCCGCCGGGCCAGGCGCTCATGTCGAGGGTGCGCCACAGGACGCCATTGCGTCGTATCTGGACTTGGGCCTGCGTCGGAGCGTCGCCGGCAGCATCCATGTACTTCACTTGGAACACAAAGCTCGTGCCGGTGGGGCCGGTGTCGGGCGAGACCCCATCCGTCTCGAAGCCCGGCTTGCCGGTCCAGCAGAGGTGCGGGCAACCGGCCACGCCCGGCCGACCGCTATGGAACGTGGCCGGGTCGCCGGTCAGGTAGGTCCCGTCGGCGGCCTGGAACAGGAAGCGGTACTTCACGACCTGGTTCGGCAGCTGCGTCGCGCAGGAGTAGATCGCGCCCGTAGCGATGGCTCCCGACTCCACTGTCATGGCAATCCGAGCCTGATCGCTCCAGCCCGTTGCGCCCTTCTTCTGGATGACGCAGCGGGCGACGAGCGGGGTGTTCCCCGTCGGGTCGGTGTACTTGACTTTGAAGGTGAAGGTGGTCGGCGCGGCGAGCGTGGGATCACCCAGGTCCGGGTCCACTCCGTCGGTCTCATACCCGACCGTTCCGGCCCACGCAAGCGTGGGGTTCTGGACGGTAACCTGGTCTTCGCCGGTGGCCCCATCCACGGTCCCGTCATTCGGGGTCACGACGCACTTCCACGTCTGTCCGCTGGCGGTAGCCGTGTGCGGCACGGTCGTGAGACCGTCGTAGGCCGGCTGGTGCACGGTGTCCTTATACCAGGCATAGCCGATCGTGACGGTGTCGCTATCGGCGTCCGTGCTCGGCGTTGTGATGGCGACGTTGAGGTCCTGGTCCGTCCGCGGGTAATCCGGCGTCACATCAACCACCGGCGCCGTGGGCGGCGAGTTGGCCACGGTGACCTGGTCCTCGCCGGTCGGCCCGTCCTCGCTGCCGTCGTTCGGCGTCACTACGCACTTCCAGACGTCGCCCTTGGTGGTCGCGCTCGCCGGTACCGTGGTCAGGCCGTCGTAAGCCCCCTGCTGCACCGCGCCCAGGTACCACTTGTAGGTGTAGGTGATCGTGTCGCTATCAGCGTCGGTGCTGGGTGTCGTCAGGGCGACGTTGAGGTCATCGTCCGTCTTCGGCGTATCGGGCGTCACATCCACGACGGGCTGAGTGGGAGCCGTGTTGACGAGCGTGACGGAGTCCTCGCCGCTCGGGCCGTCGATCTGGCCGTCGTTCGGCGTCACCACGCACTTCCACGTGTCGCCCTTGGTGGTCGCCGCCGCCGGGACGGTCGCACTGAGATCATACGTCCCGAGCTTGTCGTACGTAGCCTGATGCACGCCGCCCTTGTACCACTCGTAGTCATACGTGACCAGATCGGCGTCCGGATCGGTGCTCGGCCCGGTGATGGTGCAAGTCAGGATGTCGGCGGTCTTCGGCGTGTTGGGCGTCACGTCCACCGTCGGCTGGGTCGGCGGGTGGTTGACGGGCAGTTGGAGGCAGGTGACGGCGTACTGCGTCATCCCGGAGTACGAGCCGCCCCAGGTCATCGAGTGGCTGGAATGGTCCCAGGTGTCGCGCAGGTAGACGAGCTGTCCGGTGTCATCGTAGCCGAAGCCGACCATGGTGTGCCCCTCCACCTGGATCAGGACGGGGCGCCCGGCATCGACCTCGCTCTTGAAGTTGGCGAAGGTGAATCCGTGGGTGATGGACCCGTAGACCGAGTTGGGGTAGATGAGCTGGGTGAAGGCCTGCAGCGAGGCAACCGTGTAGCCTCGCGAGCGCGCGAATTCGGCGAACCCGTGGCAGCCGTCCTTGCTGCCGGGCTCGGCACCTGAGAAGTCATACAGCGGGTCCCCGTTGGTGTACATGTAGAAGGTGGTGGCGCCGTCCACGTTGCCGTACTTGGACTGGTTGGTGCCCATGAAGTCGCCGGTGCAGTCGGCCCACGTGTGCTCGATCCAGCCGTTGACGATGTAGGGGTCGGGGCCCGGGTTGTTGTAGACGATCCAGTAATCATCCACGGCGCCCCGAGTTGCCCGGCCGTCATAGCCCATGTGGGTGGCGCTGAGCGGCGATTCACCAGCCGCCCACGTCGTCTCGTTGTTCATGGGGCATACGCCGCCGTTGGCCGGGCCGGCGTACATGTTGGCGTACTGGCCTGTCGCCAGGTTGTCGTAGTAGCCCGCGATCATGGCGGCAGACGTTGCGGAACAGCCATAGCACCAGTCCCACGCTGGCACGTTGGCCAGCGTGTTGGTGCCCATTGTGCGGTCAGACGGAGGGAGCATGACGTCCGGGGGAGGCACAGGGGGAGGCAGCCCGGGGCCCACGCGAATGGCCACAACCTCTCGGCCCTGCCACATGAACCTCCCCATCTCGTAGCGGCTCTGAGCAAACAGCCCCTGTGCGAGCAGCGCCAGCAGCAGCACCAACGACAACGACGCGGCTAGGCGGAACGCAGTAGAGCGTCTCATCGTGAACCCCCCTGTGGCCTCATGGGTGCGGCCGCCCGCAGGCAAGCCGCTGCCGGAACGAACCTCTGGTGCGCGACAACGCCAACGTGATTCGTCCTAGGCGTCAGTTCCTCCTTCTCCGCGGGAGCAGGAAGCCGGACGGGGGCGCTCCTTCCCGTAGGAACGCCCCCGTCGGTACATCCTGGTTGCCGTTCGAGCCGCTATCTCAGCGACAGGGTCGCCATGGCGCTGGTCTGCTCACCGTCCGCGTTGCGGGCGGTGACCTTGATGAGGTAGAGGCCGCCCGGGACGGCGAGCCCGCTCTCGGCCTTCCGGTCCCACAGCAGCGTCTGCACCCCCGCATCGAGCGGCTTGCCGTCGGCGACCGTGCGGATCGGGCGACCGGCCACGTTCATCACGGTGGCGGTCACGTCCGCCGCATCGGCGAGGTTGAAGGTGATCTGCGCGCCGGCCTTGGTCGGCACGGCGGCAAGGGAGGTAAGAGCGCCCGCCACGCCGGTGATCCCGGGGCCGCCGTTCCAGGCCGCGGGAGCGCCATTGGCCGGCCCACCACCTTCGTCGAACAGGAAGCGGTACGTGTAGGTGCCGCTCTTGACGATGAAGAGCGAGGTGCGGTAGACCTTGCCGGTTCGGTAGCTGCCGCCGGCCTCGGGGGTCATTGCCTTGGTAGCATAGGCGGCGCCGTTACGCTGCACGACGAGGTTGGCCGTACTGGGCGCCGTGCCCCAGCTGTCGGTGAACAGCACCTGGAACAGGAACTTGCCGGCCGGCCCGGAGTTCGGCTCCACGCCATCGGTCTTGAACCCGGCCTTGCCGGTCCAGCACAGGTGCGCGCGGCCCGTGATCAGCGGGCCCTGGAGGTACGAAGCCGGCGAGCCCGGGACGACGGCTCCGGCCGCCGACTTGAACACGAACCGGTACTTCAGCACCTCGTTGGCCAACGTCGTCGAGACGGAGTAGACGGCGCCATTGGCGACCGTGCCCGACTCCAGCGCCATCGGGAGGTTCTTGTATTTCACCCAGGCCACGCCACCGGATGCGCCGCACTCGAGCCGCCGGATGATGCACTGCGCCGCGAGCGGCGCCCCGCCGCCGGCGTCGATGTACTTCACCTTGAAGGTGAAGGGGGTCGAGTCAGGGTCGCCGTCGCTCGGGTGGACCCCGTCGGCCGTGTAGTACGTCGTGTTGGCCCAGGCGAGGCCCGGCGACAGCGCGCGGTCGGGGCGGATCAGGCCGTTCCCGAAGGTGCTGTCCCAACCGGCCGACCCGAGGTCTTCGGCAGTGCCCTCTATGCGGCTCCGCACCGTCGCCCGGGTGCTTGCCCCTACATCGTAGATTCCCTGGGACCACAGCAACGCCGCCAGGCCCGACACGTGAGGGGTCGCCATCGAGGTGCCCTGGTACCACTGCAGGCCGAACCCGCTGGACGGATCGTTGGCGGTGTTGTAGGTCTGCTGCAGCACGCCGTCCGGGTTGAGGTCGCCGTTGAGGTCGGCGCCGGTGTCGCCGCCGGGAGCGGAGATGTCTGCATCGGCGCCGTAGTTTGAGTACCAGGCCTTCGCCTTGGTGTACTGGGTCGCGACGACACCCATCGCCTCCGCGTACCGGCCAGGGTAGCCGCTCGCGGGATCGGCGACGCCGTCGTTGCCCATCGCCGCAATGAACAGCACGCCGGCGTTGTAGGCGTAGATGACGGCGTCGTGTTTAGTGGTGCTGTCGGACCCGCCGCCGCTGTAGTTGATGATCTCGGCGCCATTGTCGGCAGCATGGTGCACGCCGTTCGAGAACTGGGTGTGCGAGCCACCGCCCGTGCCGAGCGTGCGAACGGGCATGATCTGGACGCCGTCCGCTGTTCCGGCGACGCCTACTCCGTTGTTCGTCTTCTGGGCGATGGTGCCGGTGACATGCGTGCCGTGAGCGTTCGTGTCATTCGGGTGGCCATCGAGATCCACAGCATCGTAGGGCGAGACGAACGTCACGCCAGCGAGGTCGGGGGCCTGCGTGTAGGTCGAGTAGTTCTCGTAGGCTACGCCTGTGTCCAGGACGCACACCTGGACCGACGAGCTGCCGCGGGCGGGGAAGATGTCCCAGGCCGTCGGCAGGCCGATCTGCTGGAAGTGCCACTGCACGGAGTAGCTGGGGTCGTTAGGGACGTAGGCCGGCGTGTCGATGTAGCATGGCTCCGCGTACAGGACATCCGCCCGGCCAGCGAACGTCTTGATCCACTGGCGGAAGTCCGTGCCCGCCGGGATGCGGATGTCCATGAGCCCTGGGACGTACTGCGCCGCATACGAAACGGTGCAGTGATTCCCCGCGAGCACATCGGCCACGCGCTCCCGGTCGGTGCCCGGCTTGAACCGCAGGGTGATCTTCGTCGGGTCATACGGCAGAGGTTTGGAGGCCCGTAGCTCGAGCGCGCTGGTCAGGTGCGGATCGACCCACGCATGGGCCATGGCGCTGGTGAAGACCAGCACCGCCATGAGAGTCGCAATCCCCCAGAACTTCCGAGTACGACGAACAAGGGCCGGCAGAGACGTCATTCGGATGACACTCCTTTCCCTCGCCTCAGGGGCGCAAGGACTGCACTCGGGATGCAAGCCACCATATGGCTCAACACTTCGCCGCGCGTAGGAGGTTTCCTGCTTCGCGGGCGGGCCCGCAAGCAGTCAGCGCCCCATGACATACGCCTGCCCCGGCCGGGGCGAGGCAGCGCCGGACATCACGCCGGTCGCGGGGTCGAGCGCCACCGCCAGCACGCCGCCGTGGGACCAGCCGGGGTCGAGGTGCACGACATGCCCGCGGGCACGGAGTGCGTCGATGACCTCCGGCGCAATGCGGTCCTCCGCGGCCATCTCGCCGGGGTGCGCGTCGTGCGGGTAGAAGGAACTGGCGAAGTCGCGCGAGTGCACGGTCGGCGCGTCGATGGCCTCCTGCAGGCCCATCCCGAAGTGCACGAAGTTCAGGAAGAACTGCAGCGTCCACTGGTCCTGGCAGTCGCCGCCGGGCGTGCCGAAGGCCAGGTGAGGCAGCCCCTCAGCCTCCGCCAGAGCCAGCGAGGGTGTGAGCGTGGTGCTGGGGCGCTTGCCGGGCTCGAGGCGCTCAGGATGGCTCTCGTCCAGGTAGAACATCTGCCCCCGCGTCCCGAGCGGGAAGCCCAGTCCCTCCACGACCGGCGAGGACTGAATCCACGAGCCGCTCGGCGTCGCCGACACCATGTTGCCCCACCGATCGACGACGTCGAGGTGTGTCGTATCACCGTTGCCGTTCCCTTGGCCGTTCTCCTGAACTCCCAATCTCCCAGACTCCCAAGCTCCCGCCGTCCTCCGCTCCGCCGCGTACTCCTTCGAGAGCAGCCTCTCGAGCGAAACGGCCACGAAGTCCGGGTCGGCGTAGTAGGCCTCGCGGTCGGCGAAGGCGAGCTTCGCACACTCGATGAGCGTGTGGAGGTAGGCCGCCGAGTTGTGCCCCATCGCCGCAAGATCGAAGCCCTCGAGCAGGTTGAGTTGCTGCAGGAAGACGGGGCCCTGCGTCCACGGCCCGCACTTGTGGACGCGATAGCCGTGGTAGGTCGTGCTGACCGGCTCCTCGATCCGCCCGCGATAGCCGGACAGGTCGCCCTCCGTCAGCAGCCCACCGTTCCGCTGTCCGGAGGCATCGCGGAATCGCTGCTCGCGGCACCACCGGGCGATGGTCTGCGCGATGGGGCCTTCGTAGAACTCACGGCGCGCGGCGTTCAGAGCCGCCTCACGTCCCTCGTTCGCGGCGCACGCCTCGGCGTCGGCCAGCCTCCTCATCGTGGCGGCCCAGGTGGAATTGCGGTAGACCTCGCCAACCCTGGGCGGGCGGCCCCCCGGCAGGTACACGGCGGCCGAGGTTGGCCACTCTTCCTCGAAACGCGTCCGGTTGGCCTCGATGCACGCCGCTAGCGAGGGGTACATCGGGAACCCGCCCTCAGCCAGCTCGATTGCCGGGTCGAGCAGCTCCCGCAGGCTCAGCGTCCCGAACCGCTGCAGCGCGAGCACCCAGGCGTCCACTACGGCGGGCACCGTCGCCGGCAAGAGGCCGTCGCCCGGGATCAGGTCGATGCCGAGTGAGCGGAAGAGGGGGATGGTCGCGGCCTTCGGCATCCAGCCCTGGCCGTTCACGGCATATACGCGCCCGTCGCTGGCCCAGCGTATCAGAATGGGCACTTCGCCCGCGATGCCGTTCTGGTGCGGCTCCAACACGTGCAGCGCGAAGCACACGGCCGCCGCCGCATCGACCGCGTTGCCGCCGCGTTCCAGCACGCCGAAGCCCGCTGCCGTCGCCAGGTAGTGCTCGCTCGCCACCATGCCGTGCGTGCCGTGGATCACGGGGCGAAGGGAGGAGGGGGAGTGGAGGTGACGGGGCGCATCGCTCATGTGCGCGTGATTCGCAAGGAAAGCGCGCCTTCCCTTCGAGGCAGGAGACCGGAGAGCGTGACGCGAACTGCCCGCCATGCCTCCGAAGCCGAAGCCCAAGAAGAAGCAACCGAAGCCGAAGAAGCCACGGCCCTCGCTCCACGAGAAGAACCAGCTCAACGAGCTGACGGGCGACCGGTGGATGTGGTTCACGAAGTCGCTCGTGACCACGACCTACCCCATGGAGTTCGGCCACAAGCTCCGCAAGGCTCACGGCGCGAACAAGCCGCCGCGCCTGATGCAGGAGCAGATCGAGTTCTTCACCAAGGGCGGCGGCCTCGTGCTCGACCCCTTCGCGGGCGTCGGCGGGACGCTCATCGGTGCGAGCATCGCCGAACCCCCGCGCCGCGCCATTGGGATCGAGATCAACCAGGAGTGGGTGGACATCTACCGCGAGGTGTGCGAGCAGGAGGGGATGGAGCCCCAGGAGATGCTCGTCGGCGACTGCCTACAGATCATGCCGACGATGGAGCCCGGGAGCATCGACTTCATCGCGACCGACCCCCCGTACAACATCCACGTGGACAAGACGATGTGCGACGGGAAGTACGGCTGGGCGAACCGCGAGACCGACTACAACATGCGCTCCCAGGAGGAGCGCGACTTCGCGAACCTACAGACCTACGACGCCTACCTCGACGCGATGCAGCAGACCTTCGTCGAGTGCCATCGCCTCCTGAAGCCCGGCGCGCACATGACCGTCATCCTCCGCAATGCCTACCAGGAGGGCCGCTACTTCCTCACCAACGCCCTCGTCGCCGCACGCGCCGAAGCCGCCGGCCTCACCCTCAAGGGTGAGAAGATCTGGTACCAGGGCGGCACCCCCCTGCGCCCCTACGGCTACCCCTTCGGCTTCGTCCCCAACATCGTCCACCAGTTCATCCTGATCTTCCAGCGGCCGAAGGAGCGGAAGTAGAGGCTTCCGCTGGCCAGTCAGCCTTGACGACGGAGCGGAGGAGCGGTAAGATCATCTTACTGCCACGAAGAGAGGTGGAGCATGGTCACATCCCGGCGCGTGCGCCTGTCCTCCAAGGGCCAACTCGTGATTCCGCAGGAGATGCGGGAGACGCTCGGACTCAGGACGGGGGATGAGCTGATCCTCCATCTGCTGGACGAGCGCCTTCTCCTGTTCGAGATCCCCGAACCATCTCCGTTTGAGCAGGCCACTGAGCGCCTGAGGCGCCATGCTCAGGAACGGGGGATCACGCGAGAGGACGTTGAGCGGGCCGTCCACGAGGTGCGGGAGGAGATGTACCGCGAGCGACGGAAGCGACGCTCACCGAAGTGAGGTGTCCGCTGTTTCCTCGGAGGTGCCCCCATGTGCGGCCGGCTCTGCGTTCTCGCGGTGGTAGTCTGGCCTTGCCACGACGTCTTCCCCCAGAACCTCCTTGACAACCCCTCCTTCGAGGAGATCGATGCTGCGGGGGCGGCGGTGGGCTGGACACCGAACGGCGGGGCGACGCTGGTCGCCGAGGAGGGAGTTGCCCGCAAGGGCGCTCATGCCGTGAAGGTGCGCTTCGATGACCGGTTCGCGCAGGCGCGGCCGGTCGAGGGCGGCGAGACGTACCGATTCCGCGGTTTCGTACGGCGAGTGGAGCCCGGCGGGGACGAGGTCCCCAAGATCAAGGTCTACTTCCTGGACGCACAGGGGCAGCGCGTCGACGTGCAGGCGAGCGAGTTCCCGGGGGTCACGGCGGATACGTACCTGGCGTTCGAGGCGGTCATGCGCGCGCCCGAGACGGCGGCGACGCTCAACCTGACGCTGTGCGGGATGTTCGAGGGCAAGGAGTGGTTCTACTACGACGACCTCAGCCTCGAGCATATCAAGGCGCGCGATTGGCCGCTGTGGGAGGGCACGCCGGACCTCAACGGGGTCACCGTCACGGTCGCCGACATCGCCGACGTGTGGACCGATGCCCTCCTGCGGATCCCGCCATACTCGATCGTACCCATCGACGGGCGGCTCGATACGAGCCTGGAGACGCGGGGCAAGGACCTGCGGATCGTGCTCGCACGGCCCTGCGAGCTGAATTACCTGCTGGTCCACACGATGAAGCCGCTGCAGGCGCTCGGCGAGGCGGCCTTTGTTCCGGCAAAGGGAGCCGAGCCATTCCTGCGGACCAAGCCACAGGATACGCTGATCGCCTCTCACCGATTCCGAGACCGGAAGCTGTCGGAGTTCCGCATCGATCTCCTCGATGACGCGGTCGTCTGCCTCAGCGAGGTGCAGGCCTTCGGGCTGGCTGAGAAGGAGTGGCAGCCGCCCGGCGAGCCGGTCACGATGCGCTTCGTGCAGCAGGAGCCCTCTGCCGAGACGGCGGCACACCTGGAGCGCGCCTTCCCCAGGCCGGAAGACCGGACGGCACGCGTGGCTGCCGTGACGGACCAAGCCCAGGCGGCGACCGAGACGCTGCCGGCCAAGCGCACGCTGAACCTGCTGACGACGCCCGGCCCGGAGGCCTACGGCGTGTCAGTCCTTGAGTTGAGCCTTCCCGTCACCAGCCAGGACCCCGAGGCGATGCTGGAGATCCGCCTCAAGCAGCCGTGCGAACTCGACTGCGACCTTACCCATGGCAGCCAGGCGGTCGAGGGCTCGAACGTGCTCGGCCATCTCGCACCCGAGCGTCGCAAGTACTCCGATCTGTTCCGTATCGTCACGCGCGTCGGCTCTCGTCAGCCGCTCACCGTGCAATTCGACATCCCTGACACGCTCTTCTCGCCCGGTGAGCCGCTGTGGATCGCGCTGAGACCCTCGGCGGAGATGACGCTAGACCTTCCCTCGGCAACGATGACGGCTTACACCATTCCGCCCGAACTGGCGCTCGCCGAGTACCTGTCCCGCCTGGAACGCGTCGCGCGGCGGATGTACAGCTACGAGACGGAGGCTCATGTCTACGACGGGCGCGACTACAAGCCGATGCTGCTCAACCAGTACGTGCAGCGCGTGCTGCAGCTCGACCCGGGCAACCAGCCCGCGACGCTGATCCTCAACCGCATCGCGCGCCGCAAGGCCCCGGTCGAGCTGACCCGCCCCGGCCCGGCGGAGGCCCCCGACTGGGCGGTGTGGGAGCGCCTCGCGCTGCAGAACATGCACGAACTCATCCTCTGGTGGCTCGACAACCGCCAGCAGGGCGACGGGCAGCTCGCCGGCCACATCAACGATGACGGAGAGTTCTCCTGCAACTGGCCCTCGGACTACCTCATCACCGGCGATCAACGCGTGCTGGAATGCCTGCGCAAGCTCGCGGACGTGGCCTGGGAGATGAGCGGCGGGAAGGGCTACACGGTTGGCTCACACGATGTCGAGCACGCGGCCGAGGACCAGAGCTGCACGCAACCGCAGCTTGTCATCTGCGACTACGGCGCGCCGAAGCCCCTCGAACGCATGATGGTGATGAGCCGGTACCTCGACTTCTGGACCGCGATCAACTCCGTCGGGCGGCGGCAGTTCAAGAGCTACATGTTCACCAGCGACCGAATCTGGGGCGACCCGCCGAACGACATCGATCACGCCTACTGCCCGCTGGCGATGGTCGGCGCGGGGCACCTGGTCTGGTATGCGGGCATCCCCGACCTGCGGAAGCTCTTCCTGGAGGAAGCCGACTCCTGGGCCGCCGCCTGCATGAGCACCGACAAGGGCAAGGCCAAGGGCGTCATCCCGCATGAGATCAGGTTCAGCAACTCAGAGATTCTCCCGTACACGCCCTACGACCGCACGAACCCGATCCTGCAGGGCCGCAACGACCTGTACATGGGGAGCGCGGGGCAGTACATCGTCCGCTACCTGCTGGAAGGCGCGACGATGCTCACCGGCGACCCGAAGTTCGCCGAGCCCCTCCACGTGAGCGATCCGACGCCCGAGCAGATCGTCAAGCGCGCGGAAGATACGCTGAAGGCCTACGGCGTCGCGGACCTGTCCGACAAGTCATGGAGCGCCGACCAGAACGAGACGCGCCTCTACGACGCGTGGAAGGTCACGGGCGACAAGCGGTGGCTCGTCGAGGAGTTCAAGGAGTGCATCCGCCAGCAGGAGCGTACCCGGTGGCTGCTCACCGAAGCCGAGCCGTTCACCGACCGCATCGGCTACGCGGGGCGCACGCTCCTGTCAATGACCTACCTCGGCGGATTCACCTCCGGCAAGAGCCACGTGCCGGGCCACTGGGTAAGCTGGGAGGGCGGCGGCACGGACTTCTCCGCCCTCGTCCTCGAAGCGAAGCGCGACCACCTCAAGGCCCTCGTCTACAGCTTCGCCGACCAGCCGCGCGACATGAAGCTCCGCGTCTGGGCCCTCCCGCACGGCCGCTACTCGGTCACCACCGGCCTCGACACCAACGCCGACGACGAACCCGATGCGAGCGTGAAGCACCAGACCCTCGAACTCGCCCGCTACGATGCCGTCCCCTTCATTACCCCTCCGGGCAAGACTGTCGTCCTCGACCTCCGCCTCACCGAGGAACTCGACCCCATCACCTCCCGTCCCGACCTCGCCCTCGGCCCAGAGGACGTGCGCTACGAGAACGGCACCCTCACCGTCACCATCCACAACGTCGGCGCCACACCATCGCCACAGACCACCCTCCAGGTGCAGGACACGAGGGGTAAGGTCCTCGCGGAGGCCGAAGTGCCGGCGATGGAGGCCCCCCTCGACCTGAAGCCGAGGACGGCGGAGGTGACGGTGAGGGTGAGGCCCACGGGGGAGTGGAGGGTGGTGCTCGACCCGAAGGATGAGGTGAGGGAGGTGACGGAGGTCAACAACGGAGCACGTCTCGACCCATGGACGCCAGCGCCTCGGGGCACAGCTCCACGACCGTGAGGCCCTCGGCCCTGCACGCATCCGCACACTTGGACCAACCCGGGTCGGAGGCGTTCCAGATCGGCGCCGGCGGGTCATAGGTCAGCGCCACGGCCGCGAACTTCCGGTCGTTGGGGTCAAGGGCCTCGAGCGACTCCGGCACGACCGCCACCCCGGGCGCTGTCGGCTCCCACTCGCACGGCCGTGGATCGTAGCGTCCCGTTTGCTGAAGTCGGTTGAGCAGCAGCACCTGGGCGCTGTTCGCGGGCAGATTGTCATAGTACTCGCCGAGGATTCGGTAGTCACTGTCCACGGCCAGTATGTCCGTCTCCCCCAGAGCCAGGAGGCGGCTCGCGCAGCGCTCGACGCACCTCGGGCCCGCGTCAGGATGCCCGCCAGCGGCCACGGCCCACACGTTGGTGTCGACCACGGTCGCCATCACGAAGCCTTCTGCCGGAGCTTGCGTCGTACGGCCGACTGGGTCATGGCCTGGATGTCCCCCATTGTGTCGCCGAAGAAGCCCGGCGGCCAGTTCTGTATCTCCCCGAAGATGTTCAACTCCACCGTCTCCGCCTGTGACGCTCCGTCGACTAGGTCGTAGAAGTACAGCGCAATGTTTCGGGGGCGGGCGAAGGACGTTGGGGCCTCAGCCTCGGCCATGCGACGTTGGAGGCGCGCCAGCAGGTACTCGCTGTGCGTCTCCACCACCAACTGCAGGTTCCGCTGGTGTGCGACCTGCAGGAAGAGGTCGGCCAGCCGAGCCGCCGCGCTAGGGTGGAGGTGTATCTCAGGCTGCTCAAACAGCAGGATGGAGCCCTCCGGCGCGAAATGGAGCTGGACGATGACGGGCAGGATCTGGGAGACGCCAAACCCCACGTCGGGTAGGAGGGTTGCGACGTTGGATCCCGGAACCCGGACCCACACCTCGTACTGCCGGGCACCGTCCGCAATCGGGCGGATCTCGAAACCCTCCGCGAGCCCGAACTCCCGGAGCCACTGCGCAGCCTGATTGACGAGCCCTCGCGACAGGCCGTGCTTCCTTGACCGCGAACCTGCGGATGCTGCTCGCGCATCGGCCACCAAGGCCTCGATTGCCCCCGTCCCGTCGGGCAAGACGACTCCCGGGGCTTCGCCCGTCCAAAGGTAGAACCGCTGCGGGTACTTGCGGAGCGGCCCGACGTACCGCACACGATCCATCAGGAGTTCGAACTGGTGGTTGAACTCAAGCAGATCCACGTGCGGCCACTCGCCTGCAACCTGCCTTGGCAGAGCGTAGCAGCTCTCCGGACCAGGCAACGGCCAAGGCCTCCCCACGCGGCGCTTCCCGACAATGTCCACATCGCTGGTGAGCTTCGGCTTGTACTTGCCGCTCGACAGCCGTGAGAGCCGGAACTGCAGGGCGTCGGTCGCGTATGTCAGTGAGGAAAGGGCGACGTCACCAGCCTGCTTCCACTCGGCTTTGTACTCGAACCAGTCGGCAGTGACGCTCGGGCCTTCGTCGTCCTGGTCGCGTAGGACGCTGTCGTTCTCAGGCTTCCACCGCAGTTCCACGCCGAGTTCGCGGGTGTCATCATGGTCGTACACGCTATCGGTGAACGACCCGAGGTCGACATAAGGCCCTCCATAGCGTATCGAGAGGCTCCTGTCGTTGCTCTCAGCCGTCTGCTTGAGCATCAGGAGCGCCTGCAGAAGAGCCGTCTTGCCGGAGCTGTTCGGCCCGAAGATGATGGTGATCGGCTTTAGTTCGAGCCGGGGCAGGTGTTCCCAGGACCGGAAGTTCCTCAGAGTCATCCATTCGAGCATGGTCGTTCACCTCCCAACCTTCCGCCGACAGCATTGTACCAAGCCCGCACAGGCAACGCAACGGTGAGACCCGGGTCCACCCCGCCTCTCGTTGGTCTACGTCGAGTGCACCCTCTCCCGCTACCCGACCTTGACCACGAGAACCAGCAACCGGTCGTCCTCGATGGTGTAGAGAACGCGGTAGTCACCGACGCGGAGGCGGAAGTGGCCCTTCCAGGGCTCCTGGAGGGCTTTGGCCTGGGGAGGGCGGGGGTCTTGGGCGAGGGAGCGGATACGCGCCCAGAGGCGGCGCTGGGTGCGGGCGTCGAGGCGGTTGAGGGCTTTGAGCGCGGAACGCTTCAGCTGGATCTGGTAGGTCACACGCCAAGCTCCCGTTCGGCCTGCTCGAGGCTGACCCACTCGTCGCTCTCATCGGCGAGGATGCGCTCGATCTCCTCCACATCCAGCCGATCCTCCAGCTCCTCCAGCAGCCGCAGGTCGGCGATGGGGATGATCGCCGCCGCCGGCTGGCCCTTGCGGGTGAGGGTGACGCGCTCGCCCCGGAACTGGACTTGGTTCAGGACCTCCCCGATCACGTTCTTGAGTCGTGCTGCCGTCACGCTCTCCATGTGTGGCTCCTCCACGTAGTGTGCACACTATACGCCATGTACGGAGCTTCTGGCAAGGCCCGTCTCGGCGAGGTCGCGTGGCTCCGTGCAGCGAACCCCCTCCCCGTTCCCTCAGCCCCTCTCCTCGGAGGCCTCCCATGCTCCGCCTCTGCGTTCTGGCGCTCCTGCTCTCGGCCTGTGCTGCTGCGCAGTACCCCCGCAAGCCGGCGGATCGGCTGCTGAGGATGGATGCAGAGGGCGTGTTACGCTGGCAGGACGATGGAACCGAGGTGGCGCTGTTTGGGGTGAACTACTACCCGCCGTGCTCGATCGACTATGCGAACCTGAAGGGGCAGGGAGTCGATCACAAGGAGACGATCGACCGGGACCTGATGCACTTCGAGCGGATGGGGTTGGATGCGATGAGGCTGCATGTGTTCGACCGGGAGATCAGCGATGAGAAGGGCAACCTGCTCGACAACGATCATGTCGATCTGCTCGACTATCTGATTGCGGAGGCGAAGAAGCGGGGCATCTACACGGTGCTGACGCCGATTGCGTGGTGGGGCGCGCCGGGGGAGACGCGGGGCTTCTCGAACCTCTACGACAAGGGAGAGATGCACACGAACCCGGATGCCGTGGCGGCGCAGCGCAACTACCTGAAGCAGTTCGTGAGCCACAAGAACCGCTACACGGGGCTGACGTACGGTGAGGACCCGGCGGTGCCGTGCTTTGAGATCATCAACGAGCCGATCCCCGCGCCCGGCACCACCGACGACGTCATCGTGGGGTACATCGACGCGCTCTACGACGCGATTCGCTCTACCGGGACGCAGAAGCCGGTCTTCTATAACGGTTGGGGCGGGCGGCACTCGTCGATTGCGCGGGCGAAGGTCGAGGGCTGCACGTTCGGGTGGTATCCGTCCGGGCTGGTGTCGGGCGGGGTGCTGACCCGCAACTTCCTGCCGGTGGTCAACGACTACCCGGACATGCGCGACGAGGTGCTGAAGGGCAAAGCCAAGATCGTCTACGAGTTCGACGCGGCGGACATCCCCGGCGGGTACATCTACCCCGCGATGGCGCGGTCGTTTCGCAGCGGCGGCGCACAGATCGCCACGCAGTTCCAGTACGATCCGCTGCCGCTGGCCGATACGAACGTCAACTGGCAGACCCACTTCCTGAGCCTCGTCTACGCGCCGAACCGGGCCGTCAGCTTCGCCATCGCCGCCGAGGCGTTCCGCCGGCTGCCGAGGCTGAAGCAGTACGGCCCATACCCCGAGAGCTGCCGGTTCGGCGACTTCCGCGTGAGCTACGAGGAGCAGCTCAGCGAGCTGGTCGCCGACGAGGTCTTCATGTACTCGAACGACACGGAGACGAAGCCGCCCGCGCCGGGGAAGCTGAAGCGGGTCGCCGGCTGCGGGTCATCGCCGGTGGTCCAGTACGAGGGCACGGGCGCGTACTTCCTGGATCGCTTGGCCGACGGCTTCTGGAAGCTGGAGGTCTACCCGGACGACGTCTGGGTGGCCGATCCGTTCGGGGCCACGAGGCTCGATCGGGAGGTTTCGCGCGTCTACTGGCGCGAGCGCGCGGTGGGGATAGAGCTGCCGGACCTCGGACGGAAGTTCGCGGTGGAGGGACTCGGGAACCCCGGCGGGCAGGCCGCGGCCGAGGAGGGGATCATCACGGTGAGGCCCGGCGCGTACCTGCTGCGACGGCCGGATGTGCCTGAGCCGCTGATGTGGATCGACGACGACTTCTACGCCCCGCCGCAGCGCGACCTGCCGCCCGCGGTGTGGCACACGCCAGCCAAGGCTCTGCTGGAGGGCAAGCCACTGGCCGTCGCCGCAACCGTGGCGTGTGATCCCGAGCCGGAGCAGGTCGTGCTCCAGGTACGCAGCGCCGAGGGCGGCGTCGAGCCGGGTATCCGGATGAAGGCGAGCGGCCCGTACCGGTTCGAGGCGAGCGTGCCGGGGGACCTGGTGAGGAAGGACGCGCTGACGTACTGCATTGCGGTGACCTGTGGCGGGAAGGAGCTGACCTTCCCCGATCCCGCGCAGGGCTCGGCGACCGAGCGCTTCACGAAGCGGGAGCCCGTCACCATCCTGCGGTTCGCGTCGGGCGACGCACTGCCGGCGGCGAGCTTCGGTGGCGCGCCGGGCCAGGAGGCGAAGGCCGAGTTGGCCGACGGGCCAAACGGGCAGGTGCTGCGCCTGACGGCGACGGGCTTCGGCCCTCCGCCGAGCGCTGCGGGAGTCTGTCTGCCGCTCGGAGCCTCCGGCGAGGCGCTGCGGGGGATGAACGCGCTGGTGGTGCGGGCGCGGAGCGTGGTGGAGGAGACCTCGCACCTCGAGGTCGGCCTCATCGGCGGCGAGCGGGGCGCGTACGGCTGCGATGTGCCCCTCGCGCCGGCCTTGCAGGAATTCCGCATCCCGCTCAGCAAGCTGAAGCCCCTCTGGCAGACGCGCGGCGGGCAGTGCGAGCCGGCGTCTGTGAGGGACATTCAGCTCACCTTCGGCAGCTGGCTCTTCCCGCAGGCGGCGGACCAGGCGCATGGCCTGGAGGTCGAGCGCGTGTCGCTGGAATACCAGCCGGAGGCGTGGCAGGCGCCGGTGCATGGCGCGGGGGACCCGTTCGTCATCTTCGCGCCGGCCGAGCCGCTGCACGGGATCTTCAGCGACCTTCCGTATCGCCAGTGGATCGCGCCGGGCTCGCAGCCCGACACGACCGCCTGGCACATGGAAGTGGAGCGTTTCGGGCCGCCGCCGAACTGCCTGGGCGTGCGTACCGACATCAGCGACCTCGTCGCGACGCGCCAGCCGGCTGCGGCGCAGTATGACACGTTGCGCGTTCGGGCGCGGGCGGCCGATCCGGCGACGACGGCAGTCGAGATCGTGCTCAGCGAGAAGGACGGCGCGCCGTGGGGCTTCTCGCCGAAGCTGACGACGGAGTGGACCGACGTCGTCGTGCCGCTGAGCGACCTGCGCTACTTCGCGCACTGGGCGCACCCGGACAACCGCGGCGGCGAGGGCGACCGCTGCCGCCCGGAGAACCTCGCGGGCGTACACATCACCTTCGGCGCGTGGCTCTACCCCGACACCTACGACCAGCGACACGGCTTTGAGATCGAGTCGATGCGGCTCGAGAAGGGCGGCTAGAGATGCACGCTACGCTGGCCTTGCTGGCGCTCACGGTGGCGCCCTGCTCGGCCGAAGACGCGTTGGACCGCGCGCTGGCGCAGGTGGGGTTGACCAAGGCTACGGCGCACATCGACGCGGCGGATTCCGCGTTGTTCACCACCACCGAGTTCGAGCTGCCGCTCTTCCGCGCCATCCAAGCCGATCCGTTCAAGGCGCCGGCGTATACGGAGGCCCTCGGGCGCGGCACGCTCGAGGCAGCCCCGACGCTGCTGTCGCTGGTGACCCAGGCCTCGCAGCGCGTAGGGGCGGTCGTGCGACGGGCGTGGCTGGAGGACCCGCACGCGGAGATGGCCAAGGCGCTCGACGGCCAGCAGAGCCCGCTGGCCTACGCGATCGGTGTGCTGGGCGAGTGGGCCGGACAGCCGCTGACCGCTGAGCAGCGGGCAGCGGTCGAGGAGCAGGCGAAGGTCGTTCCCCTCGAGATCGCGCGGCAGGCGGCGTTTCTGATCCTCGCGGCGCGCGATGCCGAGCGCTGGCGGCAACTGGCCTTCCGAGGGCACGGCAATCGCTTCCCTGAGACCGACACGGGCAACGATGCGAAGATCCTGCCGTTCGACCTGGGCGTGGGCGAGCCCCCGTCCTTCGATGAGCGGATGTACGCGTTCCTGCACACGGTGGACTTGCCGTTCCTCTTCGCAGGCGCAGGCGATCTCGCCTCGGCGGTGGACAAGGCGCTCAAGGCTCTCGAGTCGTTCAGTACGGACCAGGCCTTCACGTTCCGACATGACAGCCCGCTGGGCGCGGTCATCTTGCGCGGCGCGGGCCAGGACGAGCTGCCGGCGGACGCCAAGGCGCTGCTGCTCATCGACTGCGGCGGCGACGACACGTACCGGACGGGAGCGGTCGCGGGGCCCGATCACCCCGAGTCCATTCTCATCGACCTCGCGGGGAACGACACGTATGAGTGCGCGGACGCTGAGGCGTGCGCCTTCGGGGCAGGGGTGATGGGCTACGCCTACCTCGTAGACCGCAGCGGAGAGGACGTGTACCGGGGCGGTCGGGCGGGACAGGGCGCGGGGCTGATCGGCGTCGGGGCGCTGCTGGACATGGCCGGGAACGATCGGTACGAGGGCCGCGAGCACACGCAGGGCGCGGCGCAAGTGGGGGCGGGCATTCTGTCGGACCTCGCGGGCGATGACCGCTACGACTGCTACTCGTACGGGCAGGGCTACGGATCGACGCTCGGGTGCGGGGTGTTGGTGGATGTCGCGGGCGCGGATACCTACACCGCCAACGACACGGACATCGTGAACCCCTCCCCGCAGACGAAGGAGCACAACGTCTCGATGGCCCAGGGCTGCGGATACGGGCGGCGGGCCGATTACACCGACGGGCACTCGCTCGGGGGCGGCGTGGGCCTGCTCGTGGACGGGGGCGGCAACGACCGCTACTCGTGCGGGGTCTTCGGGCAGGGGGTCGGGTACTGGGCGGGCGTCGGCGTTCTTCTGGACTTCGAGGGCAACGACGAGTACAAGGGCGTCTGGTACGTGCAAGGGAGCTGCGCGCACTTCGCGGTGGGGGTCTTGCAGGACTTCGCGGGGAACGACGTCTATGCCGCGACGCACAACATGGCGCAGGGCGCGGGGCACGACTTCAGCGTAGGCCTGCTGATCGAGGGCGGCGGGGATGATACCTACACCGCGCCGAACCTCTCGCTCGGCGGCGGGAACGCGAACGGGATCGGCATCTTGTGGGAGCGCGGCGGCAAGGACACCTACAACGTCGCAGCCGGAACGACCCTCGGCCGGGCGAATGCCGAGTCGCAGGCAGGTTCCTTGCGGTCGCATATCCCGTGCCTGGGGCTGTTCGTGGACGAGGCGGGCGACGATACGTATCCGGCGGCGGTGCAGTCCGCGGGCAATGGGAAGCTCTGGACGCAGGGGGGCGCGGGCGAGGCGGCCATAGGGGTCGGACTGGACACTCCGTAGGTTCCGCGGGACGGTACGATCATGCAGCGAGAGGAGGGCACAGATGAAGCTTCCAAGAGGCGGGAAGCCCGGGCCCAGCCCGGGCGTGCTCATTCGGGGGCTGGGTGGGCCATGGCGGGTCGCCAAGGCCATCGGGATCATCGTGGTGCTGCTCGTGATCCTGAATATGCTCGGCCACCTGGTCGTCTCGGTGGGGGCCGGGGAGCGCGCCGTGGTCTTCAGCCGCATCTCCGGCGTGCTCCCGATGCAGCTCGGCGAGGGTGTGCACCCGTTGGTGCCGTACCTCTGGCAGGTGCAGACGTACGATGTGAGGCGGCAGACCTGGACGGTGTCCATCGGGGAGCAGATGCCTCAGGTGGGTCCTGCGCCGCCTGAGCCGCAACTGGTGGCGCTCACGAAGGACGGGCAGCAGGTCGTGCTGGACATCTCGGTGGTGTACCACCCTGACCCGGACTACGTCTGGCGCCTGCACCAGCGAGTGGGGCCGTACTACGTCAACAAGGTCATTCGCCCACAGGCGCGGTGCATCAGCCTCATGGTCGTGTCGCAGTACTCGGTGACCGACGTGTACTCCGGCCGCCGCGAGGAGATACAGCGGCGCATCTTCGACGAGCTGGGACAGAGCCTCAAGGAGTGGGACATCATCCTGGACCAGCTCATGCTGCGCAACGTGCAGTTCAGTGAGGGGTTCCAGCAGGCCATCGAGGCTAAGCAAGTGGCGATTCAGGAGTACGAGCGGATGCAGTACGTGCTGGAGACGGCGCGCAAGACGACGCAGAAGAAGATCATCGAGGCCGAGGGAGAGTCCGAGTCGCTGCGGATGCAGGGGCAGGCCCTGCGGCAGAATCCGCTGGCGCTGAACTACGAGTATGCGGCCAAGGTGGGGCCTGCCGTGCGGGCAGTGGTCACGAGCCGGGCCACCACGCCGCCGGCGGCGGCGGGAGGGGGGAGGTGATGGCGATGACCACGATGCGCCTACGACGGGGCACCATCAACCGATCGCTGCTGATTGCCAGCCTTGCCATCGCGGCGGCGCTGCTGCTGTTGCTGCGCGCCTCGACCGTCGTGGTCCAGGCGGGGAGGCGCGGGGTCGTGTTCTCGCAGACGGCCGGCGTCCGCCCCGTCTCGCTGGACGAGGGCCTGCACTTCATCGTGCCGTTCGTCTGGAACGTGCGTCCATACAGCGTGCGGAGCCTGACGTACACGCTGGGCGCGGAGCCGCGGACCGGCGAGATCCCCGGCGGCGAGCCCGTAGACGCGCTCACGTCGGACGGGCAGAAGGTCAGCCTGCACCTCTCGCTGCGCTTCCACCTCGACCCCGATAAGGTCTGGCAGGTCCACAGAGACCTCGGCGAGGACTACGTCCCGAAGATCGTCAAGCCGGAGCTGCGCAGCGAGGCCCGGATGGCCGTGGCGGCCTACGCCGGGATCGACGTGTTCAGCAAGGAGCGCTACAACCTGCAGGCGGAGGTTCTCCGCCGCGTGAAGGCCAAGCTTGCGGCGCAGAACATCCTGGTGGAGCAGGTGCTGGTGCGGGACATCATCTTCTCCGCCCAGTTCCAGCACGCCATCGAGCAGAAGCAGATCGCCCAGCAGGACGCGCTGCGGATGGACTACGTGGTGAAGAAGCAGCAGGAGGAGAAGAAGCAGGCCGTCATCCTGGCGGAGGGCGAGGCGAAGGCGATCGAGCTCAAAGGGCATGCCCTCGCCTCCTACCCCGAGTTGGTGCAGTGGGAGTATGTCAACAAGCTGCCGGCCGACGTCGAGGTCGTGGTGACGGACGCCAACACGATCATCAACCTCGGGGACCTGCTGCAGAAGCCGCCGGCGCCTGCGCAGCCGCCGGCGCGGTGATGGAGGACCGCCCGGCCAATGGCCTCCCCTCCTGACGCCGTCCTGGACTCCCAGCCGGGGCCGGTGACCGACGGCCTGCGGGAGTGGCGCAATGTCTTGTGGTTCACCCTCGCCAGTCTCTTGTATGGCGCGGGGACGGCGCTCTTCGGCGGCGATCTGTGGAGTGGCTTCCTCAAGCAGACCGGCTTCAGCATGATGGCGATCGGCACGTTGACGCTCGGGGCGGGCGTCGCCAACGCCTGCGGCCTGATCGCCTTCATGGGTCTGGCGGACCGCATCCGGCTGCGGGTGTCGGTCTACGCGCTGTGCATCGCGGCGGCGGCGGCCGCTCCGTTGCTTGTCGCGGCGGTTGCCTTGGTTCCTCGCTCCACCCTTGCCCTGGGCCACCTCCTGCCGATACTGATGGTCATCGGAATCGGTCAGGCCCTGATCCTGTCGGTCCCCATCATGCTCGACTATCCGATCATCGCGCGAGCCGTCTCGGTGGGCGCCCGGGGTCGCCTGTTCGGGATCACCACGACCGCCTACGGCATCCTGGGGATTGGGATCGGATGGCTCTCGGCGAATGTGCTCAGGAACGTGGCCTATCCGCAGGGCTACGCGTGGTGCTTCCTGGCGGCCTCCGGGGTGATCCTGCTGCGGGCGGCGGCGTACAGCCGCGTGCGGGAACTGCCCGAGTTGGCCGTGAATGGCGCGAGCCGGTCGGCGCTGCCCTTTGAGGCCATCGTGGATGTGCTCCGGCTGAAGGAGTTCCAGTGGCTGGCCGGGCCGCACGTCGCGCGCGGGCTGGCGGTCAGCGCCGCCGGGTTCGCGCTGCCGGTGGGCCTGAAGTACCTCGGTCTTCCCGCGCACTTCCCGGGCTACGCCAGCTCGGCGACGACGGCCGCCACGGTGCTGGGCGGGATTGCCGTCGGTCTGCTTGCCGACCGGCTCGGACCGTCGTGGACGACTTTCCTGGGGGACGTGCTCTACGCGCTGGGGATGGCCACCGTGGTGCTCTTCCACAGGCCGGAGGCTTTCCTCGCGCTCTACCTACTGCTGCACTTCGGACGGAACATCGAGGACAACGCCGTGCCGCTCGGGGCGATCAACA
>VGFC01000056.1 GCA_016869045.1 Armatimonadota bacterium
CTTCATCCAGAAGCTGACCGAGGAGCAGAAGAGCCGGCTGCTGCACGCCGCCAAGGGCGAAGGCCGAGACCAGCCGGCAGCCGCGACCCCCATCCGCATTCTGATTGCCTCCTTCCGGATTCCCCCATGGAGCGACCGGGCACCGGCCCCGGCTCCGAACACCTACATCTCGCACGGCCACCCGTTCCACACCACGTCGATATACCCAGCGGTCACCGGGGCGACACCTGGTGGGGGCTGGTCCAACGGTCAGCGCGTGGGCCTGAACGCGCCGGCATGGAACGAGCAGCACCGGGGGCACGACGATCCGGTCGGGGGGGCAGACTCGTTCGTGTACCGCCTGCGCACGGACTTCGTGGAGCGCTGGTTCACGTTCATGTTCGACTACTCGAACGTGAACAGCGTCGCGAACTTCTACCGGGCGAACTCGCACGGCAACATCGCCATCCAGGGCGACCGCAGCGACATCGCGGCCTGGCTCGACTCGCACCACATCCTGGACAACAACAACTACGGCAGCAACCGCGACTGGACGCCGATGCCCGCCTCGCCGATCATCCGGGAGATCAGTCCGGCCGCCAGCTACATGTATCGGACCAGCGTGGAGACGGGCCAGTTCTCGGTGTTGTTCCGCGATCACTTTGTCGCCGGCCGGACCAATCTGAACAACTACCGGATCGACCTTCCCGCCGGGACGGCGCCGGACACGCCGCCGTATACCCCGACCGCCGGGACGGCCCAGCAGGATGGTTACGACGACCGCCACGTCACCTTCACCGGGGTAACCTGGTCATACTGGAACACCGGCGCCACGCCGCCCGCGTGGGCCACCAAGACCGTCAGCAACGACACGGCGTACACCCTCACCTTCGTCCCCACGGGCGACACGTCCTCGGGGACGGTTGGCCGAGGCTGCGCCGGGCTGCCCAACACGACCATGACGCAGGCGGAGGCCGATGCGGCGGACGGGCTCCTGAAGACGAACCCGTTCAACCGGTTCCTGTCGCTGTGCTACTACACGCACGACCACGACTTCACCACCAAGAGCGAGCGCCCGTACCAGCTCTCCGGCGTCTTCAACAGCCGTGGGTACCGGGACGACATCATGGGGACGGTTCAGACGGACCTGAACTACCACATTGACCGCCCGCGGCCTTACGATCATGACTTCTGGGATGATGCGAACCTCTTCACTGGCGGCTACTTCTCCTCGACGCCGGGCCACAATTTCGGGTCCTGGGAGGCCGCCTGCGACCTGGTCATGGCGGACTGGGGAATCAGCAGTGCGGGCTACCAGCGCGTGATCTACGTGCAGCCGGCGGGCACGGCCGTCCCGGCCGGCAGCCGCTTCATCCCGAACTCGTCGGTCCTGCTGCCGGAGGACGCGGGCCTGGGAGTGACGGGCCACGAGTTGGGTCACACCTTCGGCATGGGCGATCTGTACGACAAGGACTTCTACGCAAACAACGGTTCGCCCCCGCCCTCGCCGCCGTACTTCGAGTCGGATGCAACCGGCCCGTATTCCGTCATGGCCAACGACGGCCTGCGGGTGGATCCCTTCCACAAGATCGCGCTCGGGTGGGTTGCGCCGACGACCCTGGAGACTGCACCGGGCAGCGGCGTACCCAAGGACCGGGTCGCGGCCTCGATTCCCGAGATTGAGGGGAACCTGCAGAACCCCATCGTGTACAAGGCCGTTCCCGACTGGGCGACCGGCAACCTCACGGGCGGCTTGGAGTACTTCCTGATCGAGAACCGCAACCGGAACTTCGGAAACTACTTCGGCGACATGTCGCCGCGTGGGTTGTACGTCTGGCACATCGACATGCGCCCGCCGTTCAACCAGCACAACGATGAGGTGTACTTCAGCGTCATCACAGAGCAGGCCGACGGACTGTTCGAGCTGGAGAGGAACCCCCGGGGCGTCCACGGCAACATGGAGAGCGACCCATTCCCGGGCAGCTTGGGTATCCGGACATTCACGCAGTTCGGCACGGTCAACACGGCGGGCACGAAGAGGGCCGCCCCAAATACGCGGAGCCACGGCACGCCCGCCTCGCGTGGGGTGATTGTCCCCGGCTCGTCCTACGACACGTTCTTCCGGGTGGACAACATCTCCGACGCCGGCGCGAACATGACGGCCGACATCTGGGTGCAGCCGCACGAGCTGATCGTGACGGCCAACCAGATCGCGCCGGAGACCGCCCTCCAGGGCGACCTGAACGTGCCGGTCTTGGGCCTGCACTTGCAGAACACGGGCGTAGCGCCGAATATCTCGACCGGCGACGTGGTGATCCGCGACGTCCTCATCGACGAGAGCGGCAGCAGCAAGAACGACGCCGACACCGTTCGGGCGCTGCTCTATGAGGACGTGAACGGAAACGGCACGGTCCAGCCGGGCACGGATGTGCTGCTGGGTACGGCTCCCGTCGTGAACCAGCAGGCAAACATCACGGGCCTGTCGTTCCGCGTGGCGGCAGCTGCGGCGGATCGGGACCTGCTGCTGTGCTATGACATCGCCAACAACGCGCAGCCCTGGAACACGCTGGGCGCGGGGATCGACTACCCCGAGCCGAACATCGACCCGAACTACCCGCGCTCGGCGATCACCTGCCAGATCCCCGGCGTGATCCAGGAGCGGCAGCGCACCGGTGTTGGGACGTGGGGCTTCTCACGCTTCCCGATCCGTACCGAACCCGGCACGGCGCCTCCGCAGACCTACAAGAAGACAACCATCCTGGAGGCCCCCGACACGCTGACGATCACGCCGACGAACCTGGCGCCGGCGACCGCCATCCAGGGCACGCTGAACGTGCCGATGCTGGGCATGCGGCTGCGGGTGAACCGGGATGAGGTCATCCTGGACGCCCTGAAGATCGACAGCATGGGCACCAGCACGCGGCCCGGCGACGTCCTGGCGAAGCTGTACTACGACCAGAACATCAACAACATCATCGACCCGGCCGACACGGTGCTCGACACGGCCACGTTCTCGATGGTTGGCGGCATCCCCACCGCGGTCTTCGACGACCTGAAGGACTACACGGTGGTCGAGGGCACCGATCGCGGCCTGATCGTCGCCTATGACGTCGCCACCGACGCCGGCGATCCGCCGGCGGTGCCGCCGGTGACGGTGAACGGGAGGTTGCTCGATCCCACGTACGTCACCCTCCGGCAGACCTCACCCCCGCCCTCGGCGCAGGACACGGTTGCCGCCACGAACTTCCTCGCTCCGCCGACGGGGATGCGGTCCACGGACACGCTGATTCTGATCAACACGGCGCCGACGCTGGTGGACCACCTGGGCGGCACGACGGACTGGGTCATCCCGCAGGACGGGTGGCCGACCACCAACTTCCGTTGGGAAGCCCTGTACACGGACGCAGAGAACCAGCCGCCGGCGGTCCTGCAGGTGTGGCTGGACGGCGTCGCGTACAACATGGCCCCGGTGAGCCCGGGCGACACGAACTACGTGGATGGCGCCCAGTTCTTCTACCAGACGACGCTGCCCGTTGGGAACCACGTGTACTACATCGTCTGCAGCGACGGGAAGACGCAGCTGCGGTTCCCGACGACGGCCCCGGACACGTTTCCGCACCCGGTGGTCACCAACCCGGCGCCGACGCTGACGATGGTGCCCGGTGAGACCGATTACTGGTCGCCAAAGCAGACGACGCCGCCGTATGACGGGACGCCGCGCACAACCTTCACGTGGCGCGTCATCTACACCGACGCCGAGAGCGAGCCGCCCAACCCGATCCAGGTGTGGATCGACGGCGTGATGCGCCCGATGGCGCCCTCCAACCCGGCGGACACGGACTACACGGACGGGGCGGAGTTCTTCTACGCAACCACGCTGGCGGTCGGCCTGCACAGCTACTACCTGTACACGAGCGACGGCACGAATGCCGTGCGGATCCCGACCACGCCGCCGAACACGCTGACCGGCCCGGATGTGTACGATCCTCCGTGCACGCTAACGGACAGCCTCGGCGGAACGGTAGCCTGGTTGACGCCCACCACGGGGACGCCCCAGACGAACTTCATCTGGACGGCAATCTACACGGACCCCGAGAGCATCCCGCCGACCGCGATCCAAGTGTGGATCGACGGCGTAGCGCGCAACATGGCGCAGACCGACCCGGCGGACAACAACTACGCGGACGGGGCGGAGTTCCGCTACCAGACGACGCTGCCGGTCGGGAACCACTCCTACTACATGTGGGCGAACGACGGGAACAACACGGTTCGCTTCCCAACGACGCCGCCCAACACGTATCCGTTCCCGGTGGTCACCGACCAGCCGTGCACGCTGAAGGACAAGAACGGGGGCACGGCGGCCTGGCTTACGCCGGAAGACGGCACGACGCGGACGCGGTTCGAGTGGCTGGCGACCTACACCGACCCAGAGAACCAGCCGCCGTCCTCGATCGTCGTGACGCTGGACGGCACGGCCCGCAACATGGTGAAGGTGAACCCGGCGGACAACGACTACCGGGACGGCGCGCAGTACCGCTTGCGGCTGTTCCTGCCGGTCGGGAGTCACTCGTACTTCATCTCCTGCAGCGACGGCAACAACCCGCTGCGGTATCCCGGCGCGGGCACCTACCCACACCCGGTCGTGACCGACCCGCCGTGCACGCTGACGGACAACGCAGGCGGAACGACGGACTGGTTGAGCCCGACGACGGGCACGCCGCGCACGACCTTCGTGTGGGAAGCGATCTACACGGACCCGGAGAGCGTTCCGCCGACCGTGGTTGAGGTCTGGATCGACGGCACGGCGCAGGCGATGACCCAGGTCAACCCGGCCGACAACGACTACAGCGACGGCGCACTGTTCCGCTACCAGACCACGCTGGCGATCGGGACGCACAGCTACTACATGCACACCAACGACGGGAACACCGACGTGCGGTTCCCGACGACGGCGCCGAACACCTATGCGGCCCCGACGGTGACCGATCCGCCGTGTACGCTGACGGACAAGCGCGGGGGCGCGACGGCCTGGTTGAACCCGGGCAGCGGCTCGCCCTACACGACGTTCACGTGGACGGCGATCTACACCGACCCCGAGGGCATCGCGCCGACGGCCGTCCAGGTGTGGCTGAATGGCGTGGCGCAGGACATGACGCAGACCGACCCGACCGACCTGAACTACGCGGACGGGGCGGAGTTCATCTACCAGACGACGCTGCCGATCGGGACGCACTCGTACTACATGTGGGCCGATGACGGGGTGAACACGATCCGCGTCCCCGTGGCGCCGGCCACGTACAAGCGGCCAGTGGTAACGGACGCGGCCTGCACGCTGGTGGACAAGAACGGATCGGTCACGGACTGGGTGACTCCGCAGGACGGCGGCCCGGCCACCAACTTCATCTGGGAAGCGACCTACACCGACCCGGAGAACCAGCCGCCCGCGTCCCTGGATGTCAACCTCGACGGCACGGCCTATCCGATGGTGCCGGTGAACCCGGCCGATACCGATTACACGGACGGGGCGGTCTTCCGCTACCAGACGACGCTGCCGGTCGGGGCTCACAGTTACTTCATGTCCTGCACGGACGGCAACAACCCGCTGCGGTACCCGACGACGGCGCCGGATACGTACCCGCACCCGGTGGTGACCGACCTGCCGTGCAGCCTGGCGGACAAGAACGGCGGCACGTCGATCTGGGTAACGCCGAACAAGGGCAACACCAAGACGGTGTTCCTCTGGACGGCGGTCTACACCGACCCGGAGAGCGTCGCGCCCAATCCGATCCAGGTCGTGCTCGATGGTACGCCGCAGGCGATGACGCCGGTCGATCCGACCGACCAGAACTACGCGGACGGGGCCACCTTCACCTACCAGACGACGCTGGCGGTCGGCACCCACAGCTTCTACATGTTCGCGAGCGATGGGAACAACACCGTTCGCTACCCGGCGACGGGCGCCTACGCCAAGCCGATCGTGACCGATCCGATCCTCACACTCATCGACAGGTTCGGCGGCACGTCGGCCTGGCTCACGCCGGTGAGCGGGACGCCGACGACGACGTTCACCTGGGAAGCGATCTACACCGACACCAAGAACAACCCGCCGACGGCAATCCAGATCTGGCTGGACGGTGTGGCCTACGCCATGGCGCAGGTCAACCCGGCGGACGTGGACTACACGGATGGGGCGCTGTTCCGCTACCGGAGCAGCGGCCTGGCGGTGGCGACCCACAGCTACTACATCTACGCGACGGACGGCACGGAAGTCGCGCGGCATCCGGGCGCGCCGAACACCTACCCGCAGCCGGTGGTGAACAACACGGCGCCGCAGCTGCTCAACGCGGCGGTCAACCCGCAGGCGGGCACGGAGACCGACGCCTTCCTGTACACGATCACCTTCCGGGACGCCGACGGCCACTTGCCGACCTACGTGCGCATCAAGACCGACAACGGCACGTGGGTGGACATGACGCTGTCGGGGACCGAACCGACCCCGGGCAACACGATTGACGGGGACATCTACGAGTACCAGACGGGCTTCATCGGGGCCGGGACGCACACGGCGCGCTTCGTAGCCAGCGATGGCTTCGAGGTCGTGTACTATCCGGCAACCGGCGACTTCATGGGGCCGTTCATCCAGACGGACAGCTCCGGCTTCTGGGCCGACAGCTCGTACAATCCGTTCGCGGGGCCCTATGAGGAGGGTGAGAAGGTCTACTGTGTCATCCAGGACGGCGACGAGAACAAGGACCTGAACGCCCGCGACACGCTGGACGTCACGGTCACCGTCGTCAATGGTGGGGACACCGAGACCGTCACGCTCCTGGAGACCGGGCCGAACACGGGCATCTTCCGCACGTGGCCGGACGGTGTGCCGACCCTCGGTCGCGCGGGAGCATCCGGGGACGGCGTCATCAACGTCGTCGCCGGGCCCACGGGCAACACGCTGCGGCTGAACTACACCGATCCGGACGACCCGAGCGGCAATGACACGACGACGGACACGATCGGCGTCATCGACACCAAGGCTCCGGTGATCGTGAAGCTCGTGGAGCTGACGGCGGCTCCGGACCCGGACGGCAACGTGGTGACCGTTGACTGGACGGCCTACGACGAGGCCTCCCAGATCGACGTGGCGCGCTACAGTGTGTACTACGAGTCGGCGCCCGCGCCGATCACCACCCTGACGCCGGTCGCCTCACCGTTGGCGGGCACGCAGACGGTGCAGATCAACACCGGCGGACCCGACGGAGACAAGTACGTAGCGGTCGCGGTCTCCGACGAGGTCCCGAATCGCGACGCGAACGTCAAGTGGCGCAAAGTGAGCACCGCGGACACCAACCCGCCGGTGATGATCGGCGAGAGCCCGACCAACGGCTCGACCGACGTGCCGCTGGACACGGACATCCTGTTCCGCATCGAGGATCCGGGCTCCGGCGTGCAGACCAGCGACATCCGGGTGCGCATCCAGCAGGCTCCGGCTGACGGCGGCGGCTGGACGGACGTGAGCGCCGCGCTGCAGTTCAGCGGCACGACGAAGGCGTGGAATGTCACCTACGACCCGCCCATCGACCTACTGTACAACCAGCAGGTGACGGTTGAGGTGAGGGCCACCGACCTGTTCGGCAACACACTGACGACGACGTTCAGCTTCTTCACGGAGACGGATGTCAACGCGCCGCAGCTCCAGAACGCGCAACCGGCGGACGGCGACACGAACGTCCCGATCGATACGAACATCAGCTTCGAGTTGACCGACGACCATTCGGGCGTCGATCCGGCGTCGATCCACGTGACGGTGAACGGGACCAACGTGAGCGGCGCCCTGCAGATCGGCGGCACGCCGGCGCTGACGACGGTGCTGTACAACCCGCCGGCCGACTTCGACTGGGGCGAGACGGTCACCGTGACGGTGGACGCCTCCGACGTCGCGGGCAACGCGATGTCCACGGTTCAGTACTCGTTCACGACCCTGCCGGATGTGTCGAGCACGGTCATCGACCAACTGACCCCGGCGGATCAGGCGACCAACGTGCCGGTTGACACGCCGATCGCCTTCCGCGTCTCCGACAACATCTCCGGCGTGGACGTGGCATCTGTGGAGCTGTTCATCGACAACGCACCGATCACGCTGACCGGTGCGAACTTCAAGCAGCTCTCGCCCACGTCCTATATGGTGACCTACGACCCGCCAACGAACTTCGCGAACGGGCAGAGCGTCAAGGTGCGGGCGACGGCGAAGGACCTGGCGGGCAACCCGAGGACCGGCAAGACGTGGCACTTCCGCACGGAGCCGCCGCCGACGTACTCGATCACCGGTACGATCGAGGAGACGGTGACCAACGGTACGACGGCCAGCAAGGTCGGCGTGCCCGGCGTGCGGGTGAAGATCATCGACTTCGCCACGGGCGCTCTGGTGAAGACGGTCATCAGCGTCGGCACGGGCGTCTTTGAGGCGACCGGCCTACTGGACGGGACGTACGTGGTAGAGCCGACGCTCACCGACTACACCTTCATCTCCCGCAAGACCGGGAAGCCGAGCGAACGGGTCTACGTAGGCCTGAAGGACAAGGACGGCGACGGGAACCCTGAGCTGGACGCGTCGGGCGTGGACTTCGACGCCACACGGACGCTCTACGCCATCGAGGGGCGTGTGCTCGAGGGCAGCCAGGGCCTGCAAGGGGTGACCATCACCGACGGGACGCGGACGGCGATCACCGACGTCGATGGCCGCTACCGGCTGGACAACGTGGCCAGCGGCAGCTACACAATCACGCCCAGTCTCACGAACTACACCTTCAACCCGGCCTCCCGGGTTGCGGTGGTAGCGAGCGCCAACGCCACGGGCATCGACTTCACGGCCACGGCGCGCACCTTCAGCATCAGCGGCACGATCCAGGATCCGGCCGGGAACCGCCTGAGCGGCGTGAAGGTGGAGGTGCAGGGCGGCACGAGTGTTGCGGTCACGAACCAGGCCGGGCAGTACACTCTCACGGGAGTGAAGGCCGGCCAGCGCACAATCGTCGCGAGCCGCGATGGGTACATCTTCGAGCCCGCGCCGGGCGTGACGGCCGCCAACCTGATCGTTGACCGGGACTTCACCGGCATCGACTTCATCGGCTACCCGGTGCTGACCCGTACGTTCACGGCGGGGAGGCACTTCGTGGGTGTGCCGGCGACGCCGCGAGACAACGACCCGGTCGTCGTGTTCGGCACCACTCAGGTGGCGCGCTGGGTCGGCACGGAATCGCCTCCACGCTACGTGACGGCCGACTCCGATCCAGGGCACGACGCCCTGCAGGTCATTCCGGGACGTGGCTTCTTCGTCAAGTACCCGGCGCGCACGACCATCCAGGTGGCCGGCACACCGGTGCCGATCACTGACCCGTACGTGTTCGTGATCGACGAAGGGTGGACGATGGCGGCCAACCCGTTCCCGTCGGCACTCGGGTTCGCCAACCTCGTTCCGAGTGCAGCGGGTGCGATGGCCCCGTACGGGTTCGTCCTGGAGGGCGGCCGATACGCGATCGTGTCGGACATCGCTGCGCTCGGCGGGCGACGCTGGATCGAGGCCTGGGAGGGCGTCTGGCTGTTGAGCGACGCGCCGGCCCTCACCATCACCGCGCTGCCTCCGGGCGCCGCGCCGGCCGCGGTTGCGCCGGATGCTCCAGCGCGGGTCGCCAACCGTGGCAACTGGCGCATCCCGATCGTGGCAGCCGCAGCGGGGACCACCGACGCCTGCACCGCCGTCGGCGTCTCAGCCGCGACGGGCGCCCTGGCCGTGCCGAATCCGCCGTCCCTGCCGGGCGTCGTTGATGTGGTCCTGCAGGGCGCCGACGGACGCAGCCTGGCCTTCGACCTCAAGGGGCGGGCCGCGAAGGAACTCACCTGGACGTTCAGCGTAATGGGCGCAGCGCCCAGCACCGATGTGGAGCTTGCGCTGCCCGATCTGAGCGAAGTGCCTGAGGACCTGACGATCACCCTGGTTGACGTGGCGGCGGGCAAGCGGCTGTACGCGCGGACGATGCCGAGCTACGTCTACCCGAGCGGTGACGGCGCGCCGCGCGAGTTCCGCCTGGAGGTGAAGCCGCGCACGGCGGCCGGGCTGACGATCCGCACGACGGGTGTGCAGGTCAGGCCGAACCTGGCGGCTGTCAGCTACACGGTGGCGGCGGACGCCGAGATCACGGCAGAGGTCCTCAACGTCGCGGGGCGGCCGATCCGTACGCTCACGCGGGGCAGCTCGGTTGCCGCGGGCGCGAACACGCTGAACTGGGACCTGAAGTCCGAGGCGCAGACGCGGGTACCGGCCGGTCGCTACCTGGTGCGGATCGAGGCGGCGACGCCCGATGGTCAGCGCGCGAGCGCCCTGCAGACCGTTTTTGTGAACCGGTAAGAGCGGCGGGAAGGGCGCTGTCCTTGCCGACGCAGACGCAGAAGGAGAGATAACCGAATGAAGATCGGCACTGGCTTGCTCCTGGTCGTTACGCTGGTGTGCCTGGCGGTACTCGCGGGTTGCGGCGATAGCGCGAACAACGTCATCCCTCCCAACCCAACGGGCGGAACGGTGACGGGCGAGATCTACGGCCGCTCGGGCGGGACGTTCGTTGCGCTCGGCGGGCAGACGGCCGCCATCGGCAATCGCAGCGCACTCAGCCAGCCCGGCACGGGCCGGTTCGTCATCAACAACGTGCCTGTGGGGGCCTTCACGATCGTGGTGACGCCCCAGGCAGGTTACGGTGAGGTGCTGAACCCCGAGATCCTCAAGGGCACCGTGGGGGCCGTGGGCCAGCAGGTGGACATCGGTCGGGTGCTGCTGGGACAGCGGCCGCCGGATCCCGGCGTCTAGACCCGGGGGCCACAGTCGCCGACGCGAACCATCGACGGGCGCCGTGTGTTCGTATGACCGGCGCCCGTTTCCACTCCAGCCCTCGCCCGTCGGGAAGGACCAGGAACATGAAGTTGGGCCTGAGACCAGGATCGATCTACGCCTGGGCGGCGGTGCTTGTCGCCACCACCCTGGGGGCCCGGCCCGTCGCCGCGGACTGGCCGATGTTCCGGCACGATCCGGCACGCAGCGGATGGGCGGAGTCAACCACGCCCGAGTTGACAGCCGTCGCCTGGTCGGCCGACCTGGGGGGCCCGGTGGACTCCTCCCCGGCGGTGCTCGGCGGCGTGGTATATGCCGCAACCTCCACCGGAACGGTCCATGCGGTCGAAGCCTCGACCGGCCAGCCGCGCTGGCGTACCGTCATCGGCAGTCCGATCGTCTCCTCGCCCTGCGTGGATGGCGAGCGCGTGTACTTCGGCTGTGGGGACGGCTACATCTATGCACTCAGCGCCGCCTCGGGCGAGCCGGCATGGAAGGCACGCACCGGCCGGGCCGTCATCGCTCCGCCCCTGCTCATCGACGGGAAGGTCATCTGCGGCAGCACGGACGGACGTCTGTACGCCCTGGACGCTGCGACCGGCGAGGTCGTCTGGAGGACCGAAGCCGCTGGCGAGGTCCATGCGGGCGCCGCGGCGGCCGGGGACCTCGTCGTCTACGGCGACTGGGACCAGCACGTGCGGTGTGTGCACCTGAGGGACGGCACGTCGGCATGGGGCAAGCCGGCCCAGCCGACCGACAGCTACCCTGCGGGTGGGCCGATCCTCGCGTGCCCGGTGATTGCCAGCGACGCGGTCGTGGTGGCCTCGATGGCGCCCACCAGGCTGACGCCGGACGACTTCCTTGTCATCCACGTCCTCGACCTCGCGACCGGGAAGCGCCGATGGGGCGCGCCGAAGCTTAACCCCTGGCAGACGGACAAGGAGCACCTGATGTCCGTGTCCACCTGTCCGACGGTAGTTGGCGACCAGATCTGGTTTCTCACGGGCGAGGGCTATGGCAACTGGAACGCAGTACTGCGCAGCGCGGCGCTAGCGACCGGGAGGCGTGGGTTCGCCTCCACGACCCTCGGCAACCGGGCGAGCTTCATCCCCTCCGACTGCAGCGCCGCGGTCGCCAACGGCATCCTGCACCTGGCCGACTACGCCGGAATGCTGTCGCAGTTCGACACGACCGCCCGGCAGCCGCTGAAGAGCCTCGCCCTCGGCGCGCGCACCGTCTCCTCACCGGCCATCTCCGACGGCTGCGTCTACATCGGGCTCACGGACGGACGACTCCTCTGCATCCGCTGAACAGGGAACTGGGGGACACGATCCCAATTCGCAGACGGCGCGAATTGGGTCATGTCCCCGGATCCCCACTATCGCAAGGAGCTGCTGATGGACCACGGCCCCAGGCGCCGAATCGTGCAGCGAGCAATGGCGGAGTGCCTCTCACGCATTCGGCAACATGGCGAGAGTACGGAGGAGGAGTTCGAGCGCGCGACCGCCGACCTGCCGCAGGTTCTGCGCGACTGCGCGGACCTGCTGGAGCACCCGCCCGCCGACGTGGGAACTCGGCATGAAGCGCCTGCGCTGGAAAGCTACTCATTGTGGGCGCTGAGCTATGACGCGGAGATGGACAACCCAGTGGTGCTTGGCGAGGAGGAGGTCATCCGGGAAGCGATCGGCAAGGCTGAGGGCCTGAAGGTGCTTGATGTCGGCTGCGGCACCGGCCGACACGCCGTTCCGCTCGCCGCGGCAGGGGCGCGAGTCGTCGGCCTGGACCCGGCGCCGGAGATGCTCAATCGAGCGAGGGCCAAAGCGGAGGCGGCGGGCGTGGAGCTTGACCTGAGAGGCGGGGGCATCGACAGCCTGGACGACCGACTCGGTCAGTTCGATCTGGTCCTGTGCTGCCTCGTCCTCAGCCATGTGGAGGCGCTGCACGACGCCGCGGCGCGGCTGGCGTCGCGCGTTGCAGCGGGCGGACGGCTGATCGTCACCGACTTCCACCCAACCAATCTGCTGTTGGGGTTCCGCACCGCCTTCAGCCACGAGGGCCAGCGCTACATCGTGCCCAACTTCCTGCATCCCATCAGCGAGTACTTCGACGCGATGCGGAAGACGGGCCTCGTCGTCACGCGCATCGAGGAGTTGGGCGGTTGGGAGAAGCTGCCGGGCGTGCCGACGACGCTGCTGATGGAAGCGTCGCGGACCCTCTAGCCAGGAATCCGCGATATCGGTTCTCGGGCGCCATGAATGGCGCCCCTACATGGGCGGGCGTGATGAATCACGCCCCTACATGAGGGCAACGAGGACAAGAGTCGCGGGTTCCCATCTAGTCCCTCATGCAGGCCGTCGCGCTGCTGGCATCTTCCTTCCAGTGGTTGCGCACGCAGGCGCAGCAGAACCCGCGGCGCTCGCACGTGTCGTAGGTGCAGGGGCACATCTCCAGGTTGCGGGGATGGCTCGCGCAGTCCGCAGGGATCGCGAGCGGGAAGTCGAGCGTGCTCGCGGGGCGGGGCGTGCCCCTCATGCAGGCAGATCGGGGCCACTGCGTGCTGTGCATGTGGAAGTTCATGCACTCACAGCAGATGCCGCGCCGCTCGCAGTCCGAAGTGCACGGGCACATCTTCAGGTTCAGCTCGTAGTTGGTGCACGTGGTGGCTGTGGCGGCCATTCGGGTTCCCCCCATGTTCGATTGCGGATTGCGGGACGTCGCGCCCTACTTCAAGGCCAGCTCTCTCAGCACACCGAGGACCTTCTCGGGCGAGGGCAGGTTCTCGGTCTCCAGCGACTGCGCCATCGGAGGCGGCACGTCATATGCCGCCACGATGCGGACCGGGGCCTTCAGGCAGCCGAAGCACGCCCCGTTGATCACGTGCGCTATGTGCTCGGCGAAGCACCCCGTCGCGGGCGCCTGGGACAGGAGCACGGCGCGCCCGGTCTTGCGGACGGAGTTGACGATCAGGTCCTCATCCAGCGGGATCAGCGTGCGCGGATCGACCAACTCAACCGAGATGCCCTCCTCGGCTGCGAGTTCCGCCGCCTTCTCCGCGACCAGCATCATGGCACTGTAGGCAACGACCGTAACGTCCGTCCCCTCGCGGCGGATCGCGCCGACGCCCAGCGGGATCGTATACTCCCCCTCCGGCACTTCGCCCTTCTCGACGTAGAGGTTCTGGTGCTCGATGAAGACAACGGGGTTGTCGTCGCGCACCGCCGCTTTGAGCAGTCCCTTGACATCCTGCGCCGTGGACGGCGCCACTACCTTGAGGCCGGGGATCATCGTGGCCACGGCCTCCAGGCTCTGGGAGTGCTGCCCGGCGTACCCCTTGCCGCCGCCGACGGAGGTGCGGATGACCATCGGCACGGTGGCCTTCCCGCCGAACATGTAGCGCGCCTTCGCGCACTGATTGCCGACCTGGTCCATGGCCATGAGGATGAAGTCGATGTACATCAGCTCGACGATGGGCCTCATGCCTGCCATTGCCATTCCCGCGCCCGCGCCGCAGATGGCCGCCTCGGAGATCGCGGTGTTGAAGACGCGCTTGCGGCCGAAGATCTCGAACAGCCCGCGCGTCGCGCCGAACGCGCCGCCGTACTCCGCAACATCCTCGCCGAACAACACGACGCGCCGGTCGCGGATCATCTCCTCCATGATGGCCTCGGCCACCGCGTGGCGGTAGAGGATGCGGCTGCTGCGATCGCGCGTCGCGATCTTCGTCTCGGCGAGGATCTCGGCATCCGGCGTGCGCAGGGAGGCGTCGATGGACTCGCTGGTGGTGTCCGCGAACAGCCCCTCGTACATCGTCTTGGGGTCGGGCTCCGTCGCGTCGGAGGCGAACAGCGTCGCCTTATCGATGCGCTCGAGCATCCGCTCCCGGCGCTCCTGCAGCTCCGCCTCGGTCGCCACGCCGGCCTCCGCGAGCGCGCGGGGATAGGAGACGGTCGGGTCGAGATCGACCCAGGCCTGCTTCTCCTCAGCGCTGCGGTACGCGGTGCCGTCGTCGCTGAGGCTGTGGCCCATGTAGCGGTAGGTGAGGCACTCCAGCAGGATCGGCCCCTCGCCCGCCTTGCAGGCCTCGACCGCCCGCCGCACGGCGTCCCGCACGGCCAGCGGGTCCATGCCGTTGACCGCCTCGGCCCTCATGCTGACACGGTTGTAGCCCGCACCGCGCTGGGCGAGGTGCTCGATTCCAGTGACCTCGCCGGCCTGCTTGCCGGTCATGCCGTACTGGTTGTTCTCGACGAGGTAGATGATCGGCAGGCCCTTGTCGAACATCCAGCCGATCTGGTCCATGCAGGCCATGTTCATGGCCTCGTGGGCGATGCCGTTGTTTGTCGCGCCGTCGCCGACGAGGCAGAGCACGGTCCGATCTTCGCCGAGCCAGAGGTTCGCCATCGCCGCGCCGGTCGCAATCGCGTAGCTGCCGCCCACGATGGCGTTGGCGCCCAGGTGGCCGACGTTGAAGTCGGCGATGTGCATCCCGCCGCCCCGGCCCCGGCAGTAGCCGGCCTCCTTGCCGAACAGCTCGGACATGGTGCGGTTCAGGTGCATCTGCAGCGCCGCTTCGGCGGCCTCGCCCTCGGTGCAGGGCGGCTCCTCAGGACCCGTGTACCGCTCGCCGTAGCCCGCGCCCTCCACGAAGTTGCGCAGCTCGCCCTCGCCCATCTCGCGCAAGGCGAAGAAGCCCTTGGCGATGGAGTGCCCATGACCGCGATGGGTGGACGTGATGTGGTCGTGGTGGTTCAGCGGCTGGATCGCGCCGACGGCCACGGCCTCCTGCCCGATGGACAGGTGCGTGGCGCCGACGAAGCGCCAGCGGGGGAGCAGCTTGCAGCGCCCCGACTTCAGCTCCGCGATCCGCTCCTCGAGCAACCGGATCGCGCACATGCAGTCGTACATCGCGAGCGCCTCATCGCGCGTCAGGCCGTCGGCCAACTCGGACGCCACCGAGCCGGCGTAGCGGAATAGCGCAATCGGCGCGGGATGGATCTCGCCCTTCTGAAAGACCGGCATCGACTCGATCTCTTTCGGCATCTCACCCTACCTCGCAGTATCAGTCCGCGGTCCACAGCCCGCAGTTTACGGCTCGGCATCTTCGGCAGGCCCGGCCAGGCCGACGGCCTCCCTCAAGGCCGCGACCTCCGCCGGCCGCAACTCACGATAGGTCCCGGGCTCCATGTGTCCGAGGTGCAGCGACCCGAGCGAGACGCGCCGCAGGGAACGCACCGGATGCCCGACGGCGGCAAACATGCGCTTCACCTGGTTCTTGCGGCCCTCGCGCAACGTGATCTTGACGCGGCTGCCGTGCGGCGAGAGCCGATGCGCCCTCACGCGGGCCGGCGCGGTCGTGCCGTCATCCAGCATCAGACCCGACGCAAGGCGGTCCAGCGCCGTGCGTCCCGGTTGGCCCTCGCACTCCACCTCGTACGCGCGCGGTACGTGGTAGCTTGGGTGCATGAGGCGGTGCGCGAGCTCGCCGTCGTTCGTCAGCAGCAGGAGCCCCGTCGCATCGCGGTCGAGCCGCCCGACCGGATACACCAGCCGGGCTTGGGCCGGCTCCAGCAGGTCCATCACGGTTCGCCGGCCGCGCGGATCGCGGCGGCTCGACAGGTAGCCCGCCGGCTTGTTGAGCATCAGGTGCAGCTCGGCCGACGGCGGCTCAACCGGCCGTCCGTCAAGCCGCACCCGATCGCGTGCGGCGTCGATCTTCAGCCCCGGGTGCAGCACCGGGCTCCCGTTGACCGTCACGCGCCCCGCCTTCACGATCTGGGCGCACGCTCTGCGCGAGCCGACGCCGGCGCGCGCCAACAGCCTTTGCAACTGCTCCATGGACCAGCACCGCTCCCAGGAGCGCCAGCACCAGCACGGCCGCGATCAGCGCGCTGCCGTGCCGCCCCAGGCGCGCCAGCAGCGACTGAGGCACGTCCTCCGTCGCCACCAGCGTAGCGCTGAGCTGCACCCCGTCGATCCGGCACACAACCAGCTCGCCGACCTCGTCCCCCACGCTGATCGGGGCCTCCGCGTAGGTCTCGGAGACCCGCGCCGTCGGCGCCGACTCCCCCAGCGGCACGATCAGGTCGATCGACGACTTCGCTACCGCCCGCACCGTGGGCCGCCGGCCACCAACGATGTGCACTTGGGCCATCGTGGCGTTGGCCGTCACGATGCACTCACGGCGGTACTGCTCGAAGCCCCAGGTCAGCAGCTTCCGCCCGTCGGCCCAGCAGTCCGTGCAGCCCAGGACGACCGCGAGGAGCTGCCAGCCATCCTCAGTGGCCGAGGCGCACAGACAGCGCCCGGCGGCCTTGGTGTACCCCGTCTTCACCCCGTCAGCGAGGCCCCAGCGCTCGGGGTGCTCGTGGCGCAGGAGGCGGTTCGTGCTGAGCACCTCCCGAGTCTGCGGGCCCTTTGCGCCGCGCGGCCGGAAGGAGAGCTTCGCCTTCTCCAGCCGCGCAGTACTGCGGAACTCCTCGTGCTGCAAGGCCTCCCGCGCGATGACGGCCAGGTCCCGCGCCGAGCTGACATGCCCCGCGCCCGGCAGGCCGTGCGGGTTCTCGAAGTGCGTCTCCCGGAGCCCCAGCTCCGCCGCGCGGGCGTTCATGCGCTCCACGAAGGACGGCACCGACCCGTTGAGCGCTTCCGCGATCGCGACGCTGGCATCGTTCGCCGAGGGCAGCAGCGCAGCCGACAGCAGGTCGCGCAGCGTCAGCTGGTCGCCGGGCTGCAGATTCGCCGACGCCTCACCCGTATCGGCGGCTGTCTTCGAGACGGTCACCGTCCGGTCGAGATCGCCCGCCTCAACCGCGAGCAGGCCGGTCATGAGCTTGGTCAGGCTCGCGGGCTCACGCGGCGCGTCCGCGTTGTGCTCGTAGAGCACCTGGCCCGTTGCGACGTCCATCAGAATCGCCGCCTGGGCGGATAGGCCCAGCCGGTCGGTCCCCGCAGCGGGAGGCGCCTGACGCGTGGCGTCCGCCGCATGTGCCCGCCCCAACGAGAGGACGAACGGGAGGACCGCGGCAAGCGCGACGGCGACCGATGTGCGACGAGTCATGGTGGCCAGAGAGACGGCGGCGGGGCCTAGACCTCTTCCAGGTCCCCTTCGCCCTCTTCGAGATCGGGTTCCGAATCAGCCGGCGTCATCACCGGCTCGAAATCCTCCGCGTCCTCGGCCTCCTCCTCGAACTCCTCCCCTGTCTGGGACACGCCGTGCAGCACGATGGGCGCTTCCTCGACGACGGCAGTGCGCAGGGCCTCCAGGTTCGGCAGCTCCCGGAGGTCGCGCAGCCCGAAGCTCGTCAGGAAGTGCGGCGTCGTCCCGTACAGCAGCGGCCGCCCGACCGATTCCTTGCGCCCGACGGTCGTCACGAGTCCCTTCTCGACCAGCGTGGCCACGGCGTGTTGCGAGTTGACGCCGCGAATGTCATCGACCTCCGGCCGCGTCATCGGTTGCCGGTAGGCGATGATCGCCAGCACCTCCAGCGCCTGGGCGCTGAGCCGGGCGGGCGCCGGCTGGAGCAGCCTGTAGACTACGCCCGCGTACTCGGGTCTGGTTGCGAGCTGGTAGCCGCCCGCGATCTCGACGACCTGCAGGCCGCCGCCCGTCAGCATCTCCCGCAGGAGTTCGACGCCCTGCTCGATGGTGTCCTTGTCGGCCTCCAGGATCTCGCACAGTCGCACCCCAGGGAGCGTCTCCGGGCTGGCGAAGAGCAGGCACTGGATTGCGCGCGCGAGGTCTTCGAGAGAGTTCGCGTTCATGATCTCCGGGACGATGGTCACGCCGCCAGACGGACGAGGATGGGCCCGCCGGGCTCCTCCTGCGCCACCAGAATGCGGCGACGGCGGATCAGCTCCAGGACCGCGAGGAAGGTCATGATGACGACGATCCGCGTGGTCGGGAAGGTGACCAAGTCATAGAACGTCAGGGAGCGCTCGGGATTCTCCTGGAGCAGCCCCATGATCGCGTGCAGCCGGTCCCTTACCGTTACCGTCTCGCGCGGCAGCATGGCCATCGGCGGTTCGGTGGCGCGGCTCAGCAGGTCCTGGAACACCGCGACCAGGTCGAAGACCGAGACATCCTCCAGCAGGATCGGCCCACTGTGCAGCTCGGGATCGACGTTCTCCGCACGCAGGTATATCTTCTGTCGGAGCCGCCGCGCGTCCTCCAGGGCATCCGCGGCCTCCTTGAACACGCGGTACTCCGCCAGGCGCTGGGCCAGTTCCACCTGCGGGTCTTCGAGGTCCTCAGCGGCCTCCTCCTCGGTGGTCTCTTGCTCCGTGGAGGGCAACAGCAACCGGGACTTCAGCAGGCAGAGGGTCGAAGCGAGAACCAGGAACTCGCTGCTGACCTCGATGTTGAGATCGGCCATCGCGCCGAGCATCCGCAGGTACTCGCCCGTGATCTCGGCGATCCGCAGCTCGTAGATGCTCACCTCCTGCCGCCGGACGAGGTGCAGCAGCAGATCAAGCGGCCCCTCGAAGATCGCAATGGTGACCCGGGGGCCGCTGAACAGCTCGAGCTGCTCGATGAGACTCTGCCTGGATCGGTCTGCCACTGGCGACCTTGCCCTCGCTACAGATCAGCCCAACCGGACGCAGGAGCCGTCGCCCACCACCGCCCCCGAGAGGCTCCCGTTGCCGCCATCGTTCCTCAGCTCCGCATCGATGCCAACGATCGAGTCCCACACGCCGCCGCGGAAGCCCTGGATACGGGCGCGCTCGTCGATGATGGCGTTGTGGACCACCGAGTCGGCGATCACCGCCTCGTCGTTGATCGAGCACGGGCCCGAGATCGTCGCATTGGTCAGCCGACACCCTCGGCCAACCAGCACCGAACCGCGGAAGGTCGTGTTGTGCACCAGCGAGTCCGGGCCGATCCGCACCTGGCTCCCCGGCGGCGGCCCGATCACCTCGGCCGTGGGATCGACGGCCCCCACCAGCTCGCCCAGGAGTTCCGCATTGGCCGCCAGGAACTGGCTGGGTCGGCCGCAGTCCGCCCACAGCCCTTCATACACCTCGCCCCATACGCCCGGCTCCTCCTCGAGGACCTCCTGGATCGCGTCCGTGATCTGGATCTCGCCGCCCTCGCCGGGCATCGTCCTCGCGAGCGTACAGAAGAACGACCATCGGAAGCCGTACATCCCGGTGATGGCGAGATCGGACACGAACTCCTTGGACTTCTCGACGCCCCTCCTCACTCGGCCGTCCTCATCGAGCATCGCAACCCCGTAGTGCTGCGGCTCGGCAACCTCCTGCAGCCGCAGCAGCCCCTTCGGCCAGCCGCTCACGAACCGCTCCACGAACTGCTTGATCTGATCGCCATAGAGTGAGTCGCCGAGGTAGACGATGAACGGGGCCTTTCCGACGAACTCCCTCGCACAGAGGACCGCGTGCCCGAGCCCCTTCGGCTCGTCTTGGACGACAGACTCGACGCGAAGGCCGCAGGGCGTGTTGTCCTGCAGGTAGTCGTCCAGCTGCCCGTGGTCGGGGCTCACGACCAGACAGGCCTGCGTGATCCCGGTTCCGGCCACGGCCTCCAGTATGTGGCCGATGATCGGTCGATTGCACACGGGCAGCAGCGGCTTCGGCCGCGTGTAGGTCAGCGGCTGCATGCGCGTGCCCTTGCCCGCGCAGGGAATCACGCACACAACGTCCCCGGCTTGGATCGTACCCATTGCCGAAACCCTCCGTCGCCTGTGAAACGGGCGACCCCGCCCGTCCCGCTTCCTCAGAGGATGCCGCTCCCGCCGGTCAGCAGGCCAAACAGCAGGTTGACGGGCACGCCGACCAGGTAGTGCAGCGTCCATTCGCGCGTGACGATCAGCAAGAGCATCAGCAGCAGACCGTACTGATGGATGAAGAGGTCGTACTTCCGCGCCTGCTGGAGCGGGAGCAGGCCCGACACGATGTGCGAGCCGTCCAGCGGGTGGATGGGCAGCAGGTTGAAGGTGCCCAGGACCAGGTTCAGGATGACGATGTAGACGAGCACGATGCCATAGTCCCCGGCGAAGCCGAAGCGCAACGGGATGGCGAACACGGCGGCCACGATGAAGTTCGACAGCGGGCCCCAGAGGGAGACGAGGATGTTGTCCGTCCGCGGCCGGCGCATCAGGAACGGGTTGACCGGCACCGGCCGTCCCCAGCCCCAGCCCGCGAGCAGGAGGGCGATGGTGCCGATCGGGTCGAAGTGCACTAGCGGGTTGAGCGTCACTCGCCCGTGCTGGCCGGGCGTAGGATCGCCCGCCATCTGCGCCGCCTTGGCGTGCGCGAACTCATGGACGGTGATCCCGATCACGATGGCGACCGCGAAGCTCAGGAACTCGGGCAGGGCATTGGGCTCGCCGGAGATGAGACCCCACAGGGGTGACATGGGTGCTATCCTCTGCGTCCGGCGCGCCGCACGGGGCGCCGCCACTCGTCCACGGCCGCCAGGGCGGCCTGAGTCTGCTCCTCGGCGCCGCTGCCGCGGCTGAGCTTCGCCCGTCGTGCCGCCCGCAGGCCCACGCCGACCGCCGGCCCCGGCGCGACGCTGGCGCGCTGCAGGTCGTGACCGTTCACATCTGAGGTCTGCGGACCCAGATCGTGCGCGTACCGCTCCAGGCGGCGCTTGCCCAAAGGGCCACTGCCCAGCCAACAGACTAACAGCCGCGCCGGCGAGCAGCCCTCCAGCGCCTCGTCCAGCGCGACCGCCGGGACGCCTCGATGGGACCCAACCTCCGGCGGAACGCCCGCCGAGGCCCCGCGGGCCGTCTCGCTGACGATCTCCGCGGCCTCCCCGTCGAGATCAAGGCGCGCGACCAGCGCCTGCGCGTCACCCCAGAGGCCCAACACGCCGAGCAGATGCGGCCAGCGACGCAGGGGCGGCCGTCCGGTCCGCAGGGCCGCCAACCCCCTGCCAGCCCGTCCCAGCCACACGAACAGGCGCTGGTCGGGGCGGAGGCCGGGAAGCACCTGCTGAAGGGCGCCGATGCGAGCAAGCCACTCCAGCACCGCCCCAGGATCCGGCTCCCCGAGCAGCTTCGCGACCTCCTCGCGCACGCGGGCGCCGGTGACGCGCTCCAACAGCGCCTCCTTGGCTGCTTCGCTCGCGAGACGACGCGTGGCCGGCTCCATCGCGAAGCCGAGCCGCGTACAGAAGCGGGCCGCACGGATGAGCCGCGTGGGATCGTCCGAGAAGCTGCGATCGTGCAACACGCGGATGACCCTGCCCGCGAGGTCCGCCCGGCCGCCACAGGGATCGATCAGCTCGCCGACGCCCGAGAGGGTCAGGCTCAGCGCCAGCGCGTTGACGGAGAAGTCGCGCCGACGCAGATCGGCCCGAACATCGGCCCGCTGAACAACGGGCAGTTTCGTCGGTTCGGGATACGTCTCCTGCCGGGTGGTCGCCACGTCCAGGCGCCTGCCGTCCGGCAGCACGACCGCCGCGGTCAGGAACTGACTCGGCCCCTCCACCCAGCCGCCCAGCCGGCGAGCAACTTCCCGGGCCAGCGCAGGCCCGTCCCCCTCCACGGCGAAGTCGAGGTCGAACTCCCCCGCACCCAAGAGCAGGTCGCGGACAGAGCCGCCGACCAAGTAGAGCGGCAGCCCCAGCCCCTCTGCAGTCTCTGCCACCCGGCGGCACAGACTCCGGGACGCGGGACTCATGCGCCCCCACAGGTCCTCCGCCGTGACATCCGCATTCATGGTCGTAGGGCTGAGGGTCGCCTCACCCGCACTCCCGAGAGGATCGGCTGCTACCCGCCTTGGCGTAGTCGCTCCGGCACTCGGTCCTGCCGGATGAGGTCGTCCAATTGCTCGCGCTCGATGATGATCTCGGCCCGGCCGTCGTACACCGTCACCATCGCCGGCCGGCAGAAGCGATTGTAATTGGAGGCCATCGCGTAGTTGTAGGCGCCGGTGGCGAACACCGCCAGCACGTCACCAGGCTCGGCGTGCTGGATCGTCGCCTCCGGGATCAGCGTGTCGGTCTCGCAGTGCGCACCCGAGACGCGCACGGTCATCTCGGGCTTCTGGTCCGCCTTGTTGGCGATCACCGCCTCGTACTCGGCGCCGTACATGCAGGGGCGAGGGTTGTCCGACAGCCCGCCATCGACCGAGACGTACGTCCGCACGCCCGGCAGCTCCTTCACCACGATGACGCGGTACAGCGTCGTGCCCGCGGGCCCGACGATCGACCGACCCGGCTCCAACATCAGTCGCGGGAGTGCAAGGCCAAGACGCTCGGCCTCCGCCTTCATGGCAGAGGCAATGACCTCGGCCAGTTCGTCGATCGTCGGAGGGGCATCCTCATGGGTGTACTGAATGCCCAGACCTCCACCGAGGTTGACCTCCTCGAGGCCGCCGTTAACCGCCGCGACCCGCGCTGCGAACTCCATCATCACCTCGACCGCCCGGCGGTAGGAATCGAGGCCGAAAAGCTGCGAACCGATGTGTGCGTGAATGCCGCACAGCCGGATGGAGTCGGAATCGGCAGCCAGCTTCGCGGCCTCCAGCGCCGCCCCGGAGGCGATGCCCAGCCCGAACTTGCTGTCATCCTGGCCGGTCTGGATGAACGTGTGCGTCTGGGTCTTGACCCCCGGCCCGACGCGGATCTGGATGTCGGCCGCGATCCCCCGGCGGCTCGCGAGTTCGGAGAGCAAGCGCAGCTCGGGGAGGCTATCCACGACGACGCGATGCACGCCGGAGTCGAGGGCGAAGTCGAGATCGACCTCGGTCTTGCAGTTGCCGTGGAGATGGATGCGCTCCAGGGGGAACCCGGCGGTCAGCGCCGTGTGGAGTTCGCCGCGGGACGCGACATCGAGCAGCATGCCCTCCTGCTGCATGATCGCGCAGACAGCCTGGCACAGCAGCGCCTTGCCCGCGAAGGCGACCTCGACCTCTGGGTAGCGCTCCCCGAACGCCCGCCGGTACGACCGGCAGTTCTCCCGCACCAGCGCCTCGTCCAGTACGTACAGCGGCGTGCCGAACGCGGCGGCCAAGTCCAGCGAATCACAGCCGCCGATGGTCAGGTGGCCCTTGTCGTTGATGGACTGCGTCCCGAAGCGTAGCATTCTCTCGGTCACCGTTGCCTGAGGTGTTCGGAATGGGCCTCCGGTAGTACGAAGCAGCCCCAAAGCGAGTTTGGGGCTGCCTGGTACACCGGTCGTCCGTAGAGAGCAGCTCTAGAAGTCGTTACGGCTGATGATCAGCTCGCCGGTGCTCGAGTTGAAGGACACCGTCACGTCCAGAGTCAGCGCCAGGAAGTCCAGCGGGACCATCGTGCGCCCGTTCTTGATGTAGGGCGCCAGCGCGAGGCCCCGAGCCTCGCCGTTGACCTTGGCCGTGTCCGAGCCGATGCTCAGCTCCATGTCAACCTTGGGGTTGACGGCGTGGACGCGCTTCTCCTGATGGAACCAGTACAGCGTGCCGTCGCAGCCCTCGAAGACCTCACGCAGCGGCGTGAGGCTGATGCCGTCGATCACCTCGGGCGCGGCGCGCAGCGGGATCAGCTTGCCATCGAAGACGATCTTGACATCCCTGAACCGCGCCATGTCCTGCACTTGGAGGTCGGGAATCCCAATCTTGCTCTTGGCGCCCTCGTCGCTGCTGGGAGGCAGCATCGCGACCCGCGACTGCCGCGGCTCGCCAATCGGGGCGCTCGCGTAAGCGCCTTGTGGAACGGGCTCGGCCAGGATGACGGCGGGGCGCCCCAGAATCTGCGTCGTCTTCGGGCGCCAGGCCGTGTCTGTCGGGATGACTGTGCGCGCGGTCGTCTCGCCCGTGATCCCGGCGAAGGCAACCATGTCGCGCGTCGCGGGCGGCGGCGGAGGCTTCAGCGCGCCGGGTCTGGCGGGCCGCAAGCCCACCGGCCGTTCTGTTGGTGTCGCCGCCGAGGCCAGACGCACCTCGGTCTGCATCGCCAACTGCGTCGTGGGGCCGCTCGCAACCGGCTTGGGCTTGGGAAGCACGGTCTCCACGTGCTTCACGATCGGAGGCGGCGGCTGCAACCGGCCCTCCCTGGGAACCGTAACACGCGGCGACGAGCCGGAGTCGGTCGCCCGGCCCAGCACCGCAACGGACTCGCCGCCCGGGGTCCCGGTTTGCGTGGACCGATGGACTACGGCCCCCGGCGGGGGAACGCTGACTCCGCCCTCGGGACGGCCCACGATCAGTCGCGACCCCGGGCCAGCGGGCTCAGGCGGCAGCTTCGCCACCAGGTCGGGCCGCACGCCGCCTGCGCTGGTGTCCCTGGCGCCCTCTGCCCCGGCCCCTGGCTGCACTCGGGGCACTTCCGGCGGGCGGACGTCAGGCGCAGGCCCCCCGATCCCAGACGACTCTCCAGGGATCGGGGGCGGCGGCGGAAGCACGCCATCGGACTTCGTCGCAATGCGTGAATCGCCCGTGCCCTGCGTGGCCGTGGCCTCGCGGTTCTGCACGACGAAGGTCCGCTCGGCACTCCCCTCGTTGTCGTCGGGGTCATAGGCGGCCACGCGGACCATGTGTGCACCCTCGGTCATCCGGGTGGTGTCAAGCCGGGTCGAGTAGTTCGGGCTGTTGACCATCATCGTCTTGAGTTCGCCGTCCAAGAAGAAGATGACGGTTCGCACCCCGACGTTGTCGCTGACGTCGGCCTTGACGCGGATCTCGCCCTTCACCACCTGGCCCTCGGCCGGGTAGTAGATGTCAACCGTGGGCGGCGTGCGGTCGGCCCCGCCGGCCGGCGTCGGCTGGGCGCCCTCGTTGCGGCGCACCTCGACCTTGATCCCCGTGGCGCCCACTGCGCCGCTGGAGTCCTGCGCGCGCGCGCTGATGCTGTGTTGCGAGGGCGTGGCCAGGGTGAAGTCCCACCGGAACGCGACGCTGCCCTGGAGGTTGGGCTTGTCGAGACGGTAGTCCTTAACCAGCTGGCCGTCGATGAACACCTGAACGCGTTCGATGGGGCTGGCGCTATCCGCCGCATAGGTGACGTGGATGTCCGCCGTCCCGGAGATGATCTGTTTGTCCTGAGGCTTCTGGATATCGACGAGCGGGGCGGCGTATGCGGCGATGGCGATGACAATGGCGATGAGGCCGGCGACCACGGACACAGACCCGATGGCTCGCAGTTCCCGCATGACGTTAGGCCCTCCCCGTTTGGCCCCGGCGGCAACAGCGACCTCCACAGGCACGCGAATGCGTTGCCTGCGGCGGCAAGACAACTCCACCTCGGCTCCGGATACCGCCGGGCGGCGAAAGTGACAACCCTCGACGGCGCTATCAGGACGCCGCCTTAGGTGCTAATCTACCACACTTCGCGCGCGACCGTCAACCGCCCAGGACGTAGAATCAGGGTCATTGCATAGTCCCGCCGGGTGCGGTCACGAGCGCCAAAGCGCGGTGTGGGTGGCCGCCGTGAGTGCGAAGGGCGGCGGCGATATTGGAGGCGCCGATGCAGCGTAGCAGGGCGATGGTCG